>CAMYKD010000054.1:22861-31957 GCA_947258885.1 uncultured Kiloniellales bacterium | reverse complement strand
GCTTCGGCGAGCTTCGCGGCGGACCAGCCGTGGATTTCGGGATCCGCCGGCTCGTTCCAGGTCTTGCCCGGAAAGGTCTCGGCC
The DNA here is from genome assembly GCA_947258885.1 of uncultured Kiloniellales bacterium. Taxonomy (GTDB): domain Bacteria; phylum Pseudomonadota; class Alphaproteobacteria; order Kiloniellales; family JAKSDN01; genus CAMYKD01. The sequence continues at coordinate 31,873 of CAMYKD010000054.1, read as the reverse complement.
GCGGCGCGATCGAGAGGCAAGACGCAAAGAAGCAGGATGAGAAGCAGTTTCACGGAATTCGGAACTCGGCCAGCCGGGTCCGCATCGTTCATTCCCCAATCTATCAGGACCAGGGGCCAGCCTGTCCAGGGTCAGGTCTTGCTGTCCAGGGTCAGGTCTTGAATTAGCGGATTTCGGTTCGAGATGCGCAGGGGCCATGAACACAAGAAACCTATAATTCAAGACCTGACCCCCGAATCGCTTGTGACCCCCGAATCGCTATGACGAGCTAGGTAAACTGTCACCGGAATTCCCCGACACCGTCACAAGGATCATCTTAACCGGGCCTTCATCCCGATACCGCTACTCCTTGGTTGGAGATTCCCGCCGGCGGCGGGTGTCGGCGCGAGTCCCGGGTGGCGCGGTGCATTGGGTTGGCCACAGGCCATGAACGTCACGACCTTCCACGCGGATCCTGCGAAGATCCGAGCCCTGAGGGTGCACGGCCCCCTACTGCTCACGCTCGGTTTCCTCTGTTTTCCGCTCTTCGGCAATTTGTTTCGGGGTTTCAAGAACCTGTTCCAATCCCCTGGCATCTCCCCTGGCATCGCCGATCACTGGACCGCGGGAGACTATCTCATCGTGGACTATCTCACGGGAGCCCTCTGGGTCCTTGTCCTGTTGATCGAGAATCTGCTGCATGTCCATCCGCGAATGATCGCGCGGGTATACCTTCGCCTCGACCGCGATGGCCTGACCCAGTCGAGCCGCTTCTGGACCCGCCGCTGGCCCTGGCGCGACTTGCCCGCCTTCACCCGCTTCACCCACGAAACAAAGCAGTCTTCACCCAGCATCGCGTTTCACCTGCCCGGTCAGGACCCGGACAGCCTGCGCAAGGGGGACATCCTGGACCAATACGAGGCGCCGCTCGAGGAGATCGCCGCCACGTTGAACGACTACCGCGAGCGGGCGCTGCGCGCGGCCCGCGCCGCCGAGTGACGAAACGGAATTCGGCGGACCGACTGAATTGTTACGCATTTCCTGGAGCAGTCGTCTCTAGATTGAAATCAGGGTCAGGCCTGCATATGCATAATTGCATTATCTGGCGCATTGTCTGGCGTGGTCGGCGCCCAGTAGACATCACCTGAGCAGCCAGCCGTCGCCAAACCTCCATAGACCCCAGCTGCGCAATTCTGCAGGCCTGACCCTCGCCTCTCGCCTGCGTGGCCCACCGAGGCCGCCGCGAGCATCGTCTTAACCGGGCTTTCATCCCGATACCGCTACTCCTGCGTTGGAGAGCCCCGCCGGCGGCGGGTGCCGGCGCGCAGCCTGGGTGGCGCAGTGCATTGGATTGGCAACGGACCGTGAAAGTCACGACCTTCCACGTGGATCCTGCGAAGATCCGAGGCAGACTGCTCGGCCCCATACCGACCACGCTGGTCATGCTCTCGTTTCCGCTGATGAACACTTTGTTTCGGTATTTCAAGGGCGTGGACAACGCCCCCGGCCTCACCGACTACTGGGCCGTGGCAGGGGACGATATCATCCAGGACGTCCGCATGGCCGTCGTCTTGCTGATAATCCTGTTGGCCCTGGATCTGCTGCAGGCCCATCCGCGACTGATCGCGCGGGTGTACCTTCGCCTCGACCGCGACGGCCTGACCCAGTCGGGCCGCTTCCGGACCCGCCGCTGGCCCTGGCGCGACCTGCCGGCCTTCACCCACGAAGCCAACCAGGCTCCACCCAATATCGCGTTTCACCTGCCCGGTCAGGACCCGGACAGCCTGCGCAAGGGGGAGATCCTGGACCAATACGAGGCGCCCCTCGACGAGATCGCCGCCACATTGAACGAATACCGCGAGCGGGCGCTGCGCGCGGCCCGCGCCGCCGAGTGACTAAACGGAGTTCGGCGGACCGGGGCCGCCTGCAGGAATGCATCGTCTGGCGTGGCCGGCGTCGAGCGGACATCAGCCGAGCGGCCGGCCTTCGCCAAACCGCTAAAGACACCAATACCGCAATTATACCGGCGCGCCCATGACTGGACTCGCCTGTTGCCCCTTGTATGCCTGGTCGTGCCTTGCTTGAGGTGGCAGTGTCTCAAGGTGAGGTGGCGGGCGAGACCCCGTTTTGCCCCTGGTCGCTGGAGACCGTGTCTGAGCTTGGTTTCCGGTTTGCTCAGAATTCGTAGCGCAAGCCGAGCCAGAGGGTGCTGTTGGTGTACTCGAAGCCCAGCGACTGCCCGCCGATACCGGGCTGGCTCGAATCGACGGTGGGATCGAGGAAGCCGACGAAAAAGAACCGGTAGTCCATCGACAGCGTTATCGCCTCGCCGAGCGGGAAGCCGACGCCCAGAGCGAGCTGCGCGGCCAGGCCGACCTCGCTTTCGTCGAACAGCGGCCCGTCCGCGTCGGAGAGGTCGTCGAATTCGACGTAGGCCGCGCCGATGCCGGCGCCCAGATAGGGGACGACCGAGGGACCCACCGGAATATCCCAGAAGGCGTTGATCAGGAAGGCCAGCGAGGAAATATCGCCGTCGGTCTTGAAGGTTCCGTCCTTGCCGAACACGTCCCATTCGATCCTGTCGAGCCCGTTGCGGCGATAGGTCGCTTCCAGCTCGACGCGCCAGTCCGGCGACTTGTAGCCGAAGGCGCCGCCGAAGCCATACCCGGACTCGAAGGCGGAATGGCCGATCTGGTTCGGTTCGAAAAAGAAGTAGTCGTCGACGGCCCCGTCGTGGGTGAAGTTGGCGCCGCCGTGCAGCGCCATGTAATACCCCTCGGCCGACGCGGGCGCGGCCCCGGCCAGCAGGGCCGCGACGGCCAAGATCGGCAGTTTCCAGGCTCTCATGGGATCTTCCTCTTAGCGCCATCCCGCCAGGCCTGTCGCGGCCGGGCGGCCGGCGCCGCGTCGCAAGAGCACGCCCGAGGACGGGGCGCCGGCACTGCAAGGTGCCCCACATTTCATGAAATATTGCCTAATACCGGCGCGCCCATGACCGGACCCGCCTGTTGTCCCTCGGGCGCCGGGCGCGGACATCCGTCTGCTCGGCTTTCCTCGCTTCGCCGCGGGCGCGCGTTCGCGCTTGCCGGCGAGCCTACGAATGCCGCGATCGGCTCGCCGGTATCAGCCCTTCGCGACGATCCTGAGCGCCGCGGAGGGGACCGGGTCGAAGACCAGGATGGCGATCTTGTAGATTCCGAGGAGCATGTAGAGGATGGCGTCGAAGGTCTCCCGCGGCACGGCGACCCATTTGCCGTGCGTCTGGTAGACGAACTCCGTGCCCCCAATGGCGAAGACCGCGAAGGAGACGATCGGCAAGGCGCCGTTGACGATCGTGCACCACAGCGGGAACCGCGTCGGCTTCCGGATATCCACGATCCGCCTCCCTCGACGTTCCGCATCCGGCAGTTGTACCAAAGGTATCACCGGCACCGATGCGATGGGCAAGGACCGGGGCCGGGCCCGCATGAATGCATCGTTCGGCGTGGCCGGCGTCGCGCGGACATCGGCCGAGCGGCCGGCCTTCGCCAAACCGCTATAGACCCCAATGACGCAATCGTGCGGGCCCGGCCCTCACTCGATGTAGGTGGGCAAAATCTCTTCTACGGCGACCGGGGCGACGCCGAGGTCCTCCAGTGTCGATACCGTTCCTTCGATCACATTGTCCCGTTTCATCAGCTTCACTTGATCGCGCGTCAGGGGTGGATTTGGAAGGACCGCCATAAAGGCCGCCAAGGTGTCCCAGACCAGGAAGGGGATCGGGACAAGAGCCCTCCTCCGATCGACCTGCTCGAGCACCAGTCGTACCAGTGCCTTGTAGGTGTAGACCCGAGGACCGCCGAGTTCGTAGACCTCGCCTTTCGTCGAGGGATCGGCCAGGACCTTCACGCAGGCCTCGGCAACGTTTCCCACGAACACGGGTTGCAGCTTCGTGCGACCTCTGCCGAACAGGGGCAGGACCGGGGCTTGCCGTGCCATGCCCGCAAGGGTGTTGAAGAAGGAATCACCCGCGCCGAAGATCACGCCGGGACGAAGGATCGTAACGCCCTCGAACGCTTCCCCGACCAGGACCTCCCCGATGCCCCGGGCTCGAACGTAAGGGGAGTCGGAGGCGGGATCGGCACCGAGACCCGAGATATGGATCAGCCGATCCGCACCTGCTTGTCGCGCTTGTCGGGCAACGTGCAGGGCTCCCTGGCCGTGGATCGCGTCGAATGTCGCCGGGCCTTTCTCGACATAGTGGCCGACGGCGTTGATCACCGAATCCGACCGCTTCACCGCCTGGGCGACCGTCGATTCGTCCCACACGTCGGCGTGCGCGAGCTCGATCTGGCCGTCCCGGCCGAAACGTTGGAGGAAGGATGCGCGCTCGGGGTGGCGCACCCCCACGCAGACCTCGGTTCCCTCCGCGGCCAGACATTTCACGATTCGGCGGCCGAGAAATCCCGATCCTCCGAATACGGTTACACGTTTGGATGCCATGAATCCTCGCTCCTGAAGACCGAAGCATACCCCGAAGACACCCTCCGCTGGGCATACCCAGCCACGCATGCAAAGCTCGAAACCGCGGGCGGCGGCGACGAGGGCGGCCTTCAGCGAGACCCGTCGATGCCGTCCTGGGCGGCGGCGCGCACGGCGGCGCGGCCTTCGAGCAGGGACCAGACGAACAGTCCGGCGAGACCGAAAGCGAGCTCGCGGACGCGGCGGATCAGCATCGCGACAAGGGCGAGCTCGGTCGGGACCCCCAGCCAATTCGCGGCGAGCAGAACGCCGCCTTCCTGTACGCCCAAGCCTCCGGGAATCGCAAAACCGGCGCTCCGAACGGCCTGGCCCGTCGCTTCGAGGACAACGGCCTCGGCCAGGCTGACCGGATGACCCAGCAGCCAAAGCAGCAGCCAGAGCTCCAGACACGGCCAGAGCCAGGCCATCACGCGCCAACACCCGCAGACGAGAATGCGGTTCGACTCGCGGTAGACGGACCGGATCTGCCGATCGAGCTGCGATGCATTGTCCGTCAATCCGCGCCAAATCGCGCCTTGCCCCAAGCGCTCCAGCGCGCCGGCGATCGGCACGAAGAGTCCGCGCGTCTGAAGCGCGGCGAAGGCGCAGACGAGGGCGCCGAAAAGAACGATGCCCAAGCCGGCCTGAACCAGATTCTCGGTGCCGCCGAGAAGGTATGCGACGAGAACGACGCCGGTCCCTACCAAAAGAGCCTGGGCCAAAAGACCCACGGTGATATCGACGATGACGCTGGCGGCCGCGACGTGACCCGGCGGTCCCAGCCGTGCGAGGAGGCGCGCACGAACGACCTCGCCCCCGAGCTGGGCGACCGGCAGTAGGCTGTTGACGGAAACGCCGACCCAGCGCCGGATCACGAGAGCGACGATGCCGACACGCCGCGGGGCCGGGATCACCGCCCGCCAACCCAAGCTGTCCAGAAGAAAGGTGCCAAGATGCGTAACTGCCAGGAGGGGAAGCCACCAGCCGGCGACGGCAACGGCGTCGAGCAGCCCGGCATCCCGGTGATGGACGACGAGGCCGGCGATCACACCGAGACCGATCGCCCAGACAAGCAGGGTTCTCGGGCGTATGCGAAGCCGGTTAGCCAAGAGTGCCCTCCACGGGGGCGGTCCGGGGACAGAGACCGGAGTCGGGCCTGCACGAATGCATTATCTGGTGTGGACGGCGTCCAGTGGAAACCGGCTGCGCGGCCGGCCTTCGCCAAACCACACTACGGAAAAACGCGGAAAATGGGGATTGTCCCCATTTTCCTGTTCCGCCTCCCTCGACGGTCCGGAGTTCCGGGCACAGTAGACCCGTTTGAATTTACGCACACGGACTTTGGAAGCCACTCGAGTTTACTGTCCGGGAGATCCCGGTCCTGGCAATTCCGGATTGACTTCTCCGGGATAGGGGCTACATATCCTGCAGACGTGTTGCATTCGTTTGGTGCTGCCTGAATGACCGGTACGCCGATTAGCTTGGTTATCTCCCGACAATGTGGACGTTGAATCGGCCGCGCCGTCACATGGTGTGACGCGCGGAATTGATACTCCTGTTAGAGGAAATAGCTATGGCTACTGGTACCGTGAAGTGGTTCAACCCGGCCAAGGGTTTCGGATTCATCGAGCCGGAAGACGGTTCTAAGGACGCTTTCGTCCACATTTCGGCCGTCGAGCGCGCCGGACTGAGTTCGCTGAGCGAAGGGCAGAAGGTCTCCTACGAGCTTCAGCCGGGACAGAACGGCAAGTCTTCCGCCGAGAACCTGTCCGTCATCGACTGACCACGCCAAGGCACCGCCTCCAACTCCCGTTGGGGGCGGCCCGCGGCGCGCCGTCGGCGAGGCCGCATTCGACGATCGTCCGACGGACCGAAGGGAGCGGGCGGACCGACCCGCCGTCGTTCCTTCGACCGCACTAGAGACGACGAACAACAAGAAAACGGCGCGACGCGCCCAGCCGTCGCCGACCTTGCGCACCAGCCTGCGGGCGATCCCGCCTGTGCCGCGGGATGAAAGTCCCCCGCCCGTGACGCCTCGAACCGAAGCGAAGGATTGCCGAAATGCGGAAGTCAGCGAGATCGAGGGCCGAGGAACAGTTCTCCGCCACCCAGAAGAAGGCCAAGCAGGCCCTGAAGGAGAAGGAAAAGGCGGAGCGGGAGATCGCGGACCGCGTGGCGAAGCTGCGGGCGCTGCGCCTGGCCAAGGAGGCGGCCGACAAGGAAGCCGCCGCGGAAAAAGCGGCCGCCGAGAACAAGAAACCGGCGCGTCTGCCCCAGGCTCACCGGCGCTAATCGCCACGGCCGCACAGGCCGCGACGGAACCCGACGTCGACGAACCGCGCTCGGCCGTCCCCAAATATCCTGTCCGGGCTCGACCCGCGAACCCAGGAGAGTCGCGGGGACTCTGGATCACCAGGTCACGGCCCGGTGATGACGGGATAAGGAGACTGGCGCGACGCGCGCGAAGAACCTCCTCTGCGCGCGGCCGCCTGGCGGTCAGCCCGAAGGTCCTCTCGAGACGGCTTCCGGAGGCTTGGCGAAAATCCCGTGTATCCGCTCGGAGAGGGCGGCCTTGCCGAAGGGCTTCTGGATCAGCTCGGCGCCTTCGTCCTGACCTCTCTGGTGCAAGAGGGTGCTGCCGGCATAGCCCGACATGAAGAGAACCCGAACGCCCGGCGAGACCTCCCGGCAGGCGCGGGCCAGCTCGAACCCGTTCATGCCGCCGGGCAGGACGACATCGGTCAACAGAAGGTCGACGTCCTGCGATCCGCTCAGCGGCGCGAGCGCGTCGGCCGCGCAGGACGCCTCGCGGACCTCGTAGTCCAAATCGGCGAGCTGTTCGGTGATCACGGCCCGCAGGTCGGCATCGTCCTCGACGACCAGGATGACCTTACCGTTTCCCGCAGCCGGGTGGTCCGTCGACGGCGCCTCGACCGCGAGATCCGCCGCGTCTCGTGTTCTTGGCAGATAGACCTTGACGGTCGTGCCTTCGCCCGGCTCGCTATGGATCTCGATGTGGCCGCCGGATTGCTTGACGAACCCGTGCGCCGTCGACAGTCCCAGCCCGGTTCCCTGGCCAGGATCCTTGGTGGTGAAAAAGGGATCGAAGGCCTTCTCGGCCACCTCCGCCGACATCCCCGTACCCATATCGGAAACCGCGAGACAGACATACTGTCCCGGGCTGACGTCGGCATGATGTTCGGCGTAGTTTTGGTCGAGACGCCCGTTGGCGGCCTGGATCGTCAATTTGCCGCCATCGGGCATGGCGTCTCGGGCGTTGATCGACAGGTTCAGGATGACGTTCTCGAGCTGGTGCGGATCGACCCGGCACGCCCACAATCCATCGCCGGCGACGATCTCGAGCTCGATGTCCTCGCCGAGGCTTCGGTGCAGAAGGTCCGCCATGTCCCTCAGCAGCGCGGCGAGATCGACCGCCTTGGGAGAGAGCGGCTGTCGGCGCCCGAAGGCGAGAAGGCGGTTGGTCAGCTTCGCCCCGCGTTGGGTCGCCGACATCGCCTTGTCCACCGCCTTCGAGACCGCGCTGTCGCCCGTGAGCTCTCGCGTCAGCTCGAGATTGCCCAGCACCACGCTCAGGATATTGTTCAGATCATGGGCGATGCCGCCGGTCAGCTTTCCGATCGCCTCGAGCTTCTGCGATTGTCTGAGCGCTTCTTCGGTCTCTCGATGTTCGGTGATGTCCAGAAGCACGCCGACGGTTTGCATCAGCTTCCCGGTCGCATCGAGGACCGCTTCGGTCAATTGGTGATGATACCGGATGCGCCCGTCGTCGAGGACGACGCGCACGACCTTTTCATAGCCTGCGTTGTCCGCGACCGACTTGGCCAGGCCGGCGGCGTAGTCGTCGCGATCGTCGGTGTGCACCCAATGCAGATAGGCATCGCGCGACGAGGCTCTGCTCAGGAACTCGTCGTCCGAGACCCCGAAAAGCGCCGCCATCTCGGGCGAGCAATAGACGCACCTGTCCTCGATATGGTCCCAGACCCAATGGCCGGTCCGCGCCAGCTTGGCCGCGCGCCGGTAGCGCGCCTCGCTGTCCAGCAAGGACTGCGCCTGAGCCTTCTGGATCGAGATGTCCTGGATGGCGGAGACGAGATACAAGGGCCGCGCTTCTTCCGGTCCCTTCACCGCCGCGATGCTGAGCAGGCCCCAGACCGTGTCGCCGTCCTTGCGACGATACCGCTTTTCGACCCCCAGCGACGATAACCGGCCTGTGCCCAGGCGCGCCATGTAGTTCGATGTCACGCCGCGATCATCGGGATGGGTGATGTCGACGACCGACATCGCCAGCAGCTCGTCTTCGCCGTAGCCCAGAAGGTCCGCGAGTCCCTGGTTGGTGTGCAGGATGCGGCCGTCGAGGCCGACGATCAGCATCGCAATGTTCGCGCTCTCGAATATGGCCCGAAACCGCTGCTCGGCTTCGACCTGCTCGGTGATATCCGTCGCGGTACCGCGATAGCCGATGAAGCGGCCGGCGGTGTCGAAGATCGGCTTGCCGTTCACTTCCGCCAGCCG
>CAMYKD010000054.1:0-22822 GCA_947258885.1 uncultured Kiloniellales bacterium | reverse complement strand
GTCCGGAACCCGGTCGCCCGTTCGAAGCCCGGAGTCAGCTCGGTGAAGCGAAGCTCCGCGTCCATGGCCCACTGCCAGTCCGACGCCGCTTCGGCGAAGTCCCTGTACTTGGCCTGCGTCGCGGCAAGCTCGCTGCGGGAGGTGTCCAGCTGTTCGAACAGCGCGGCGGCAACCAGGCCCGGGAGAAAAAGCACCAGAAGATGGAGCTGAGACAAGAGAGCCATGGCGATTTCGCCGAACTGCTCCGCAGGCATGGATCCGACGATATGGTCCAGGCTCGTCCATACGACCATGATCGCGGTGAGCGCATGGGTCAAAGCGGCGCCGGGAACCCGGAACCGCAGCGCCGACCACAGCAGCACCGGACTCGCCAGGTAGAGCAGCGGTACGTCGATCTCGCGCCCCGCATAGGCGGTCAGCCCGACCGCGAGACCCTGGATGAGGAACAGCTCGGCCAGCTGCCAGGACGGCAGGTTTCGAAAGCCGACGATGCGATCGAAGGTGAGCATGGCCGGCGTAACGAAGGCAATGCCCACCGCCCCCGAGACCGACCAGGTGAGCCACGTCCCCAGGAACTCGCTGCCGTAAGCATAGTAAGCGACGAGCGCGCCGAAAACGCCGCCGAAGGCCTGTCCTATGCCCGCGCCGACGATGACGAGAAGGAGCACCTCGCGCAGTGCCGTGAGCCGCAGGGGGCACCCGACGATGCGGGCCAGGACCGCCGCCCCCAGCAGCGTGCCGGCAAGATCTCCGAAGGGATAGACAATGGAGACCTGCCAGCCCTCGCCGAGAGACAGATTGGCGGCGATCTGGGACCCGTAGAAGGCCAAGAGGTACGGCGCCCAGCGTTTTGGCGGAATGCGAAGCAGTGCCCCCAGAAAGGCCCCGTTGGCCGGCCAGACGACCGCGATATCGTTCGTCAGGCCGGCCCACTCCGTTGCCAGAATGCTGGCGAAATAGGCGAAGAGGCCCAGGGCCGCGGCCCCCGCCCAATCTATCGGCGCCGGACGCAAATCGAGTTCCCCGTCTGCCTTCGGGTTGGCGGGAAGAAGCGCGGAAGGAACGGGTCTACAGGTCTCTCGGATCTCATGCCTTGGCCTGGGATCGGTCGCGCAAGCCCCTCGCCGCCCTTCCCCAAGTGTTCCCTCGAACCACAGGACCCGACGAAAGCCGCCAGTGCCGGGTCCGGCTGCCGTGGATTGCAGAATTTTCTGTATGGCATGAAATCCGGGTCGGCCCAACTTGCCCCCTTTTGCCTTTACGCGCCCTTTTACGCGGCTCACGCGGCCGTGTCGCGGGGGCCTTCGAGGGCCTTGCGCAGCTGCTGGGCGGTCAGGTCGAAAGTTTGTTCGAGCAGCGCCTTCAAGGCCGGCGATAGGGCGATCAGCCTGGAGCGGCCGTCCTGCGGGTTGTCGCGCTCCAGAAGGTGACCGCGCGCGACCGCCCGCTCGACGTACTTCTTGGCCGTCTGGGTGCTCACCCCCGGCATGAAGCGGTAGCAGTCGGTCTTGCACACCGGCTCGCCCGCCTTCAGCCAGATCTCGGTGAAGAGGTCGAAGTAGTTCGGCGACTGGAACTCGTCGTCGTGCAGCACTGTCTGCCAATGCAGCCCGACCTGTTTCAGCGCCTGGGCGAAGATCCGCCGGTCCTCGTTGCTCGGCTCGCGAGACATGCTTCCCTCCTCGGGGTCCCTGGTCCCCGGATCCTCCCTCGACCCGCGCCGCACCGGGCGCGCGGCCCCTCGTGCGCCATCTGCGCCATCTGCGCGATCATTAAACAATAAACTTACGAACAATTTCTGTTCAAATTGGGTTAAAATAAGGGCCTGTAAATTAAGGATAATTCGCGACAATTCTTAAGAGTCTGCGGCATGGAGCAAATGAACGCCTAAAGGAAATTGGAAAGAAAGCGCTCTGAATTGAGAGCGTTCCCATGCGACTGGCGGGCTGGTTCCGCCAAGACCAAAAACGCTTTAGACTCGGCCGGGGAGGGCGCGCCATGGAGGACGGCAGGCAGGAGATCCGCACGCTGGAGATGCACACGGGCGGCGAGCCGGTGCGCATCGTCACCGACGGCTATCCGCCGATCCCGGGCGCGACCATCCTGGCCAAGCGGCGCCACGCGCGCGACAGGCTCGACCACCTGCGGCGCCTGTTGATGTTCGAGCCGCGCGGCCATTTCGACATGTACGGCGTGATCCCGGTCGAGCCGGACCTGCCCGACGCCGACCTCGCCGTGTTGTTCATGCACAACGAGGGCTACTCCACCATGTGCGGCCACGCGGTCGTCGCGCTCGGCCGCTACGCGGTGGATCGGGGCCTCGTCGCGGCGCAGGAGCCCGAGACCGAGGTCCGGATCCAGTGCCCTTGCGGCCTGGTGACCGCGTTCGTGGAGGTGCAAGACGGCCGCTCGGGACGGGTGCGTTTTACCAGCGTGCCGGCCTTCGCCTTCGCCCTGGAGCGCACCGTCGAGACCCGGACCTACGGCCCGGTGACGCTGGACATCGGCTACGGCGGCGCGTTCTACGCCCTGGCGCCGGCCGGGCAGTTCGGCCTCGACGTGCGGACGTCAAGGACCCGCGACCTGGTCGACGCGGCCGGCGAGATCACCGCGGCGGTCAAGGCCCAGGTGGCGCTCGAGCACCCGGACGACGCCGACCTCGCCTTCCTCTACGGCACAATCCTGACCGACGGCCGCGACGCCGCGCCCGGCGCGCCCAGCGCCAATATCTGCGTCTTCGCCGAGTCCCAGGTCGATCGCAGCCCGACCGGCTCGGGCGTCACGGCCAGGATTGCCGTGCAGCACCGCCGCGGCCGGACCGCGCTCGGCGAGAGCCGCAGCTTCGAGAGCGTGACCGGCGCGCTCTTCACCGGTCGGGCGCTGGCCGAGACGCGGGTCGGCCGCTTCCCGGCGGTCACGGTCGAGGTCGCCGGCGAAGCGCACTACTGCGGCGAGGCCCGCTTCTTCCTCGAGCCGGGCGACGAGATCGGTGCGGGTTTCCTGCTGCGCTAGCGCGGTCGAGGGAAACCGGGACGGGCTCGTTTTCGCGTTAGCGAAAAGGTGCCTGTCCCGGTTTGCCGGGCCACCGCGAAGGCCGCGGCCAGCCGGTCCGCGAAAATGGGGACAGGCACACGGCCGCTGGCGCGACCGCGAGCCAGCCCCCGTTTTCGCTCGCATCGCTCATGGCCGCTCCCGCGGGGTGGCGGCGCGCCTGAGGCGGTCGTTGATCGCGGCGCCCAGGCCGTGCTCGGGCACCGGCATCACGGCGATGGCCTCGAGCTCCGGCCGGTCGAGGGCGTGCAGCTGTGCGAAGAGGTTCGCGGCGGCCTCGGCGAGGTCGCCGCCCGGGCTGAGGTTCAGCGTGACGGCGGCGCCGGCGGGCGGGTCCGGGCCGAAGGCGAGCAGGGCTTCCCTCGGGCCGGCCCTACGCGCGTCGAGGCGGAGCGGCAGGGTCGGCGCATAGTGGCTCTCGAGCTGGCCCGGCGATTTGACCGCGTCGTCGGCATCCGGCCCGGCCAAGGGGCCGAGCACCGTCTCGAGCGCCTCGCGGGCGACCGCGCCGGGGCGCAGCAGCACGGGGGGCGAGCCGGTCAGGTCGAGCACGGTCGATTCCAGGCCGAGCGGGCAGGGGCCGCCGTCCAGGATCAGCGGGACGAGGCCGCCCAGCGAGCGGGCGACGTGCTCGGCCGTCGTCGGGCTGATCGCGCCCGAGCGGTTGGCGCTGGGCGCGGCCAGCGGCCGGCCGCAACGGCGCAGCAGGGCCTCGGCCAGCGGGTGGCCCGGCACCCGCAACGCCAGGCTGTCGAGCCCGGCGCTGCACAGGAGCGAGACCGGGCAGCCGGGCGCGCGCGGCAGCACGAGAGTAAGGGGACCGGGCCAAAATCGGGCGGCCAGCGTCCGGGCCCGTTCGTCGAAGACCACGAGGCCTTCGCCCGCCGCGGCCTCGGGCAGGTGGACGATCAGCGGGTTGAAGCGCGGCCGGCCCTTGGCCTCGAAGATCGCGGCCACGGCCCGGTCGTCGGTCGCGTCCGCCCCCAGGCCGTAGACCGTCTCGGTCGGAAACGCGACCAGCCGGCCCGTGCGCAGCAGCGCCGCCGCCGCCTCGAGCGCCGCCTCGTCGGCCGGCCGCACGTTCGGGAATTCCGTCATGGCGGCGCAGTCTAGCCGAACGGTTGGACAAGGAAAGCACGGGGTGGGAGGAGTCCGGGGACGCCGACGAGGCCCCTGAACACGATGGGAGCCGGCCTTTGCGGTCGGCTCCCATACTTTTGCTCTCTATGCTCCGGCGCCGTCAGCCCGCGAAGGGGATGTAGGCTAACCGTGAGAGTCACCGCACAGGCACTGCGGCGGCTAAATCGTCACCGGCCAAGCCGGCCACGTGGTGAAATCCTGCGCTTATGGTTAACGCGCGTCAAGACCCTTTTCGTGGGGCGCGGCATGAAATCGCGGCCTTGTGTCCGGGTCGGCGCGGGCGCACACTCGTGGGCGCCTTGCGAACAGCCTTGGGGGGCCCCATCATGACCGCAAAGATCCTTACCGTGGCGCAACAGAAGGGCGGCGCCGGCAAGACGACCATGGCCGCGCACTTGGCCGTGGCCTACACGGCGGCCGGCAAATCGGTCGCCGCCATCGACATCGACCCGCAGGAGTCGCTGAGCCAATGGTACCGCCTGCGCGAGGCGCGCTTCGGCGACGCCGGGGCCGGCCTGCTGGTCAGCGCGCTCAAGGGCTGGCGCCTCAAGAACGAGGTCGAGCGCCTGGCCCGCGAGCACGACGTGGTGATCGTCGACTCGCCGCCCCACGCCGAGACCGAGGCCCGGATCGCGGTGCGCGGCGCCCATCTGGTGATCGTCCCGGTGCAGCCGACGCCGATGGACGTCTGGGCGACCCAGGCGACCCTGGAGCTGGCGGCGGCCGAGAAGGTGCCGGTGCTGGTGGTGCTCAACCGGGTGCCGCCGCGCGCCAACCTGACCGAGGAGATGATCGGGGACCTGCGCGCGATCCACGGCGGCGTCGCCGAGACCCGGCTCGGCAACCGGGTGCTCTACGCCGCGGCGCTCGCCCAGGGCCGGGCGGTCGGCGAGGTCCGGCCGAAAAGCCCCGCCGCCGCCGAAATCGGCGCGCTCGCCGAGGAGATCTGGCGCCGCGCAAGGTAGGAAAAACGGGGCAAAACGGGGACAGTATACTTTTTAGGTTTCCCGTGTCCGCGAGTGCGGTACCTAAAAAGTATACTGTCCCCATATTTCGTCCCCAAATTTCGTCCCCAAATTTCTTGCTCCGCGTCGCCGGCGAATTGCCCGGTCAGTCCGGCTCCGGCGGGCTGCGGAGGAAGTCGCCGGTCTCGGGGTCCATGATCCAGAGTTCGCCGTTCGAGATGTCGAACCAGGCGCCGTGGAGACTGAGGCGCCCTTTCTTCTCGAGGATCGACACGCAGGGGAAGGTCCTCAGGTTGTCGATCGAGTAGCGGATGGAGACGCGCTCGAGGGCGGTCTGCCGCTCGGCGCTGGTCATCCACCGGTTCTCGCCGATCGCCTCGGCCGCGGGCGCGAGCAGCTCCATCCACTTGCCGATGAAGTCGCCCGGCGACAGCGGCTCGGCGCCAGACCCCAGCGCCGCCGCGACGCCGCCGCAGCGGCCGTGGCCCAGCACCACGATGTGCTTCACCTTGAGGCTCTGGACCGCGAATTCGAGCGCCGCGGAGGTGGCGTGGAACCGGCCGTCGGGCTTGTAGGGCGGCACCAGGTTCGCGACGTTGCGGATGACGAAGATCTCGCCGGGCCGGGCATCGAAGATGGTTTCCGGCGCGGCGCGGGAGTCGCAGCAGGCCATGACCAGGGCTTCCGGCTTCTGGCCCTGCTCGGCCAGCGCCCGATAGCGTTCGCGTTCCGAGGCGAACTTGCCCTCCCTGAAATCGCGGTAGCCCTGGAGAAGTGCGGGTGGAAACGCGGTCATGGGCCCGGGAACCGTTTCGTTGGAGTCGCCGGAGAATAGCAGATTCGTGTTGGCGCGTTACCCCCCGCACCTTCCGAACGGGGTCAGAGGGCCGTGGCGGCAGCCGAATAAAGGGGACAGTATACTTATTAGGATTCCTATGTCCATCCATCTGTGCGGCAATTAATAATTATACTGTCCCCGGTATTCCGTCCCCGTTATTTCCCCGTTATTCCAACGTGAATACGCGCCCTAACCTCTTCCATACGCGATGAAATACGGGTTCTCGAAGCCGGGCTTGGCGTAGGTCAGCGGCGCGCCCTCCGTCGTCAGGACCTTGCCGCCGGCGGCGCGGAGGACGGCGTGGCCGGCGGCGGTGTCCCACTCCATGGTGCGGCCGAAGCGGGGGTAGAGGTCGGCGGTGCCGGTGGCGACCAGGCAGAACTTGAGCGAGCTGCCGGCGGTGATCCGCTCTTTGACGGTATAGCCGGACAGGAAGGCGTCGAACTCGGCGCCACTGCCGTGGCGGCGGCTGGCGGCGACCACGGCGCCCTCGGCGGGGATCGCGCGCGCGCAAATGTTCCGGCCCGGGCCGCCGGTTTCGGCGACGCTGGCGCGCGCCGGGGTGCTCTCGTCCAGGGGCTTGGCGCCGGTCCAGGTGAGCGCCCGGGCCGGGGCGTGGACCACGCCGGCGGTCGGCACGCCCTGCTCGATCAGCGCGATGTTGACCGTGAACTCGCCGTTCCTGGACAGGAACTCCTTGGTGCCGTCGAGCGGGTCGACCAGCCAGAAGGTGCCGCCCGAGACGTCCGGGACGTGCCCCGCCGCCGCCGCCTCCTCGGAGACGACGGGGATCTCCGGGGTCAGTTGGGCCAGCGCCTCGAGAATGACGGCTTCCGCCGCCTCGTCGGCCGCGGTGACCGGCGAGGCGTCGGCCTTGGCGCGCACCTCGACCGCGGCGCCCCGGGCGTAGTGCTCCAGGATGACCGCGCCGGCCCGCTCGGCGATCTCCGCGATCGCGGCGAGCAGGTCGCCGGCCGGGCCGCGGGGCGCCGACCGGCTCATGCCCTACCCCCGGCCGCCTGCGCGTCGCGGATCGCGCGCCAGACGCGCTCGGGCGTGGCCGGCATGTCGATGGTCCGCACGCCCAGCGGCGCCAGCGCGTCCACGAGCGCGTTGATCAGGGCCGGCGGCGCGCCGATCGCCCCGGCCTCGCCCGCGCCCTTGACGCCGAGCGCGTTGGTCGCGCAAGGGAAATCCTCGACCAGGGTGACCTCGAGCGCCGGCAGGTCGTCGGCCCGCGGCAGGCAATAGTCGACAAAAGAGCCGGAGAGCAGCTGCCCGCTCTCGGGGTCGTAGACCGTGTGCTCGAAGAGCGCCTGGCCGAGGCCCTGGGCGATGCCGCCGTGGATCTGGCTGGCGCAGAGCAGGGGGTTGATCACGGTCCCGAAGTCGTCGACCACGACGTAGCGCTCGACCTCTACGGCGCCGGTCTCCGGGTCGACGGCGACTTCGCAGACGTGGCAGCCGTTCGGGAAGGTCCGGGCCTGCGGCCCCTGGTGGTAGGCGCCCTCGAGCGAGCTGGCGAGGTCCTCGGGCAGGGGCCGGCCGTCGGGACCCGTGCCGCCGGCCGCGGCCTCGGCGAGCGCGGCCAGGCCGATGCCGAAGTTGGTGCCGGCCACGGTAAAAACGCCCTCGGAAAACTCGATGTCGGCCTCGGCGACCTCCAGCAACAGCCCGGCGAGCCGCCGCGCCTTGTCGATCAGGACTCCGGCCGCGCCTCCTATCGCCTGGCCGCCCATGAGCAGCGAGCGCGAGCCGCCGGTGCCGCCGCCCGCGGCCAAGTCGTCGGAGTCGCCCTGGCGCACGCGGACCCGGTCCGGCGCGAGGCCGAAGCGCTCGGCCAGGAGCTGGGTATAGGCCGTGGCGTGGCCCTGGCCGTTGGTCTGGGTGCCGACGTAAACCGTGAGCCCGCCGTCGGCGTCGAGCACGACCCGCGCGTCCTCCTCGCCGACACCGCCGCAGGATTCGATGTAGGTCGCCAGGCCGATGCCCTTATAGAGCCCCCGCGCGCGCGCCTCGTCCTTGCGCGCGGCGGCGCCCGCCCAGTCGGCCCGGCCGAGGGCCTCGTCCAGGATCCGCGCGAAGTCGCCGGAGTCGTAGCTGTGGCCCGTCGCCGTCCTGTGCGGCAGCTCTTCCGGCGCGATCATGTTGCGCCGGCGCAGCTCGACCGGCGACAGGCCGAGATCGCGCGCCGCCGCGTCGACCAGCCGCTCGACCACGTAGGCCGCCTCGGGCCGCCCGGCGCCGCGGTAGGCGTCGACCGGCACGGAATTCGTGAAGACGCACTTGACCTCGGCGTAGACCGCCGGCATGCGGTAGAGCCCCGGCAGCATGATGGCCGAGACCTCGGTCGGGATGACCGGCGCGAAGGGCGAGAGATAGGCGCCCATGTCGGCTAGGGTCGCGGTCCGAATGGCCAGGAAGCGGCCCTCGGCGTCGAGCGCCAGCTCGGCGGTCGTGACGTGGTCGCGGCCCTGGGTATCGGAGACGAAGCCCTCCTGGCGCTCGCCGGTCCACTTGACCGGGCGGCCGAGACGGCGCGCCGCCCAGAGCACCAGGACCTGCTCGTTGTAGCAGAAGATCTTCATGCCGAAGCCGCCGCCGACGTCCGGGGTCAGCACGCGGATCCGCGATTTGGGGACGTCCAGGATCCGGGAGAGCGAACCCAAGAGCCGGTGCGAGCCCTGGGTGCTGGTGGTCAGGGTGAAGCGGCCGCTATCGGCATCGTACTGGCCGAGCGCGGCGCGCGGCTCCAGCGCCGCGACGACGATGCGGTTGTTGACCAGCTCGAGGCGCGTGACATGGTCGGCCGCCTCGAAGGCCGCGCCCGCGGCGGCGGCGTCGCCCAGCTCCCAGTCGACCGCCAGGTTGCCGGGCGCCTCGTCGTGGAGCCGCGGCGCATCGGGTGCGAGCGCCCGGGCGCTGCCGACGACGGCCGGCAGGTCGGTATAGTCGACGGCGACCAGCTCGGCGGCGTCGAGGGCCTGCGCGCGCGTCTCGGCGACCACGATGGCGACCGGGTCGCCGACGTGGCGCACCCGGCCGCGCGCCAGCACCGGCTTGGGCGGCTGGATCGTGTGCTGGCCGCCCTTGCCCTTGACCGGGGCCAGGCACGGGATGTCGCCGATGCCGTCGGCGGCCAGGTCCTCGGCCGTGAAGACGCCGAGCACGCCGGGCGCGGCCCGCGCCTCGGCCGCGTCGATCGCGCCGAGCTCGGCGTGGGCGTGGGGGCTGCGGAGCGGCACCGCGACCGCCTGGCCGGGCAGGGAGATGTCGTCGCAATAGCGGCCCTCGCCGGTCAGGAACCTCTGGTCCTCGACCCGGCGCAGGGCCTGGCCGACGCCGAACTTGCCCATTTTTTGCTGTGTCTCCGTGGTCTACCGGCGGGTGACTCGTCGAGCCCGAAGATAGGCGCGGGCCCCGCGCCGGGCCAAGCGCAAAGTGACCCCGGCCCCGAATCCCTCGCCCTTCGGGTGAGGGCGCGTTGGTTTGGGACGTTGCCAAAACGCGCCGACACCTTGGGGAGAAATCCGGAACCAACCCGCCCTCACCCTCCCGCGCGCCCGGGCGCACGGGCCGCGCGAAGCGCCGCGCTACGCGCCCCTCTCCCAGAGCGCGAGGGGAAATTCCGCTGACCTCGGCTTTTGGGACCGGCGATCCCCGGCATTTGGCGAAAATTGGGCCTTAAGGGACGCGCAACGCTTGCATGATATGTCCTGGGTCTCGATTCTCGATCGACCCGGGGGCTAAGATGAACGACATGAAACCCTTCGACGGGCCCGGCGGCCCGCACGGCGCACCGCCCGGTGGACCGCCCGGCTCAGTGCCGGCCGCACCGCCGGCCATCCATGCGGTGACCTACGACGGCCGGGCCGGCGATCTCGGCCGCATCGCGGTCTCGAACGGCCTACTCGGCCTGCTCACCCTCGGCATCTACCGCTTCTGGGGCAAGACCCGGCTACGCGGCTACCTCTGGAGCCGCGTGGACTTCCTGGGCGACCGCTTCGAGTACAGCGGCACGGCCAAGGAGCTGCTGATCGGCTTCCTGGTCGCGCTGGCGATCCTGGCGCCGCTGGTCGGCGCCTCGATCGCCGTGGGGATGGTCTACGAGAACGACCTGGGCGCCGTGGCCATCAAGGAGCTCGTCCAGCTCGTGGTCATTCTCTTCCTGATCCAGCTGGCCATCTACCGGGCGCGCCGCTACCGCATGACGCGCACCCAGTGGCGCGGCATCCGCGGCGGGCAGTCGGGCTCGGCCTTCAAGTACGGCTTCCTGGCCTTCGGCTGGATGTTCGTTGTCTTCGTGACCCTGGGCCTGGCCTATCCGGTCTACCGCACGCAGATGCAGCGCTACCGCACGGAGAACACCTGGTTCGGCGACCGCCGCTTCGAGTTCGACGGCCGGGCCTCGGACATCTTCGGACGCTGGTTCGTGACCTGGCTGTGCTGGCTGCCGACCGGCGGCCTGATCTACGTCTGGTACCGGGTCCACGAGCTGCGCTACTTCGTCTCGCGGACCCGCTATGGCGCCCTGCGCTTCAACTCCGACCTTTCGACGGGCTCCGTCCTGGGCATCTATCTCCTGTTCTACCTGGCCCTGGGCCTCGTGATGGGCGTGGCGACCGGCCTGGCGACGGGGCTCATGCCGACGCTCTCCGCGGCCTACCAGGACCTGGCCTCCGCGGACACGGCGGCGATCCTGGCCAACGACCTGACGGTCAACCTGGTCCTGATCGCGGTCATCGCGCTGGTCGTGGTCGCGCTCGGCATGGTACGGATCCTGGTCTACGTGCACCCGATGTTCCGGGTCGTCTGCAACTCGCTCAAGGTGGCCGGCGAGGAGGACTACGCCGCCATCGCGCAGAGCCAGCAGCTCATGCCGGGGCGCGGCGAGGGCTTCGCCGATGCGCTCGACGTCGGCGCGTTCTAGCTAAAAATGGGGACTGTCCCCGTTTTTGGCTACCAGGGCACGAAGGCACAAAGATATTGAATCCCTTCGTGCCTTGGTGTCTTGGTGGTGAGATGTCCGCCCTCGGGACAGGGTCTCTTCTGTCGGAACAGGAACATTAGGGAGCGGGATGAGCGGCTTTGCGGGCAGTTTCAACGACGGCAGCAGCGCGGCGCGCATCGACGTCGATGTGAGCCTGGACGTGGCCGGCCTGCGCCTGAGCGACGTGACGGGCCGGCGGGTCGCGCTCTGGCCCTACGAGGACCTGCGCTATCTGGGCGAGGTTTTCGGCGAGGGGCCCCTGCGCCTCAGGCTCGAGACCGGCGTGGCCGGGGAGGGAGCCGGCGAGGGCGCCAGGCTGGTCGTGGCGGACCGGGCGCTGCTGGAGGACCTGGTCGACCGGGCGCCGCAGCTGGTCCTGCGGCACCGCGGCTGGGGGGAGCGGGCGGCGCGCTGGGCGACCATGGCGGTGCTCGCGGTCGCGGTGCTGACCGGGGTCCTGTGGTTCGCCCTGCCGCGCTTCGCCGAGGCGGCCGCCAAGGTGATCCCGGTCGCCTGGGAGGTGGACCTGGGCGAGCGCGTGTTCGCTCAGGTCCTCGATCTCTTCACGAAAGCGGGCGGCGAGCGGCCCCGGTTCTGCGAGGCCGCGGCCGGGCGCGCCGTACTGGACCGGCTGACCGGCCGGCTCGCGGGCGTCGCGCGCTCGCCCTACACCTTCAAGGTCTCGGTGCTGGATATCGGCGTCACGAACGCCTTCGCGCTGCCCGGCGGGCGGATCGTCATCTTCAAGGGCCTGCTCGATTTCGCGGAGTCGCCCGACGAGGTGGCCGGCGTCCTGGCCCACGAGATGGGCCATGTCACGCACCGCCACGGCACCGAGGGGATCGTCAAGTCGCTGGGCCTGGCCTTCTTCTTCGGCGTCATGCTGGGCGACCTGGGCGGCGGCATCGTCGGCCTGGCCGGCGAGACCCTGCTCTCGACCTCGTTCAGCCGCGAGGCCGAATCCGACGCCGACGCCACGGCCCTCGAGCTGCTCGGCGGGGCGGGCCTCAGCGCCGGCGGCGTGGCCGCGTTCTTCGCCCGCTTGCAGGAGGAGCAGGGCGACCTGCCGGCCGCGCTCGCCCTGCTCTCGACCCACCCGACCAACGAGAGCCGCCGGGAGTTCTTCGCCGGGACGGGCGGCGAGACGGCGATGTCCAAGGCAGACTGGCAGGCGCTCAAGGCGATCTGTGGCCAAGATGCTACTCGGTAGTCTCAAGTCGTCCAGACTAACCGGTCCCCAAAGACCGGTAGAGATCACGCTCCAGAGGCCCAGGTCTTGTCTACGTTCCTGACCGCCTATTTCTGGCTGTTCCTCGGTTTCGAGGTTGCCGCGATCGCTTCGGTTACGATCCGCAGCCCGGGTTCGGGGCGAAGCAAGGATTTCTCTCAGGTAAGCTTCTGGATCGCCCGCCTGCTGCGCAGCGGCTATGACAACGGCCATCTGCGCATAGTCCACGATCAATCCGGACGCTGCCTCTACTTTCGCAAGTACATCCATGGCAAAGGCGATTGCGGGCTGGAGCTGTGCTGCCCCCTGTCGGGCTGGTCGGAAGAGGAGCGGCGGAAGGTCGCGATCCTCGCCGACGACCGCGGGCTGCCCCACCGCAAGGACACGAGAAATCTGGAAGGTGGTGACGCCCGGGATGTGCTGGTGGTCGATTGCGGCCAAGACGTAACGGGGGCATACGAACTCGCGAAGGCCACCTGGGCGGAGGTCTTCGGCCTGTCCCTCAAGACGTGCCACAGAACCGAGGAAGACGGACTAGCGGACCTGGGCGAGTTGGTCGATGGACCGGACCATCCGCCGCCTTTGCGGCACGAGCTTCGCACGCACGACTGGCAACATGTAGACGCGCGTATGCGAAGGGCGGGCGTCCCGCCAACGTCTACGGCGCTTTACGCCGGCCTGCTCGCGCTCCTGGCCATGATTTCGGGAATCGCGTTTCCTCTTGCGATGCTACTGTCCCGCGGCGCGGCGCCGGACTGGTCCGTTCAACTCGGGCCCATGGCGCTCGGGGGCGACACGACGAGCCTTGTGCTCTTCGTGATCCTCGGCCTGTCTTTCTGGGGCACGATCAGGATCGACTGGGGGAAGGCGACGATAAGGGCGAGACCGAGAGATACCTGGGAACGGCGCGAGTTCGTCATCGGCCGGATCTTCGCCGTTACCCTGCCCATAGCCGTGATCCTCGCCTGGGCGGGCTTCTGAGAGTCGCATTGCGCTCCGGCGCACGCCTTGCGTCAGCCCCAGACCTCTTTGGCGGCCTGGAGGGCTTCGACGGGCTCGCCTCCGAGGAGGTGGCCCTCGATGATCGTCGCGACGTCGCCCGGCTTGACCGACTGGTACAGCACGCCCTCCGGGTAGACGAGCACGCTGGGGCCCTGCTCGCAGGTCCCGAAGCAGCTTGCGGTGTTGAGCTTGAAACGGCCCCACAGACCGCGCGATTCGAACGCGCCCGCGAAGGCGTCCACGACCGGCTGGCCGCCGCGCGCGCTGCACGAGCCCTTCGGGTCGTCGCTCGGACGCGTATGCGTGCACACGAAGACATGCTTCTCGGGCTTGGCCATGAGATCGTTTCCTTCCGTGGACCCCGGGGTCCGGGAAGGATAGCCGAACCGGGTGCCGAGGCCAAAGGCTTCTCGACAAGGCTTCTCGCGCAGGGCCATGGTTCGAGACGCCGCCTGCGGCGGCTCCTCACCATGAGGTTTTCCTTATGCCCTCGTCCTGAGCGCCCGAAGGGCGCGTCTCGAAGGGCGCGAAACGCACGCTGCGCCCACATGCGATTCCCCCTGCTGTCCGGCCACGCCAATCATCCGTTGCGGTAGAGGTAGCTGTAGGCGTTGATCGCGGGCACGCCGCCCAGATGGGCGTAGAGGATCCGCGAGCCCGAGGGAAAGAAGCTCTTGGCGACGAGGTCGATCATCCCCTGCATGGATTTACCCTCGTAGACCGGGTCCGTCATCATCCCCTCGAGGCGCGCGCAGAGGCGTATCGCCGCGTTGGTCTCCTCCGAAGGGACGCCGTAGGCGGGATAGGCATAGTCGGGATTGAGCACCACGTCGTCGGGCGTGATCTCCGTTCCGAGACCGACCTTATCCGCCGTGTTCCGGGCGATCCTGAGGATCTGCGCATGGGTCTGCTCGGGTGTTCCCGATGCGTCGATGCCGATGACGTTCCGCGCCCGCCCGTCGGCGGCGAAGCCGACCACCATCCCGGCCTGGGTCGACCCGGTCACGGAGCAGACGACGACGTAGTCGAAGGTGAAGCCCAGCTCCGCCTCCTGCTCGCGCACTTCGTCCGCGAAGCCGGCGAAGCCCAGGCCGCCCAGCGGATGGTCCGAGGCGCCCGCCGGGATCGGGTAGGGCTTGCCGCCCTTCGCCCTCACGTCCTCGAGCGCGCGCTCCCAGCTCTCCCGGATGCCGATGTCGAAGCCCTCGTCGACCAGCTCGACCTCCGCTCCCAGCACGCGCGACATGAGGATGTTCCCGACCCGGTCGTAGACGGCGTCGTTGAACGGCACCCAGCTCTCCTGGACGAGGCGGCATTTCATGCCGAGCTTGGCTGCGACGGCGGCGACCTGGCGGGTGTGGTTCGACTGCACGCCGCCGATCGTCACCAGCGTGTCGCAGTTCCGCTCGATCGCCTCGGGCACGAGGTATTCCAGCTTGCGGACCTTGTTGCCGCCGAACGCCAGGCCGCTGTTGCAGTCCTCCCGCTTGGCATGGATCTCGACGCCGCCGCCCAGGTGCGCCGAGAGCCGTTCCAGCTTCTCGATCGGCGTCGGGCCGAACATGAGCTTGTGGCGCGGGAACCTGCCTGCGACGTCGAGCATCGGATCCTCCCTGGTTCTGGAGTACAGGCCTCGATGTTACACCAAAGGTCATCATCGGCGACCCTTGGACCATCCGCCCATAACCATAGGGAAACTTTTGGGTGACAGTGTGGCCCGCGAGTCGGCGAGCCGTCGTCGACGAACATCAAACAAGGACCCTGAATGAAAACCCGCCCCGCCTTCTGGCTCTTCATCGCGGCGCTTTGCCTGGCCTGGCCCGCTCTGGCGGAGGAGGACTCGCCCGGCGGCGAGGGCGAAGCCGAAAGCGAAGCCGGGGATGCCGACCGGCCCGTGCCGAGCGGGTCTCGCGAAAAGCCTTTGTGGGAGATCGGCGTCGTCGGCGGGGGCGGCTGGTTGCCCGACTATCCGGCCGCCGACCAGAATCACGTCAACGGCATCGCGCTGCCTTACGCCGTCTATCGGGGCGAATTCTTCCGCGCCGGCGACGGCGCGGGGCCGCGCGGCCTCTTCGTCGACATGCCGTGGCTCGAGCTCAATGTCGGCCTCGACGCGTCTTTCCCGGTCGACTCGGACGACAACGACGCGCGGCGCGGCATGGACGACCTCGACTACCTGCTCGAAGCCGGCCCCAAGCTGATCGGCAAGCTGTTGGCGGACGATCCCGTGAACGAGCTCGATCTGTCCCTGGCGGGGAGGGTCGTTCTGTCGACCGATTTCAAGGGCTTCGGCTATCAGGGCCTGACCGTCAATCCGGCGATCACCTATCGGCGCAACGACCTCTTCGACATCGACCTGCGCGCCATCGCCGCCGTCGGCGCGACTTTCGGCTTCGACGGCTTCAACGAGTATTTCTACGAAGTCGGGCGCGCCGACGTGCGAGCGGACCGGCCGCGCTATCGTGCCGACCCGGGCTATGTGGGCAGTGAAGTCAGCCTCGGCTTGTCCTGGAGCGTCACCGAGCGGATCCAGCTCTTCGGCGGCACCCAGATCGGGTTCTGGACGGGCTCGGCCAACGACGACAGCCCGCTCCACCGGGACGAGGCGACCTTTGCCGTGGGCGGCGGTCTTCGCTGGACCTTCTTCGCCAGCGACCGCAAGGTCCGGCGGTGAGCGGTCGGCGAGAGCGCGGAATTCCGCTATTCGAGAAACGCGCCCGCGCTCTCGTTCCCACGTAGGTGCCCTCTGCCGACGGCGAAGTCCCTACCACAAAGACACGAAGGCACTAAGAACGTATTGAAGCCCTTAGTGCCTTTGCGCCTTCGCGGTGAATCCGCTGCTTTGCGTTTCGGGATACTCGGCATCGGGGCCTAGAGCCCCAGGTAGCCCTCGAGGTTCAGCCGGAAGATGGCGAAGACCGCGAGGAAGCCGACGAACTCCAGCACCGTGATGACGATCAGCAGGAAGACGATGCGCCGCGCCATGGGCCGCATGGGTTGCCAGACGCGCCGCATGTACCAGCGCCAGGGCGCCAGGCCGGACCACCGCCGCCACTGGCGAAGGTACTTGTGGAGGCCGTATCCCCAGGAGTTGAGGCTCGTGTCCACCTCGTCCTTGCGTGTTTCGCGCTCGGCTTCGGGCGTGCCGCTGTAATCGTCGGTGACGACGAGCCTGGCCCCGCCGCCGCCCCCGGGCTCGACCCGGAATGTGGTCCGCGTCTTGAGCCCGGTGGCGTAGGCCACGGCGAGGCCGTCGGGCAAGCGCTCGGCCGAGAGCCGCGTGTCGATCTCGCGATCGTTGCTTTCGTTGAACGCGGCCCAGCGGAAGGTACCGCCGCCGAGGTCCTCCCAACGCCGGAAGACGTAGGCGGGATTGATGCGAAACAGGCGTTCCACGTCCTGGCAGATGCGGAACAGCTCCTCGGCTTCCAACCCCGTCTCGACGACGACCCAGGCCGCGTCGTTTTCCTCCGGTTCGGGGCCGTCCGCTTCGGTGTCCGGCGTGGGCTCCATCGGCGGGGCTCCCTCAGCCGGGATGCGGAACGACGAGCAACGGCGTCTTGAGCGCGCGCACGAGGGTCTCCGGCGACATGCGCGAGCGCAGGCCGGGCGTGCCTTTCGGCCGGGGCGCGCCGACGACGACCAGGTCGTAGGTCCCCGACCGCTCGGCCTCGGCCAGGCAGTCCGCCGGTTTGCCGAGACTGACACCGTTCTCGTACGCGATCTTGCGCTGCTCGGCCGCGCGTGCCAGGCGGGCGACCTCCAGGCCGATCTCGCGGACCAGCTGGTCCTCCACGTACTTGCCGAAGCGGGCCTGGGTGACCGCGTTGTTGAGCCAATCGTCGCCCGTCATCCCCTTCCAGAAATCGGGCACCACGACCAGGTGAAAGAGCTTGCCGCCCTCGCCGAGCAGGTCCAGGGCGGCCTCCTCGGCGGCGCGCGCGCCGTCGCTGCCGTGGCTGGCCAAGAGGATCGAACGCGGGTTCATCGTATTACCCGTAAAGAAGAAACCCGGCGCCAGCAACGGCGCCGGGTCATGGCTTGCCGTCGCGCCCGCTAGTTTACGAGGAGGTAGACCCCGAGCGCGATCAGCATGGCGAAGAGAAGCGCCATGAAATCCTCGCGCCGGTCGCTGGCGAAAATCGACAGGGCCGAGCCGCGGTGGAACTTCGCGCCCGCTTCTTCTTGAAGGTCGATATTCTGGCTGTCTTTCGACGTCATTTTGCGGCCTCCCAATCAGATGGTTTCGCTGACGAACAGCACGATCACGATCAAGGAAAGAACCGCCTTGGTGGTTCCGACGATGCCGCCGATGACGAGGGGCTGTCCGCCCGCCTGCTTCATCGCCGCGACCGTGATCTGCATGCCCAGGCCGGTCAGGCCGAAGGCGAAGAGCAGGGTGATCCATTGCCTGAACTTCTTGATCTTCTTCGCCGTGTGCCGGACCACCTTGGTCGCCGTCTTCAACACCTTGTTGGCGTCACTGGACAGGACCTTGGCGTTGTAGATGCCGCGAAGGACGGTCTCGTCGTCGATGGTCATGATCTTCCTGTTTTGGATCAGGCTGGCCAGGGCCTGCTTGCGGTCGGCCCGTTGCAGCTTGCCGGCCTCGGCGCCGAGGGTTGCCACCTGCTCGTCCTTGAGCAGCTTCCCGGCCGCGATGTCGTTGTCGAAGTACTTTCCCTTGTAGTGCTGCGCCGGGGCGAACACGCCGGTCGAGGACAGCGCGAACATCAGGATGAAGCCGAGCACGAAGACCGGGAACTTCTCGAAGATCACAGTACCGACGTTGACCTGCGGGCCGGCCCCGGCCGCCGTTTCCTCGAGGCGCACGTACCAGACGGCGAGCCACAGGACGATGATCGGCAGGAACAAAACGCGGGTGATGTTGAAGATCTCGGCGACCTTCAGGGTCTCGATGCCGTCCGGCTGATAGGCCAGCGCGGCGCCCGCGACCTGCGCCGAGTTCAGGATGCCGGTCCCCGCCCAGGCGCCGAACTGGATATGACCCAGATCCAGCAGGTGCCCGATCACCGGGAAGAGGAACATGCAGCCGACGCCCCAGATCAGGATGGTGCCGATGGTATAGGCGATCTCCACCGACTTGGCCTGGACGACCGGCGCGGCGGCGACCGTCGCCGAGACGCCGCACACGCCCATGCCGGCGGACAGCACGCCGCCCATGGAATTCGGAATCTTTCTGCGCCGCCCCAGCCACAGGACCATGCCGACCGCGCCCAAAACGAAAAAGCCGACCATCACGGCCGACAATTTTCCGAGCGCCGCCAGCTCGGCCAGGCTGTAGAGCGTGCCCAGCAGGATGACCCCGGTCTTGAGGCCGAGCCGCGACAAGCGCACCCCGTTCTCCGCCCATTTGGGGATGCCGAAGACGTTGACGGTGATGATCCCGGCCAGGATGCCGAGCACCACGTAGTTGAGGCCCAGCACGTCGTGCAGGTACTTGGCCCCCATCACGGGTCCCAGGCCCTTGCTGGCCACGGCGACCAGGGGCGCACCGTACCAGCGCACCACCATGGCGATCAGCAGGATGAAGATGCCCCCGGCAATGGAGGACATATAGTAGTCCAGGTTGCCTTCCTCGTGCTTGCCCCACCAGTGCCAAGCGCCGACGAGGACGCCGATGGCGCCGAAGGCATAGCCCATGCCGACCATTTCGCCGACGTACTTCTTGGCCTTGAGAAATCCGATAACGCCATCCCCCGCGCCCGACCCTGCCAGAATGGCGATCGCCACGAAGATGACCCCCATGATCAAGAGTGCCGGATGTTTCCTGGTATAGACCATGATCCTGACGTCCTCCCCTCCTTGTCTCTTGTTCGGCCGCATGCGCCGGCACGAGACCAGGCACACGTCCCACTGGTCCGAACCCTTGCCGCCGGGGCCGCTGGACGGCCCGGGACGGCAACGGAATCTACGGTCTGATATCAGAAGGCACAGACGTTCCGGCGCGCCGCTTTATTCCATTCGCCCGCAATCGATCACGGGTGACCCAATGATCCTAGGCGTGGCAGGGCGCGCTCTCCGCGCGCGAGCGGTGGAGGGCGATACGGGTGCGCGGGTCGGGCTGCAGGCGCTTGACGGTCGCGTCGCGGAGCGTCTCGGCGATCAACTGGAAACGGCCGGGGTCCATGCCCTCGGCCAGCAGCACGTGGCCGAGCCCGCCGACCCGCCAGGCGTAGGCGAGGCGAAGACCCTGGTGATAGGCGCCGAGGCCCTCGGGCATGCCGTCCGGCGCCCGGGAGCGGATCAGGCTGATCTTGCAGCCGCGGGTGCCGGCATATCCGATCAGATCGACATCCTGCCGGTCCGCGGGCCGCGCCCGGCGCACCATCGCAACGCGCAGCTTGGCGGCGGAGAGGTCCGGGACGAAGCGCGCCGGATCTGCGGCGATCGGAGCGGCGATCGGAGCGGCGGCGGCATCGTAGGTCTCCCCGGGCGTCCAGTCGTCATGGGCGGCCCAGGCCCGCGCGAGCCAGACCTGATCCGTCGCCCGGTCGAACTCGGGAAACAGGAGCAGGCCGGCGACCATCATCAAGAGCGCGATGCCGGCGGCCAAGGACGTCCATAAAAGGCGGCGCGCGGCCTTGACCTTCGGCAGCGCCATCGCGGGCGCCTGCACGCTGTCCTTCAGGACCGAACGCAGCTTGGTCAGCACGGCGACCCGCCGGGCCAGTTCCGCGTCCTCGGCGACGGCGCGGGCGACGCGGGCGGAGTCGCGCGCGTCCAATTCGCCGTCAACATAGGCGTTCAGCTCTTCGATGGAGACGATTTGTCGGCTCATCTACTCCGTTCCCGCGTCTCGAGCGGCATGGCCCGGACGTTGTCCTTCTCGATCAAATCCAGCAGGCTGCTCCGTGCCCGGCTGATGCGGCTCATCACTGTTCCTTTCGGCACACCCAGCAAGTCCGCGGCCTCCGCATAGCTCAAACCGGCAAGATCGATCATCGCTATGATGTCGCGGTGATGGGGCGCCAGGCGTTCCAGCCCGCGTTGCACCGTCAACCCGGATATTAAACGCTCTTCGGCGTTCCAATCATCCATGGCGGATTCGGAAAGTGCGTCGTAGAGCCGTTCGGCCCGGCGCTGGCGGCGGATTTCGTCGACCAGGGTATTCCTCAGTATGCGGAACAGCCAGACGCGAAAGGCTTTCTCGTCGCTGGGAACGGCCTTGGCGGTCAGTGCCTTGAGGCAGGAGCTCTGGACCAGGTCGGCCGCGCGGCTGCGGTCCTTGGTCAAGCCGAGCGCATAGCCGAAAAGCCGCGACATGTGGGTCTTCAGCCAGTTTCGCCTGATCCGGTCCATTCGTCGACTTTGCGCTGTCCCCCTCGACCGCCCGGCGGGAATTCGAAGATCGCTCCGAGGGTCGACATAAAGTTACCATGATATCCCTATAAAGTATCATGATATTTCCAGACCCTCAGGCCGAGGGTCGGTCCAATTGCTCGGAGCTGATGCAGAAATATCCATCGGCCAGATATTTCCGCCTGTACGAGCGGACGTCGTAATGGATCCAGGTGGGCGCGATATTCGCCGGTTCCAGCGACTTGCGGTCGGCCGCGCTCCAGCCGACCTGCGCCGCGCTCCGCTCCACCAGGAGGCCGCGAATCTCCTCGCAGCGGCGCATGTCGTCCCGCCTGTCCTCGCCGGGTCCCAGCGGCACGTCGAGATCGATCGCCTTGCCGTGGTGATTGGTGCTGGTGCGGTTCTTCATCTTGTTGTTCTCGGCGCAGCGATATCCCGAGTTGATCACGAAATTGTACTGCGGCAGATAGAACTTGAGCGCGCGCACCGCCCACAGCAGCATCTTGTGGACGCCGGGATACTCATAGAGGTGATACGCCTCGACGTGCGGCTTGCCGGCCCGGTATTCGCCCTCGAAGCGGCCCTGGCCAAAGCCGTCGCAGCGAGAGCAGGGACAGGCCAGGCTGCCGAAGTCGATCGGCTGGTCGGCGGCGAACTGTTCGATCGCCGCGAAGGTCGCGTCGTCGACGACGCCGTCGGGCGCGTCGCGCTTCATATAGTCCTGCTGGAACTTGACCACCTGGAGCTCGGTGCCGGGGCCGAAATCGCCGTCCGGCACGGTGCCGCGAAACCCGGCCAAGCGCATCTGCAGCTCGACCACCTCGTCGCCGTCGCTGCCCTTAGCCAATGTCGTGTTCCCGTATGCCATCGTTCGTGCATCCCTTGTCGACGCCGCGGGGCCGCCCCGGACTCTCGTCGCCGCTCCAATACCCGGCGGTCCGGCCGACCCGCGCGGCTTGTATCATCCCTGCCACTTATACCACAGGTCGCTGGACTTGATCTGCGGCATGAGGTCGCACGGGTATGGACATCTCGGGAGGGCCGGCTCAAGAGTGCGCCTCCGGGCCGTCGATCCGACTTCCTGCGGTCTCGGTGACGACGGCTTGTCTCAGGTCGCCGCGCCGTTCCGGCGTCGGGTTCGCCAGCGGCCCAGGCCGTGGCCGAACATGGCCAGGCCGAACAGGCAGGGCAGGATGGCCGAGGCCAGCATGAAGTACTGCGGGAAGAGGCGGGCCCACTCGGGCCCGCTGCGGACCGGCGAGACGAAGCCCTCCAGGCCGACGGCCAGGCTGCCCAGGGTCAGGAGGCCGCCGACCAGCAGCCAGAAGCCGGCCTCCAGGCGCCTAAGCGGCGCGGGCAGGCCGCGGATCGTGAAGGCCGGCCGCCCGGCGGTCGTGTCGGCCGCGTCGGCGGCGTCGCGCTCGAGCAGGTCGTACCAGGCGGCCAGGGCCAGCAGGCTGCCGACCCCGATGATCAGGGCGAAGCCCAGGATCAGATGCAGCAGCGCGGCCTCCGGCGGCGGCTGGGAGCCCTGGTTCAAGGTGTCGATCAGGAACAGCGGCAGGTCGTAGGCGCCGTGGTTCAGCGTCGGCGCGGCCAGGGCCAGCACGCGGAACAGAGCCGCCCGCCGGGGTGCCCACCGGGACACCAGATGCGCGAGGCCGAGGAAATAGCCCATCAGCATGGCGTTGATCACATGCGAGGGCACGGCGGTCATGGCGCGGGCGGCGGCGGTCCGGCCCCAGTCGTCGGACTTGACCAGGTAGAGCAGGTTCTCGAAGGTCGCGAAGCCGAGCGCCACCGCGACCGAGAGCACCAGGGCGTCGACCGGCCGCTCGTAGTCCTCGTGGCGCAGGGCGATCCAGACCACCATCAGGTACTTGCACGCCTCCTCGGGCAGTCCGGTGCCGAGGAAGGCGCGCCATAGGCTCTGCGCCAGGCGGTCGTCGATCTGCCGGATCGCGAGGTCGAGCGGCAGCTCGACGGCGACCGCCAGGATCGAGGTCGCGGCGCCCAGGAGCACCGAGGTCCAGACGATCTCGGCGCTCAGGTGGTAGTCCTGGCGGGCGTTGAAGTAGACCAGGAGCAACAGCCCGGGAATGACGGCGGCGATCGCTATGGCGAGGGACATGGACGCTCTCCTCCGCTCCGCCCGCTCAGGGTCTGGAAGGGAATTGTCGATACGTTTGGCGGGAGCGAATTCCCGCCAGGGTTAGGAGCGGGCGGCGCGCTGGGGTGGGGTCCCCATGAGCCGTCCGCGACGCGGCCCTGGCGGGAATTAGCCC
>CAMYKD010000053.1:36017-38459 GCA_947258885.1 uncultured Kiloniellales bacterium | reverse complement strand
CTTCGGCGGCGCGCGCGGGCGCAGCGACGTGCCCAGGATCGTCGACTGGTACATGGACGGCAAGATCAACATCGACGACCTGATCACCCACACCCTGCCACTCGACAAGATCAACGACGCCTTCCACCTCATGCACGAAGGCAAGTCGATCCGCTCGGTGGTGGTCTACTGAGAACGAAAGCAACCGCCACCATGACCGACGTCACGACGATCAGCGAGGCCCGGTGCTTCGACGGCATCCAGGGCTTCTACAGCCACGCCTCGAAGGCGTGCAACGGCACCATGCGCTTCGCCGTTTACCGGCCGCCCCAGGCGCTGGCGGGCGAGCGCGTGCCGGTGGTGACGTACCTCTCGGGCCTGACCTGCACCGAGGAGAACTTCGTCATCAAGGCGGGCGCCCAGCGCATGGCCGGCGAACTCGGCCTCATGCTGGTCGCGCCCGACACCTCGCCGCGCGGCCAGAACCTGCCGGGCGAGGACGAGAGCTACGATCTGGGCACCGGCGCCGGCTTCTACCTGGACGCCACAAAAGAGCCCTGGTCCAGGGCCTACAACATGTACAGCTATGTCGTCGACGAGCTGCCGACAGCGCTGGCCGCCGCCTTCCCGGCCGGCGACCTCGGACGCCAGGGCATCTTCGGCCACTCCATGGGCGGCCACGGCGCGCTCACGATCCACTTGAAGCATAAGGAGGTCTACCGCTCGGTCTCCGCGTTTTCGCCGATCTCGGCGCCGATGCGCTGCCCCTGGGGCGAGAAGGCGTTCACGAATTACCTGGGCGCGGACCGCGAGACTTGGCGCGCCTACGACGCCAGCGAGCTGGTCCGCGAACGGCCGTCGCGGGCCAAGATCCTGATCGACCAGGGCAGCGCCGACGAGTTCCTGGAGGTACAGCTCAAGCCCGACCTCCTGGTCGAGGCCTGCGAGGAAGCCGGCCAGCACTTCGAGCTGCGCATGCAGCCCGGCTACGACCACAGCTACTACTTCATCCAGAGCTTCGTGTCCGACCACCTGCATCACCACGCGGAGGCGCTGAAGGGCTGAGCAAAGCAGCAGGCACGATCTGCACCATGGACGAAAGCTTCGCTTCCGGCGGCCCGATCGACAAAACGCGGCTCAAGGCCCTTTCGGCGCGCTCCGACGCCAGGGGGCTCCTGCAATTCGCAAGTCACCTCGCCGCGCTTTCGGCCACCGGCGCGGCCATGGCCCTGGCCAAGAGCACACCCTGGCTCGTCCCGGCACTCGCGCTGCATGGGTTCGTTCTGGTTTTCTTGTTCGCGCCGCTGCACGAGACGATTCATCGCACCGCGTTCCGCAGCCGAAGGCTGAACGACATCGTGGCCTGGCTCTGCGGCGCCCTGTTGGTCCTGCCGCCGGCCTACTTCCGGACCTTCCATTTCACCCATCACCGGCACACGCAGGACCCGGAGCGGGACCCCGAGCTGACCACGCCCAAGCCGGCGAACCTCGGTGCCTATTTGCGCACCGTCTCGGGCCTGCCCTACTGGCGCGAGCGCGTCGCGACGACGCTGGCCCACGCCGCCGGGCGGGTCCGCGAACCCTTCGTTCCGGCGGCGCAGAGAGACCGTGTGGTGCGCGACGCACGGATCCTGCTGGGGGTTTATGGGGCGATCGCCGCGGTTTCGGTCGTGGCAGGCTCTTGGCTGGCCGTTACCCACTGGCTCGTGCCCGCGCTCGCCGGTCAGCCCTTTTTGAGAGCGTTCCTGCTGGCCGAGCACACGGGCTGCCCGCTCGTCCCCGACATGCTGCGGAACTCACGCACGACGCGCTCGAATGCTCTTGTGCGCCGGCTCGCCTGGAACATGCCCTATCACGCCGAGCACCACGCCTATCCGGCGCTGCCCTTCCACGCCCTGCCGGCGGCCCACGCGCTGCTCAAGGACCAGATCGCCGTGCAGGCGCCCGGCTACCTGGCGGCGCAGCGGCAGATCATCGCCGGGCTGCGCGGCTAGGCTTCTTGGCGGCTGGCTCGGCCGCGTCGAAGGCCCTATCCGGCTCGGCGGAAAGGGCCGCGACGTCCCCGGAAATCTCTCCGCCCTCCTCGATCAGGATCCGGCGGTAGCGGATCTGCCCCGAGACCCGGGCGCTGGGACTGAGTCGCAGGCGGCCAGTCACGGTCAGCCGGCCATCGAAGCGCCCCGTGAGGTCGGCGTCCTGCACGACCGCGGTCCCCTTGAACACGCCCCCCTCGAGAAGGCGCAGCGAGCGCACCTCCACCGAGGCGTCGAGCTCGCCTTCGACCACCAGGGTCTTGCAAGCGCCGATCTGACCCTTGACCTTGATTCCGCGGCCGATCACCAGCTCGCCGCTGCTCGCCTGTCCGTCCGTCTGCCTGTGCTGGCCGGCCTGCAAGGCGGCGAGCTGGGGCAGCAGGGGCCCCGTGGGCAGCACGATACCGGCTGCGCCGGCAGTGCCGGCCGC
>CAMYKD010000053.1:3909-35900 GCA_947258885.1 uncultured Kiloniellales bacterium | reverse complement strand
TCGTCCGGGAACACCTTGGCGGTGATCATCCGCTGCAGCCGCCCCGCCTCGGGCCCGGGCGCACGCGGCCCCTCGAGCGGCGGAAAGACATCGCGCAGCTCCTCGAGCAGCGGCCGCAGGCGGGGTGGGGGCAGCCGGTCGGTAGCCCGGAAAGCCTGGCTGGCGGTCGCCGCGAGGCAGGCCAGGCCGGCGTCGAGACAGCGCCCGGCCTCCGCCTCCTTGCGCCAAGCGAGAAAGGTCGGCACGGCGACGTCGTTCTGGCCGAAGCCGCCGCCTTCGCTGCCGGGCAGAAAGCTGCGCTGGGCCGCCTGGCGGGCCTGCTCGGCGTAGCCCGCCGCGGTGAAGCCGAGACAACCGAGATAGCCGCCCTCGCCCACCAGCAGCTGATCGGGCAACCCCGAGACCTTGCCGTCGAGCAACTTGCTCGCCTGGCGGTCGCAGAGCAGCGCCAGGTCGGCCCAGGCCGCCGCCAGATTGTCGAGCGCCGGATAGGCCTTGGCATTGTGATAGCCGCCGGTGGAAACCGCCCGGCCGTTCGGGTGCGCCTCGTCGGGCGGCAGGAACAGCGGATTGTCGGAGACCGCCTTGAGCGAGGCCGTCGCGACGGTCTCGCCTTGCGCCAAGGCCCGCTGCGCCTGGCCGAGCACCCGGGGAAGGATGCGCCAGGATACCGGCGCCTGATAGGGCCTGCGGTCCGCTTCCGCGCCCTCCAGCCATGCGCGCAGTTGGCGCAGCACCGCGGCCTCGTGGGGATCCTCCCACAGCGCGTCGAGCGCGGCGTCGTAGGCGCCGAGCGGCGCTTTCAGGGCGTCCGTGGCCAGGGCGAAGACCTCGACCGCGAGCGCCAGGCGCTGCCGTGCCGCCAGCACCGCGTCGGCGATCAAGGCGCTGGCGCAGGGACTGCCGTTGACCAGCGCCAAGCCGTCCTTCTCGGCCAGGTCGCTTCGCTCTGCGAGCTTCAGGAAGAGATGGCTGAGCGCCTGGATCTCGCCCGGACAGCCGTTGCCGAGCACCGGCACCGGGGGGAGCGGGCCGCTGCCCAGCATGGCCGCCACCGTCTCGGCGAGCGTCGGCGAAACGGCGGCGTGGCCCTCGATAAAGTTGGCGAGGCGTGCCAGCACGATTCCCCGCGCGACCCGTTCGGGCAGCGGCTCGCCGAAGCTGGCCGCCGCCGCCAGCGGCGGCCGCGCCGCGTGGCGCCTGCGCTCCTCCGGCGTGAAGCGCAGGTGGGCCATCTGGCCATAACCCGAGGTCACGCCATAGACCACGATGTCCCGGTCGCTGTCGATCAGCCGCAGGAAGGCCTCGCGGCACGCCGCCACCTGCGCCATGGCCTCCTGGTGCAGCACGACGGCCTCGCCCTGCCAGGCGACCCGGTAGAAGGCATCCAGGGTAATATCCTCGCGCAGACGAAGCGTCACGGTCATCGGTCCAAGCCTTCACAAGCCATCGAAATTCGCGCCAACCAACGCGCATAGACGCCCCGGCACCCGCCGTCAATAGCCGGCGGTCCGGACCATCATCGGACGGCACAGTCCGGTACGACGCCTTGCGCCCGGCCCGCAAACTTGCTCCTATCGGACTCGGGTCGCCTTGGACTAGGGGGAAGCTGTCATGGATTTGGCCAAGATAGCGGTCGGTCGGAATCCACCGTGGGACGTCAACGTCATCATCGAGGTGCCGCTCGGCGGCGAGCCGGTCAAATACGAGCTCGACAAGGATTCGGGCGCGATGTTCGTCGACCGCTTCCTGCACACGGCGATGCGCTATCCGTGCAACTACGGCTTCATCCCGCACACCCTGGCGGCCGACGGCGACCCGGTCGACGTCCTGGTCGCCGGCCGCACGCCGGTGGTGCCCGGCGCCATCGTGCGTGCCCGCCCGATCGGCGTGCTGATCATGGAGGACGAGGCGGGGCTCGACGAAAAGGTGCTGACGGTACCGGTCGACGATCTGCACCCCTACTACTCCCACGTCACGTCCTACCGCGAACTGCCGAAGATCCTGCTCGAGCAGATCGCGCACTTCTTCCAGCACTACAAGGACCTGGAACCGGACAAGTGGGTCAAGATCCAGCGCTGGGGCGAGGCCGAAGAGGCCTGCCGCCTGGTCGCATCCTGCGTCCAGGACCAATAGACACGCACCCCATGAAAGCTTGCACCGCAGGCGCCTTCGCGCCGGCAGTCGACTGTCCCTCCTTGCGGCCTCGGGCCTTGCCGCTATGCTCCGGCGCGGCCGTTCGGCCAGGCTGACGGGGAGGAGGTCATGGAGCAATTCGTGGAGAAGCTCGAGGGGTTTTGGTCGCTGGTCGTCGACGTCTGGCAACAGGGGTTCATGGGCGTCGACATCGGGCGCCTGCTGGTGGCCCTCGCGATCTTCGTCGGCTTTCTGATCCTGCGTCGCGCCTTCACGCGGCTCGTGGTCGCAAGGATCAACCGCTGGTCGGAAAGATACACCACCCGTATCGACAACAAGATCATCACGGCGCTCGAGAATCCGATCCGCTTCATCCCCGTGGTCATGGGCGTCTTCTTCGCCATCGAATACCTGGACCTTAGCGGTCTGACCGCCTCCATCGCCGCCAACTTCGTGCGCTCGCTGGTCGCGTTCACGATTTTCTGGGCCTTCTACAACGTGGTCGACCCCTTGAGCGTCCTGTTCCGCCGGTTGGAGAAGGTCTTCAGCCGCGCCCTGGTCGAGTGGCTGGTGAAGGCGATCAAGGTCGGGATCGTGTTCATCGGCGGCGCGACGATCCTGGAGATCTGGGGCATCCAGGTCGGCCCCTTGATCGCCGGTCTCGGCCTGTTCGGCGTGGCTGTCGCGCTCGGTGCCCAGGACCTGTTCAAGAACTTGATCGCCGGTATCCTGATCCTTGCCGAGAAGCGCTTCGCCGACGGCGACTGGATCAGGGTCGACGACGTGGTGGAGGGCACGGTGGAAAGCATCGGCTTTCGCTCGACGCGCGTCCGGCGCTTCGACAAGGCGCCGGTCCAGGTGCCCAACTCGCAGCTCTCCGACCGGGCGGTGACGAATTTCTCCAGCATGACCCATCGTCGCATCTACTGGACGATCGGCGTCGAGTACCGCACCAGCGTCGACCAGCTGCGGCAGATCCGCGACGGGATCGAGAGTTACGTCCTGAACACTCCCGATTTCGCCAAGCCGCCCGAGGTCGCCACATTCGTGCGGATCGACAAGTTCAGCGACTCCTCGATCGACATCATGCTCTACTGCTTCACGCTAACCACCAACTGGGGCGAATGGCTCGAGATCAAGGAACGGCTGGCCTACAAGATCAAGGAGATCGTCGAGGGCGCGGGCAGCGCGTTCGCCTTTCCAAGCCGCTCGCTTTATGTCGAGACCATGCCCTCGGAGGTGCCGGAGCCCTTCGTGCCGCCAGCAGCTTGAAGAATTCGCGCCGCTGAGCTCGAAGGGGGCCCTTGCTGCGCTAGACGATCGCTTGAGATCGGCGCAATCGCCGACACGGTCCTGGAGAAATCATCCACGATTTGCGAAAATTATACGCGCGTTGCGCGATTGTGACTGTACATTCCCAAGAGAAGCATGTCTTATGCTGTTCCTTGTCTTGCAATCTGCAGAATGTGAGAGAAGGGGCGGAAGCCTGCGATTGAACAAGGCCCGTGACAGAGAGGCACATGGCGCAGGTAAGGACTAAACGAAACTCGCTCGGCCGCCAGCGGTATGCTTCCGTGCGGTCGCGTCCGGCTGTACCGACGGGCAAGGCGTTGCCCGCACTGACCATGATCCGCAACACCCTGTTGGACAGCGACGGCCCGGTCGAGGAGCTGACCGACAGGCTGAACCAGACCCTTCCGGGCGATACGTCTCCGCTCTTCATAGCCGACCCGGACGGCGAACTGCTCTATTCGAACCATGCCTACCGAAGGATAGAAGAGGCTCACGCGTCCGGCGGCACACACCCGACAGGAGAAGACCTGGAAGCTGTCCTCGGCTCGACCGGCGCGCCGTCTCGACGGGAGATCACAGTCGAGCTGGACGGCAAGGCGCGATCCTTCACAGTCGAGCGGCACCACCTGCACGACCACGACGGCAAGCTGCTCGCCGTGGTCGGCCGGCTCACCTCGATCGACGAAACCAAGCGCATGCGCGAGGCCCTTGCCCTCTCGGAAGAGCGCTTCAACGACATCGCACGCCTAGTTTCCGACTGGGTCTGGGAGACGGATCGGAGCCTGACGCTCACCTACGTATCGCCGCGGGTCATCGAAGCGTTGGGCTATCACCCACGCGAACTCCTCGGTCAGCGTCTCGACGAGTTGGCTGTAGAGCCCGGCGATTTCCACAAGGGGGCCGGCATGGGCAAGGTCCAGGCTCCGTTCCGCGGGGCCAAGGTGACCTTGCAGCATCGCGATGGGGCGAACCGGACCTTCAAGTTGAGCGGGCTGCCGGTCTATTGCCTGGAAAGCGGCGATTTCATCGGCTTCCGTGGCACCGCACAGGACGTTACCGCCCTTCTGGCGCACGAAGCGGCGCTTCAGGAAGCGGTCGACGCCGCGGAGGCGGCGAACCGGACCAAGAGCGAGTTCCTCGCCAATACCAGCCACGAGCTGCGTACGCCCTTGAACGCCATCATCGGCTTTTCCGAGCTCATGTATCTGGAGAAGTTCGGAGTGATCGGCAATGAACGCTACAAGGACTACGCCGGCAATGTGCTTGAAAGCGCCCATCACCTGCTGACGCTGATCAACGACATCCTGGACGTCGCCAAGATCGAGGCCGGCAAGCTGGATCTCGACGAAGCGCCGGTCCACCCGGCCGAGCTGGGCCGCCAAGCGCTGCGCCTGGTCGCCGACCGGGCCCGGCGCGCCGGCGTCGCGCTCGAGGCGGCACTGCCCGGCGACCTGCCGCGGCTCCTGGTCGACGGCCGCAAGATGAAGCAGATCCTGCTCAACCTGCTGTCCAATGCGATCAAGTTCACGCCCAAGGGCGGACGCGTAGAGCTCTCGGCCGGGCGCAGGGCCGACGGTGGCTTCGCCTTCGCCGTCAGCGACACCGGCATCGGCATCGCGCCCGCGGACCAAGCCACGGCACTGGCCCCCTTCGGCCAAGTCGACAGCCAGCTAAGTCGCAAGTTCGAGGGCACCGGCCTCGGCCTGCCGCTGTCCAACGCACTGGCAAAACTGCACGGCGGCACCCTGGAGCTCGAAAGCACCCCCGATACGGGCACCACCGTCACCATCCGCCTACCGGCCGAACGCATACTGAAGGGATGATGCCAGAGGTCACCCGCAATGTCGCATCCTGACCGGATGAGATGATGAAATTCACTAGTTCAAGCGGATTAATCCCTGGTTTGGTTCCGGGAACAGCTATTCCTCTCTGCAGACTTGGCGAATATATGAAAACAAATGGAGACTTGGATACACGATTCGATGCCTAGTTATACTGGAAGCTCGTGTTGCTTAGAAGACCTTGAGTTGTGATTTCTGAACGTCGATAGGCAAAGAATGTGTCAAATTTATCGCAAAATTTAGGTTTTTTTAACTTTCTTTGTAGCTTGACTAGATGCAAAGGAATATCCATACTGTTCAGAGTCCCAAATACATCAGGTTAGGAATTCTGGAGTATGAGTTCTGGTTCTTACACTGGCTCGGAGCACAGTTCGCAATGAAGGTTCTCTTGGTAGACGACCACTGGGTGTCGAGAGCAGCCCTGAAATCCCTGCTAACCCAGATCGACAAGAAGGCCAAGTTTCTCGAGGCCGACAATTTCGATGATGCCTTGAATCAGGCCGAAGGCGCTTCGGGGCTGAAACTGGTACTTCTCGACTTGGTACTGCCGGGGCTGGAGTCCTTGGACGGTATCAGCCGACTCATGGAGAAGGTGCCGCAGATTCCCGTGGTGGTCTTCTCGATGGTCGAGAACCGTCATGAGATGCTGCGCGCCGTGGAGCAGGGGGTGGCCGGCTTCATCCCCAAGACCGTCACGGGCGACGAGATCCTCAAGGCCGTGAAGGTCGTGATGTCCGGCGAACTCTACCTGCCCCGCATGCTCCTGAAGGATCCGGCCCGCCAATCACCCGAGTCGAGCTCCTTCATCCCGATCGATGGCGCGCCCCGGCAGGCCATCGCCAACCTGACTGCGCGTCAACGACAGGTCCTCTCCTATTTGGCCCGGGGCATGACGAATACGAAGATCGCCACGGAACTGGGTCTCTCGGAGAACACGGTCCGGATTCACATCTCCGCGATCCTGCGCACGCTCGATCTCGACAATCGGACCCAGGCCGCCCTGCTCGCCGCGGAGTACCTGCGCACCGCCAGCGCCCTCTGAGAAGGCCGACGCGAACCTACGAGTCGGAATCCATGGCGGCCAAGTGTCTGCCAAAATCCTGGTTGCCCATGAGCGCCTTGCAACGCTCGAATCTTTCGACGGCATAGGCCCAGAAATCCTCGGCCGGATTGTCGTTGGCGTGCTGGATCAACCCCCAGAGGGTCCACAGCAGGTCGCACATGGCCTTGTAGATGACCATGCGGCCGAACACGGCCGGCGGCACCGCTCCGCCGCAGTACGCCGCCATCATCTCCCGGTCTTCGGCCTCCCCGAAGCCGGCCTCCACCGAGAGGTCGCCCAGGTCCCAGATCGGGTCGTTCATGCCCGAGTATTCCCAGTCGACCAGCCACATCCGTTCGCCATCGTCGAGAAAGTTCTCGCACAACGGATCGCAGTGGCAGGGCGCGAGGTCACCGGGATTCCCCGCTAGCACCCGGCGCACCGCCTCGGCCTCCTTGACCACATCGTGGTATCCGTCGGGCAAGGTCGCGCCCAGCTTGGCGAGATGGCCGAGGTAATCGTCGATCATGCTGAACAGCTCGAAGCGGAACTTGAAAGGCTGCCCGTACTCGTGCATGCGCTTGAGCACGCGCGCCGCGCGGGCCGGCGCGCCCGGCGTGGTCGGAAAGGTCTCGGGCGTCATGGTCGTGGTGTCGTCAAGGTAGCGGCACAGCATCAGGCCGTCGGTCGTATCGAAAAAGACCACCTCGGCGCTCACGCCGGCGTCCGCCGCGACCCGGGCATTGTGCGCCTCGACCTTCCGGTCGATGTACTCGGAGGTGCCCTCGCCGGCCACGCGCAGCACGTAGGCCTCGCCCCCCAGCGTCACCTTATAGTTCCGGTTGGTCAGACCGCCCAGTTGCTCCCAGGCGATATGCTGGCGCGGCACGCCCTTGAACCGCGGCACTCGCGCCAGGTTTTCGAAGACTTCCTCCATCCTCCCCCTCCTACGCCAGAATTCGCTTGCGCTCCGGATCGTAGAGCGCGCGCCCATGGCGGCGCGCCGCCACCCGCTCGCAGAACGATTCGATTTCGTAGTCGTCGTGGTCCGCCTCCTCGGCCGGCAGGTAACCCAGGACGATCGGCTTGCCGACGGTGTACCCGTAGCCGCCGCTGCTGGTCACGCCGAGCACCTCGCCGCCCCTCAGAATCGCCTCGCCGCCATAGACCGGGGCGTCGGCTTCCAGGGTGAAGCAGCAGAGACTCTGCCGCGACCCCTCCTGCTTGGCCCGCGCCAGGGACTCGGCGCCCAGGAAGTCGCCCTTGCCGAGCGCCACGCAGAAGCCGAGGCCCGCCTCGTAGGGCGTGTAGTCCGGCGTGATGTCCGCGCCCCAGTAGAGATAGCGTTTCTCCAGCCGCAGGCCCTCGATCGCCCGGTAGCCGACGTTGGCGACGCCGACCTCCCGGCCGGCCTGCCAGAGGGTCTCGTAGAGGTGCGCGGCGTATTCGCTGGGCACGTGAAGCTCCCAGCCCAGCTCGCCCAGATAGGTGACCCGCAACGCCAGCATCGGGGCATAGCCGATCCTGAACTCGCGGGCCTGCATGAAGCCAAAGGCCTCGTTGCTCACGTCGCCATCGGCGACCCGTTCCAGGATCGCGCGGGACTCAGGCCCGCAAAGATTGATCACCGCGCGGGCCGAGGTCACGTCGCCGAGCGCCACCGACCCGTCGCGCGGCATGTGGCTTTCGATCCAACTCCGGTCGTGCACGGCGAAGCCGCTACCGGTCACGAGATAGAAGCGGTCGTCGTCGAGCCGGGTGACGGTGAGATCGGCCTCGATCCCGCCCCTGGCGTTGCACAGCTGCGTGTAGGTCACCGACCCGGGCGGCTTGTCCAGGTCGTTCGCGGCCAGCCACTGCAGGAACCCGAAGGCGCCCGGGCCCGACAGCTCGAACTTGGAAAAGGAGCTCATGTCGATCAGCCCGGCCCGCTCGCGCACCGCCTTGTGCTCGGCGCCCACGTGCTCGAACCAGTTGGGCCGGGTGAAGGACGGCCGGTCGACCGGCTCGACCCCCTCGGGCGCGAACCAGTTGGGCCGCTCCCAGCCGGCCTTGGAACCGTAGACAGCACCCCGCTCCGCCAGGTGCCGGTAGAGCGGGCTGCGCCGCGCGCCGCGGCCCGAACGAGCTTCCTCGCCTGGCCAGTGGATCTGGTAATACGCGCCGTAGGCCTCGGCGCAGCGCTCGCGGAGATAACGCCGGCCGGCATGGTGCGAACCGAAGCGGCGGATGTCGAAGGCCCAGAGGTCCATGCCCGGCGCCCCCTCGACGATCCATTCGGCCATGGCCCGGCCGGCCCCGCCGCAGGCCGCGATTCCCGCGGTGAAGCCGCAGGCGACGTAGAAGTTGTCGAGCTCCGGCGCCCTGCCCATGACCGGCTCGCCGTCCGCCGAGACCGGGATCGGGCCGTTGATTAGGTTGCGCACGCCGACCTCGTTGAGCAGGGGAACGCGCTCGGCCGCCGGGTTGGCGATCTGCTCGAAGCGCTCGAAGTTCGATCCCAACAGTTCCCGCCCGAAGGCGACGGGCACGCCGGTCTCGCCGAAGGACGGGGGATCTGGCTCCCAGCCGCCGACCGCGAGCCCGCCGGCCTCGGGCTTGAGATAGAAGCGCTTGTCCGGATCGCGGAAGGTCGGCAGGTCGCTCGACACGCCGCCCTTCTCGGTCACCAGGTATTGGTGCTCGACCGCACCGGCGGGCACCCGGACCCCCGCCATGGCGCCGATATCGCGGCCCCACATGCCGGCGGCGTTGACCAGAGTCTCGCAGGCGATCCTGCCGTGGTCCGTGACCACCGCGACGGCCCGGCGGTCCTTGACCTCGATGCCCGTCACCAGCACGCCTTCGTGAAAGGCGACGCCGCCCTGGCGCGCCCCCTTGGCGAGCGCCTGGGTCAGGCTGCTCGGGTCGATGTAGCCGTCGCTCGGGATGTAGGCCGCGCCGACCACGTCCTCGGTCGTCATCAGCGGGAAGAGCGCCTGCGCCTCCTTGGCCGAGATCAGGTTCAGCTCGAAGCCGAAGGAGCGCGCGGTTGTCGCCGTGCGCTTGATCTCCCGCCAGCGCGCCTCGGACGAGGCGACCCGCAGGCTGCCGACCTTGCGCCAGTCGGTCGCCTGCCCGGTCTCGGCCTCCAGCCGGTCGAACAGCTCGACGCTGTACTGCAGCATGCGGGTCAGGTTGCGCTTGCCGCGCAGTTGCCCGATCAGGCCCGCGGCGTGCCAGGTCGCGCCATGGGTCAGCCCGCTCTTTTCCAGCACGACCACGTCGCGCTTGCCCATTCCGGCCAGATGGTAGGCGATCGAGCAGCCGATCGCCCCGCCGCCGATGATCACGATTTCCGCCATGTCTTTCATCGCAGAATTATCTCTCTTGGTCTGTCATTAGATCGACGATTCGACCACTCGCGAGCCGGACTGGACCGTGAGCCGTGTCATCCGCAGCGATACGCTCATCGATCGCACGAGCACACGCATCGATGTGGCGCCGGAGAATCGTCACATCCGACGTATCCCAGTATTCGGCCTCATCTTCCACTTCCAGGAACTCGAAATCATCGGATACACCTCGCAAGAATTCGATGATCGCGATGTGTACTTCGACGGGGGCGAACTGGGTCTTCACGAATTCCTGTACATAGAAGTCCCGATCAAACTCCAAGCGAAGCGGGTCAGAGTTTTCGTGGGGTTGCAGTTCCAGCCCGCGAACTGGCCCAACATAATCCCAGTCTTTCTCATCTTTCACGCGTTGCAGAGTGACCCCTGGCTGATCGATCATTTTGATCGGCCAGCCTCGTAATTCGGCAATCCGACGGGCAATTACCATGAGGTGGCGGTAGGCCGCCTCGTTCCTCAGCTTCCCTTCGAAATGAATTGTCACTCCCATCGGGGTCTCCAACAAATCCAGTATGAGAACCTACTTTGCAGAACGGAATTCATCCCCGAAAACTGCCCAGTCAACTCAAACGGTGAGGTCCAAGTCCGGCTCATGATTTGACACGTTCCATCTTCGGGTCGTAGAGCGGGC
The DNA here is from genome assembly GCA_947258885.1 of uncultured Kiloniellales bacterium. Lineage (GTDB taxonomy): Bacteria > Pseudomonadota > Alphaproteobacteria > Kiloniellales > JAKSDN01 > CAMYKD01. The sequence goes on along the minus strand of CAMYKD010000053.1, from coordinate 25,565 downwards.
CCTGGTGGAGGGTGCAGGGCACCCGCTCGCTGGCCACCTCGAGCTCATAGGACCCGGCCTCGAGGAAGGCGTCGTCGACGCCGCCGGCGCGGCGGACGTAGCCGCAGCCGATGTTCTTTCCGACCGTGTAGCCCCAGCCGCCGCTGGTCAGCCAGCCGACCCTCTCGCCGTTGCGGTAGAGCGTCTCGCGCCCCAGCAGGACCACCGCGGGGTCGTCCACGGTGAAGCCGGCCAGGCGCTTGACCAGCGGCTGCGCCTGCTGTGCGACCAGCGCCTCGCGCCCCTGGAAGTCGATATTCTTGCGGAGCTTGACCGCCCAGGCGAGGCCGGCCTCTAGCGGCGTATAGTCGGGACCGATATCGCTGCCCCAGGACCGGTAGCCCTTCTCCAGGCGTAGCGACTCTATGGCCCGGTAGCCGGCGTTCGCCAGGCCGTGGGCCGCGCCGGCGTCGCGAATGCGCCGGTAGACCGAGAGTGCGTGTTCGGTGGGCACGTGCAACTCCCAGCCCAGCTCGCCGACGTAGGTGATCCTGAGCGCCTTGACCGGCGCCCCGCCGATGGTGATCGCCCGCCACGTGGCGAAGGGAAAGGCTTCGTTGGAGACGTCGTCCGGCGTCGCCTCGGCCAGGATGTCCCGCGCCCGCGGGCCCATCAGCGAGAGCACGGCGAAACCCGAGGTGACGTCGACGAGGCTGGCCCGCAGACCCGCCGGGATGTTCCGCTCGATCCACGAGAAATCGTGCGTCGCGAAGCCGGTGCCGGTGACGATGTAGAAGCGGTCCTCGGCCAGGCGCGCCACGGTCAGGTCGCACTCGATGCCGCCGCGGCGGTTCAGCATCTGGGTGTAGGTCAGCGACCCGACCGGCTTGTCCACGTCGTTGGCGCAGATCCAGCCGAGCGCCGCCGCCGCGTCCGGGCCGACCATGAGAAATTTGGCGAAAGAGGACTGGTCGAACAACCCGGCGCGCTCGCGCACGGCGCGGTGCTCCCGGCCGACCGCCTCGAACCAGTTCTGCCGGCCGTAGGAGTAGAGGTCGCGCGCCTCCTGGCCTTCGCCGGCGAACCAGTTGGGCCGCTCCCAGCCCAGCTTCTCGCCGAAACAGGCACCCTGGCCCTCGAGTACCGCATAGAGCGGCGAGACCCGCTCGGGCCGGGCCGTGTCGTGCTCCTCGTGCGGCCAGGCCAGGGTGTAGTGCTTGCCGTAGAGCTCCAGGGTGCGGGACCGCACCCAATCGGCGCTTTGATGCGGCCGGCCGAAGCGGCGGATGTCGACCGGCCAGAGGTCCATCGGCGGCTGGCCACCGGCGATCCACTCAGCCAGTGCCTGGCCGGCGCCGCCGCCCGCCGCGATACCGTAGGCGTTGAAGCCGGCCCCGACGAAGAAATTCCGTACTTCCGGCGCCTCGCCCAGGATGAAGTTGCCGTCGGGCGTGAAGGATTCCGGTCCGTTGATCAGCTCTTTGACGCCGGCATGTTCCAACGCCGGCACGCGGATCAGCGCCTGCTCCATGAGCTGCTCGAAGTGGCCGAAATCCGGGTCGAGCAGGGAGAAGTTGAAGCCGGCCGGAATGCCGTGCTCCGCCCAGGGCTTGGGGTTTCTCTCGTAGCCGCCCATGACCAGGCCGCCGACCTCCTCCTTGAAGTAGGTCAGCCGGTCCGGATCGCGAAGCGTCGGCAGGCCGCGCGTGATCCCGTCGATCGGCTCGGTCACCATGTACTGGTGTTGCACCGAGACCAGCGGCACGTTGACGCCGGCCAGACGGCCGACCGCGCGCGCCCACTGCCCCGCGCAGTTGACCACGACCTCGCTTGCGATCTCGCCCCGGTCCGTCACCACGCCGACCGGCCGGCCATCCTTGACCTCTATGCCGGTGACGGCGCAGTCCTCGACGATCCGGACGCCGCCCTGGCGCGCGCCCTTGGCGAGCGCCTGGGTGATATCGGTCGGGTTGGCCTGTCCGTCGGTCGGCAGAAAGGCGGCGCCGACCAGGTCCGACACGTCCATCAACGGCCAGAGCTCGCGCGCCTCCGTGGGCGTCAGCAGGTGCATTTCCAACCCGAAGGAATGCGCCGTCGTAGCCTGGCGCTTGATCTCGGTCATACGCTCGGCGTTGCAGGCCAGGCGCAGGCCGCCGTTCTCCTGCCAGCCGGTGGCCTGCCCGGTCTCTGCCTCGAGGCGCTCGTAAAGCTCGACGCTGTTCTTCAGGAGCTGCGTGATGTTGGCGTTGCCGCGCAGCTGTCCGACCAGGCCGGCGGCGTGGAAGGTGGATCCGCTGGTCAGCTTGCCCTTCTCGAGCAGCACCAGCTCGCGCCAGCCGAGTCGGGCCAGGTGGTAGGCGGCCGAACAGCCGACGATGCCGCCGCCGATGATGACCGCCCGTGCCGTCGTGGGAAAGGATGCCATGGCAGGTCCTCACGCGTTCTCGAACGCGGCGTAGCTGCGCTCGAAACGGGCCAGGTTCTCGTCGGTGTAGGCGATGTAGTCGAAGTCGAGCGTCGAGTGGATCTCGGAGACCATCGACCACATGGCCTCGCGCAGCAGCGAGGCGCAGGCCATGGCTTGGTAGCGGCGCCGCAAGGCGGCATCGGCAGGCGCGCCGTAGTAGGTCTCGAGCAGGCGGCTCACCAGGTCCGGCGGAAATTCGTTGTTCGAGGCCACGTTGGCCAGGTCGAACAAGGGCGAATTGAAACCCGCGTAGTCCCAGTCGACCAGCCAAAGCCGGTGGCCGTCGTCGATGAAGTTGGCGGCCAGCAGGTCGTTGTGGCCGAAGACCACCTCGATCGGCCCGACCGCCGCCTGGAGCGTATCGGCACGCTCCAGCAGCTTGGGCAGCAGCGGCAGCGAGCGGCTCTTGCCGTCCCGCAGGGTGCCGGCATAATCGCGGACCACGTGGAATACCCAGAACATCGAGACGGGCCCGCGCAGGTGCCTCGGCATCTCGTGGTGGCAGCGCCGGATCAGCGCGACGATGCGCTCCAGGTTCGCCGGGTCGCGCACGTCCTCGGGGGTGTAGGTGCGGCCCTCGACGAAGCGGATGACGATGGCCCCCGGCTCGGCATAGACGACTTCGGGCGAGATTCCGGCTGCCTCGGCCGCCCGGGTCGCCGCCAGCTCGTTGACGCGCAGGATGCCGTGAACCGGGATGTCCTCGCCGATCCGCACGAAGAACCGTTCGTCCTGGTCCGTGACGACGAAGTTGACGTTGGTGATGCCGCCCGACAGTGGCTCGGGCGCGACCGGGCCCGACCAGCAGGGCAGACCGGCGGCGCGGCCGGCCGGATTGGCGACTTGGTTCATGCGACTCCCACTCCTCCGCTCATGCGAGGCCCAGCTCGCGCTTGCGCCGCGTCGCCCAGGCGGCGATCAGCCGGTCGGCGATGATCGCGATGAAAGCCACCGAGACGCCGGCGACGATGCCCCGCCCGGTATCGGCCTTGGTCAAGGCGATGTAGACCTCCTGGCCCAGGTCGCGGGTGCCGACCAATGCCGTGATCACGAGCATGGCCAGCGCCATCATGATGGTCTGGTTGATGCCCAGCATGATCTCGGGCAGCGCAAGCGGGATCTGGACCCGCCAGAGAATCTGGCGGCGCGTGCAGCCCATGGCCCGGGCCGCCTCGATCAGGTGGGGCGGCACCTGCCGGATGCCGTGGTCTGTGTAGCGGACGGCCGGCGCCACCGCGTAGGCGACGATCGCGATCATCGCCGAGAAGTCGCCAACGCGGAACAGCATGACGACGGGTATCAGGTAGACGAAGGACGGCAGGGTCTGCAGCGTATCGATGACCACCTGGACCACCCGGTGCGCCCGCTCGTTGCGCGCGGCCCAGATGCCGACCGGCACGCCGATCAGGGCGGCGAACATCACCGAGAGGCCGCAGAGATAGACCGTGACCATGGATTTCGCCCACTGGCCGGTCACGGCGATGAAGCCCGCGAGGCAGGCCACCAGCAGCGCCAGCCGCCAGCCGCCGAGCTGGAACCCGGCAAGCGCCAGCAGGGCGATGACGGCAACCCAGGGCAGTTGCAGAAGGAAGCGTTTCACCGGGATCAGCACATGGAGCAGCAGCCAGGTCTTGACCGCCTCCAGCTCGTCGAAGAAGTTGACGTTGATGTACTCCACCAGCTCTTCCCAGAACGCGCCGGTGGTGATCTCCAGGGTCTCGGGATAGATGTGCATGGCCGGCCAGACCAGGCCGATGGCCCAGGCGACCACGAGGATGCCCAGCGCCGACAGCAGATAGGGGTGACGCGCGGCCCAAGACAGCTCCTGCCGGCGATGCTCGGGCGGCGGTCGGTTGGCAAAGGCCTGGCTCAGACGGTCCAGGGCGATGGCCAGCAAGGTGATCGCGATGCCCGCCTCCAGGCCCTGGCCGATGGACAGGCGGCGCAGCGAGCTCAAGACGTCGAAGCCCAGGCCGCCGGCGCCGATCATCGAGGCGATGATCACCATGTTGAGCGACAGCATGATGACCTGGTTGACCCCGACCATCAGGCCCGGCTGGGCCGAGGGGATCTGCACCTTCCAGAGCAATTGCCTGGACGTGCACCCGGCCATGCGGCCGAACTCGACCACCTCGTCCGGCACCTGCCTGAGCGCCAGCATGGTGACCCGCACCATGGGCGGCGTCGCGTAGATGATCGTCGCGATCATCGCCGCCACCGGGCCGAAACCGAACAGGAACAGGATCGGCACCAGGTAGGCGAAGACGGGAACCGTCTGCATCAGGTCCAGGATCGGCGTTATCGCCGCCTCGAAGCGTCGCCAGCGAAATCCGGCTATGCCGACGAAGAGACCCAGCGCGACACCCAGCGGCACGGCGATGACGATCGAGCTCAGGGTCACCATCGCGCTGTCCCATTGGCCGAAGACCGCGAGATAGCCGAAGCAGCCGCCCACCAGGAGCGCCAGTCTCCAGTTCCCCGCCTTGTACCCCATGACCGCGACTACGCCGATCAGAGCGACCCACGAGACCCGCTCGACGACGATCGAGGCACTGGGATCGGATGAGAAGCTGAAGCCGGAGGACAAGAGCCCCTTGGCGGTGACCAGCGGCCAGTCGAGCAGCCAGGACAACGAGCGGGTCAGCTCCTTGAACGTGAACAGGCCGAGATCGAAATCGTTGATCAGCCATTTCATGAAGTCGCTGATCCAGACGCTCAGGGGAACGTTCCAGGCGCGCGGATACCTCACCGCCCAGGGCCAAGCGTCCCGGAGCTGATAGACCAACAAAGTCGCGACGAGCGCGGCGAGCCACGCGGCCAGCCAAGGGTTCAGCCTGGCCCCGTCGCGCAACGCCCGGGTCGAGCCGGTGACGCTCATGACCCGCTCTTCCTGCCGACCAGAACGTCGAGCACCGCGCGGCGCTCCAGGCGGCCAACCGGCCGGCCCCCCGCATCGAGGACGGCCAGGTCCGCCTCGCTGTCGACCAGCTGTTCGGCCAGGTCCGCCACCTTCGTGTCCCAGGGCACGCCGCCAGAGGGGACCTCGCCGTCCCCGAGCGGCGACATGACGGCCTGGGCGGACAGCACCTTGGCGCGCGGGATCTCCTTGGTGAACTCGGCCACGTAATCGGTCGCGGGGTCGAGCACCAGCGCCTCCGGCGTGCCGATCTGGATGATCGCGCCGTCCTGCATGATGGCGATCCGGTCGGCCAGGCGGATCGCCTCGTCGAAGTCATGGGTGATGAACACGATGGTCTTGCGCAGAACGTTCTGCAGGCGCAGGAACTCGTCCTGCATCTCGCGGCGGATCAGGGGATCGAGCGCCGAGAAGGGCTCGTCCAGGAACCAGATCTCCGGCTCGACCGCGAGCGAGCGGGCGATGCCGACGCGCTGCTGCTGACCGCCGGAAAGCTCCCGCGGGTAGTAGGCCTCCCGGCCCTGCAGCCCGACCAGCTCTATGACCTCGAGCGCGCGTCGCTTGCGGGTCTCGCGGTCCACGCCCTGAACCTCGAGGGGGAACGCCACGTTGCCGAGCACGGTGAGATGGGGCAGCAGGGCGAAGTGCTGGAACACCATGCCCATCTTGTGGCGGCGCAGCTCTATCATCTCCTTCTCCGAGGTCTTCAGGAGGTCCTGGTCCTCGAAGAAGATGGCGCCGGCCGTGGGTTCGATGAGCCGGGACAGGCAGCGCACCAGGGTCGACTTGCCGGAGCCCGAGAGCCCCATGATGACGAAGATCTCGCCCTCGCCGACCTCCAGGCCGGCATCGCGCACCGCCCCGATCAGGCCGGCCCCGGTCAGCTCTGCTGCGTTCGGCGCAGTGCCGCGGCGGGCAAGGAATTCCTTGGCCCCCTGGCCGAACACCTTCCACACGCCCGAACAGGTAAGCTTCGCCGTTTTCGCAGCGACCTTGCCGCTACTCGCCCCCGCCTCGCTCCCGGACTGCTCTTGAGTGGCCATCACGCGCAGTCATCTTATTTGAAAGGCTGGTCGTGGGCCCGGAGGGCCGCCGCCGAACACGATCGCCCGGTCCGGCGGCACCCCCCGATCCCAGGTTACTGGCTACAGGCGATCCAGGACTTCCACGTGCCCTCGTTCTCCTTGATCCACTGAAGGACCACCTCGTCGACCTTGCGGCCCTCGAGGTCGACCTCGGCGATCAGGTTGCCCATGGTGTCGTTGTCGAGCTTGAAGTTCCGGACCGCCTCGTAGGCGCAGGGCCACTTGTCCGCACCGTCCTTCCAGCCGACCTTCTTGATCCAGCCGCGCGGCTTGCCGCAGTCGTAGGCCATGTCCGGGTTGGAGCCCCACTTCGGGTCGTTGTAGCACGCCTCCGTGTACTTGGGGAACTCGACCCACTCGCCCTCGAACTTGATGGGCGCCCAGTGCGGCGCGTAGACCCAGCCCAGGAAGGGCGCCTTGCGCTGGTATGCGGACTGCAGCTCCGCGAAGAGCGCGGCGTCGGTGCCGGCATGCACGACCTCGTACTCGAGGCCGAGCGCCTCGGCCCGCTCGTCGTCGAAGCCGGCCCAGGTCACGGGACCGCCCAGATAGCGGCCCTTCGGAGCGGTCTCCGGGGCCGAGAAGGCCTCGGCGCAGTCGTTGAGCGCCTTCCAGTCCGGTAGGCCAGGGCACTTCTCCTTCATGTACGCGGGGTACCACCACTCCTCGATGGCGAACAGTCCGGTCTCGCCCAGGTCGAGCGTCTTCCCGGTCTTGAGGCTCTCCTCCATGGCCTGCTTACCCGTGGTCTCCCACATCTCCATGGCAACATGGAGGTCGCCGGACTCGAGGCCGGCGAACTGCGCGATGTAATCGGCCTGCTGGTATTTCACGTTGTAGCCGGCCTTTTGCAGCACCTCGCCCATGATATGCGTGGTGATGTACTGGCCGGTCCAATCGTGGATCGTCAGGATCAACTGGTCCTTGGATTCCACGCCGGCGCTCGCTGGCAGGGCCAGGCCCAACACCAATGCGCCGCTGGCCGCCAGCGCCGCCAGTTTCGATATCCTTCTGTCCTCCCTCATGTTCTTAGCCTCCCTATTTGCGTGTTCTTGCGAAACGGCCCCCGCACGGCCTCCCGGACGGCCGAAGATTCGGGCCCCCGACGGGCCACACCCGGCCAGGGACCGGAATACCGACGATCCGCGATAGCCCCTGGCCGGCCCCACCGGACAGGTGTGAAATCCCCTGGATAGCCGGCCCTTTTCGTCGCGAGGTACGGTTTTTCCACCTCCAAAACTGTGACGGGCGCGGTTCCGGTCTGTCAAGCCGAAATCCACAAATTCCCAAGATATTCCACATTGTCGGGCAGAAAACCTCGTTCTAGACTACCTGGACCGGCGCTCGGCGCCGGACCGGCGACCAGGAGACCATAGCCGTGCATCGTTCGGCCCGTCAGGTAACGATCATGAAGACGCTAACGCAGCACGGCGCGTGCAGCGTGACCGACCTCGCCCGGCAGCTCGAGGTCTCCGACGAGACAATCCGGCGCGACGTCAAGGCCATGGCCGACAAGGGGTTGGTCGAGAAGGTGCACGGCGGCGCGGTGCTGCCCCAGCTGTTGCGCGAGCCGGCGTTCCGCAAGCGCATGGAGCGCAATGCCGCGGAAAAGGAACGTATCGCCCGCCTGGCCGCCGCCCAGATCCGCAACGGCGACTCCGTGATGCTGGATACCGGCTCGACCACCGCCTACGTCGCCCGGGCGCTCGCCGACCACGGCGACCTGCTGATCGTGACCAACTGCACCGAGATCGCCGGCCACCTCGTGGCCCGTAACCGGGTCTATCTGGCCGGCGGCGAGCTGCGCGCCGACGACGGCGCGGTGTTCGGCGATACGGCGAGCCGCTTCGTCGAACAGTTCCGGGCGCGCTTCGCAGTGCTCTCGATCGGCGCCATCGACCTGGACGGCCTGATGGATTTCTATCTGCAGGAAGCGGAGTTCTCGCGAGCGGTCATCGCGCGGGCCGACCAGACCATCGTGGTCGCCGACCACAGCAAGTTCGGCAGCCACGCGCCGGTCAAGGTCTGCGGCTTCGAAGGGATCGACCTGCTGATCACCGACCGCGCCCCGCCGCCCGAGCTGGAGGAGCGTATCGCCAAGGCCGGAACAAATCTGCTGATCGCCGACTAACCGGCGCGCTCAAGCCGGCACAAGCGCGTTGTCGCGGGCGACCCACCAGCCGGCGGCGCGCCACAGCAGCCAAGTCAGGAGGATCGAGAGGTAGCCATCGATCGCGTAGTGCCACGCGAGGTGCACCGAGCCGAGCAGGATCAAGACCGCGAAGACGGTCAGGACGACTCCCAGAACGCGGTGGACGCGCCAGCCGACCAGGGCGAAAAGCGTGACCGCCGCCACATGGATGCTCGGCATCGCGGAGATTCCAGTACCGAAATCGTAGTCGCCCAGAATGTGCGAACGCCAGAGCCACTCATGGATCTCCAGGCTCCAGACGGGCGCGACCTCGCTCGCGGCGTAGAGGTATTCGACGAGCGGCGCGAAGGGATCCTCCAGCCCCGTGATGCGGCCGAAGTAGACCGGGCCGGCCGAGGAGAGCAGGGTCGCCGCGAGGTTGCCGAGCAGCGACCAGACCAGCACGAAGGTCAGGAAGAACTGCATGCGCAGCCGTGGATCTCGCAGGCTGAAGGCCTGCCAGACCAGGATGCCGTAGAGGACGAAGATCCAGAGGTTGTAGAAGAAGTTGATACCGCTGGTGACCCAGGGGTACCCGAGCAGGGGCTGCAGCCATTCCCAGGGATGCACGCCGCCGTGCAGCACCCGGTCCCACTCCGCGAACGCCGGGTCCCAGGAATAGGGATTGACGATCGGGATCAGCGTCTTGAACGAGGTGAAGACCGATATGACCCGTGGCAGAAGAACCAAAATCAGAAAGCCGCCCATCAGGCGTTCGGCCGTCAGCCAGTTGGTTTTCAGGTCCATGACGAGGTGGCCGACCAGGCGCGCCGGACGCGCCACGGCCATGACATAGACCGGATAGGCCAGGGCGAAGCCCAGCAGGTAGAAGCCGGTCGCCCGAACCGCAAGAGCGGAATAGAGCGAGAAGGTCATCCGCTCAGGCCGGTCGATGTAGGCGACGGCAGCCAGACCGGCGGCGAGGTACAGGAGGACAACCGCCAGAAGCCAGCGATGGGCGCGCAGAACGCTCGCCAAGTTCGAGACGAGACCCTGAAGGCCAAGCTGAAGGGCAGCCGAATGCACCGCCATGCTCTCCCATCGCCGCATCGGAACTCACAAGCGCTATAGACGAGCGCCCTTGCGGATTGGTTAAACAGCTGCCTCGGCACCCCTATCGGGTGGGCCGGCGGCCCCTCTACGACGGGGGCTGGATGGCGGGAGCGCCCTCGCGCGCGGCCAGCCATCCGGCCCCGCGCCATAGCAGCCATGTCAGCGCCGCAGCGACATAGCCGTCGAGCGCGTAATGCCAGGCCAGGTGTACCGAACCGACCATCACCACGGCCGCATAGCCCCAGAGGACGGCCCCGAGCACACGGCTGGCGCGCCAGGCGGTGAGCGCAAAGAGCACCGAGGTGGCGACGTGTATGCTGGGCATGGCCGAGATCCCCTTGCCCAGCTGATCGCTGTCCGCCACATAGGCGCCCCAAAGCCTGTCATGGACCTCCAGCGCCCAGACCGGCGACACCTCGCTCGCCGCCCGCAGGTAGCTCATGAGCGGCTGAAAGGGGTCTTCCAGACCGGTGATGCGCCCGAAATAAACCGGGCCGGCCGAGGACAGCAGCGTTGCGGCGACGTTCCCGAGAAGAACCCAAAGCACCACCAGAGTGAGGAAGAACTGCATGCGCAAGCGCTGGTCGCTCAACGCGAACGCCTGCCAGACGAGGATGCCGTAGAGAATGAACAGCCAGCACTGATACAGGAAATTGATCGCGGTCGTAACCAGGGGATAGCCGATCAGCGGCTGCATCAGGGCCCAGGGGTCGACGCCGCCGTGCAAGGCCCGATCCCACTCGGCAAGAGTGGCGTCCCAAGAAAATGGATTGAACACAGGAATCATTGCCTTCATCGAAGTAAAAATTGAAAAAAATACTTGTAGTATAAAGACCATTATCAAGCCGCCGAGCAGACGTTCTGCAACCAGCCAGTGCCCCTGGATGTCCGTCACCAAATGGCGGATCAGCCGCGCGGGCCGGACCATGACCATCACGTAGGCCATATAGAACAATGCGAAGAAAAGCAGATAGACCGCGGTCATCTGGGGCACTACGAGGCCGTAACGCGAAACCGACATGCCCTGCGTCAGGCCATGGTGCCAGAGGATCAGATAAGCGGTGGCCAGATAGAGCAGGACGATCGCGACAAGCCAAATGTGCGCGCGCAGCACGCTTGCGAAGCGGGCGAAATATCCCGTTCCCTTCAAGTGATAGGTGATGGCTTGCACGAGGTTGCGCTCCGCTATCCTGCTTCCGGCGGGACCAACGGTATAGGGCCGGTCCCCTTGCGAAATCGTTACTCCAGCCACGCATCGAGGGACGCTGATCACTGATCCGAGCTGGCCAGACCCGGAAGCCACCGCCCTGCCAACGGCGCCATACCCCGCGGCGGGGAGTTCCAATTTCTAAAATTTCACGTACTATTTTCTAGAAATTAGAATTTCATCATATAAACCCAAGGTCTATAAGTATTAAGTTTTTTTAAGCAAAAAAACCCCCTCGGCATTTTAACTGTTTTTTAAATCAGACCGACGATTATTGGTGCTGGTTATGCCCTGTTAAAGGAGGTTGCAACCATGTTCAAGGCTATCCGAGACTTCGCGAAAGACGAATCCCACGGCCATCGAGTATGGCCTGATCGCCGCTCTGGTATCGGTCGCCGCCATCGCCGCCCTGCGCGGCATGGGCGAGTCCCTGTCGAACCTGTTCGGCACAGTGTCCGCCGAGCTCTCAGCCGCCGTGATCTCGGCCGGCTAATCGAGACAGGCGGACCGAAGCACCAGGCCGCCCAAACAACTTGCCAAACAGAGGGGCCGGGGTCTCCAAAGCCCCGGCCCTTTGTTCTTCTCCCGCAACCGATGCCTGTGATCCGCGATGATCCCGCTTCCCGAGATTTCCCAGGTCGCCGTTTTGGGATTCGCCGGCCTGATCGTGGCCGCGGCGATCAGCGACGCGCGGCACCTGATCATCCCGAACCGCTATTGCCTGGCCATCGCGATCCTCTACCCCACCTATGTCCTTTCCGTGGGACATGAGGTCGATTGGATCGGCGCGATCGGCGTCGCCTGCGGTTTGTTGTTCTTAGGGTTCTTGCTGCATCTCCGCAGGATCGCCGGGGCCGGCGACGCCAAACTGGTTGCATCGGTCGCGCTCTGGGCCGGTCCCGGTCTCTTCTTCGATTTTCTCATCACTACAGGGATTGCCGGTGGCGCCATGGCGCTCGCCCTGTGGTTCCGTCATCGCCTATCGCGCGCCGCGGGGCCGGGGATGATCTTCGTCACGGCCTCCGATCCGAACTTTGCCAAACAGCCGATGCCCTATGCCATAGCGATCGCCACGGGTGGCCTTTACGTCGCCTTTACCCTTGTCGGGTAGGGTCAGCGCCAATTGTCCGTTTATGGAGAACGGTGAGCCATGTCTGCACGTAGCATCTTGTTGATCGCCGCAGCGCTGCTATTGACCGTCGGAACGGTCTTCGTAGCCCGCAACTGGCTCGAAAACCGGCAACAGGGCCCAGCCCCAGTGGTGGTGCAGAAGGCGGACTATACGGAAGTCCTGGTCGCGCGGTCCGATCTGCCGACCGGTACGTTCATCAGTGAGCAGCACGTCCGCTGGCAGAGCTGGCCAGACGACAACCTGCCAGACAATTACCTGGTCAAGGGCAAGGTCCAGCGGGCGAAGCTGTTCGGCTCCGTGCTGCGCCGGGGCACCGCCGCCGGGCAGCCGATCATCAGGAGCCAACTCGTCAAACCGGGCGACCGTGGGTTTCTGGCCGCCGTGCTGAAGCCCGGTCACCGCGCCTACACCATAAAGATCAGCGCCGCCTCGGCCATCGCCGGGCTGATTTTTCCGGGCGACCGGATCGACCTGATCCTGACCCAAAAGGTAGGCAAGAAACAGCAGGTCAGCGAGACCATTCTGCAGAACTTGCGGATCCTGGCCATTGACCAGTCCATCAACGACCAGACCAATAAGCCCAGAGTCGGCAAGACCGCGACCTTCGAGGTAAGCCCCAAGCAGGCCGAGATCCTGGCGGTGGCGGCCAGCCTCGGAAGGCTGTCGCTCAGCCTCAGAAGCCTGGCCAGGACCGACGCGGAACTCGCGGAGATAATCAGTAGAGGAGGGCCGCTCCAGGAATCGGATGCGACCCGGGGCGGAACCTATACCAGGGCCAGCGAGGCCAGCGTCCTCGTAGGCCGGACCGGTTCGGCGGTCAACGTGATTCGCGGCGGCAGAATCAGAAAAGAGAAGGCAGACAAATGATCGCGCAGAATCTGAGGGTCGCCGCGACGGCTCTGATGCTGGCGGCAATGGCCTATTTCGCGAACGCCGCCCCGGCGCAAAGCGCAGGCACGGCAGCCGCCGTCGCGGTCAAACCGGTCGTCGTCGAGATGAACGAGGGGCGCCTGATCAAGCTCAGCAACTCGGCGTCTTCGGTATTCATCGCCAACCCGGATATCGCCGACGTGTCCGTCAAGTCGCCGCGGCTTGTCTATGTCTTCGGCGTGCAGCCGGGTGAGACCACGCTTTACGCGGTCGACCGGAACGATCGGATGATCGCCAGCCTAAAGATCCAGGTGCAGCACAACCTGAGCGGTCTGAACAGCGCGCTTAAGCGCGTGATCCCGGCTGGGGCCGTGACGGCCACCTCGATCGACGGCGGCATTGTCCTGACCGGGACCGTGATGGAGTCCGTGGACGCCGAGAACGCCCGGCGGCTCGCCAGTCGCTACATCTCCCAGAAGCAGCAGATCCTCAACCAGATCAAGGTCCTGGCGTCGAACCAGGTGAACCTGCGCGTGACGATCGCCGAGGTCGAACGCGCCGTGATCAAGCAGTTCGGCTTCAACTGGGACAATCTCTTCGGCTCCGGAGATTTTTCTCTAGGACTCTTCAACGGCGCAATCTTCACGGACGATGACGGCTTTATCCTCCTGGACCCCACACAGGACCACATCATTACAACAGGCAACATAGGTTCCTTCAACCTGCTCGGCGTAATCGATGCGCTTTCTCAGGACAACCTCCTGACGATTCTCGCCGAACCCACCTTGAGTGCCCTTTCGGGCGAAACGGCAAGCTTCCTGGCCGGCGGCGAGTTCCCGTACGTTGTCGAATCGAAGGACACGACCACGGTCGAGTTCAAGGAATTCGGCGTCAGCCTGTCCTTCGAACCGACGGTGTTGAGCGGCAACCGCATCAGCATGCGGGTGCGGCCGGAAGTGAGCGAACTGTCGGAACAGGGCTCGGTCACGGTCGGCGGCAGCGCGTTCCCGGGCCTCAGGACCCGCCGCGCCGAGACCACTATCGAGATGGCGTCGGGACAGAGCTTTGCCATCGCCGGCCTGCTGCTCGACAGCTCGACGGAATCCCTCAGGGGTTTTCCAGGCCTGTCCGACGTCCCGATCCTGGGCGAGCTGTTCCAGAGCGACCGATTCCAGCGCAACGAGACCGAGTTGCTGATCGTGGTGACGCCGTACCTGGTGTTCCCGACCAATGGCAGGTTCCCCTTGCCGACCGACAATTTCGTCAAGCGCCCGCAACAGCCGACGCCGGGCCAGCGCGGCCTTGCCCAGGCGCCCTACGCGCCGGAATTCATCCCCCTCAACGACGGCAGCGCCTTGGCCGAGAACGCGAAGGGACGCCCCGGATTCATCGTGGAGTGAGAAGGCAGATGACCGTGACACGCAAGAAACTGGCCGGGACGACGGTCCTGCTCGGCCTTGCCGCCGCGCTTCTTGGCGGTTGCGCCGCGAAGACCGCACAGGACTATAACCCCTTCATCGTCGGCCAGTGGCGCCAAGTACCCACCAGACCCGACGTTCGGGTCGAGAGTGTGCAACTCGAGCACATTGTGGCCTTCCAGCCGAGTGCCATCAGACTCGACAATACGGAGCGCGAACGGATGGCCCAGTTCATACAGGAAGGCCGCCTCAACATCAGGGATCGGATCTTCCTGTCCGCGCCACGCGGCGAGGACGGCTCCTACGATTCGGTGACCGCGGCCCGCATCGACGTGCTGCGGGGCGAGTTCCAGCAGCTGGGCTTGGCCGTGGACGTCGCCCAGACGTCCAGGGCCGGGGGCGGCGGAAATCAGGTCGCGATCGTGGTACAGCGCATCGCCTTGCTCCCCCCGGATTGCTCGAACCCCGAAGAGCCCTTTGCCGGCCAGCGGCCCGATTTCCGCCCCGGCTGTGCCTACAATGCCGCCTTGGGCATGATGGTCGCCGATCCGCACGATCTCGCCAAGGGACGCCCGATGACCTCTCCCGACGGCGAGGTAGCGGCCTCGGCCATACAGCGTTACCGCACGCAAAAGCTCACGGAGAAAAGAACGTTCATCAAGGAAGGGACTGACTAATGAGTGCCCTAGGGAGGTTCTCGGACCCAGCGCCGTTGCAGATGGCTGGGGCTGAATGCGTCGCGTTCGTCGGTGACGGCGAGACGCACGAGATCGTGGCCAGTGTCGCCCAGCAGTTCTTCGACGAGCCTGTGGTGCGCGACGGGGACACCTCCGACGCCCTTGCTTTCCTGGCCGAAGCGGCGCCACCCAAGGTGCTGATCGTGGACATCGGCGACAACAGCTCGCCGCTGAGCGCCATGTTGTCGCTTACCACAGCGTTCACCGAGGACACGCGCCTCATCGGCATCGGCGAGATCAACGACGTCTCGCTCTATCGCGAGCTGACCGGCGCCGGCGTCACCGACTATCTGGTCAAGCCGGTTTCCGAGAAAGCGCTGGCTCAAGCCTTGGAGCGCGCCGAGGAACCGGCGCCCAGCGCTAACGAGCCGGTGGTCGCCGAGGAGGCCAAACGGGTCGTCGTGATCGGCGCGCGCGGCGGCGTCGGCGCCAGCACCATCGCCGTCAATTTCGCCTGGCTTTTTGCCGAGGAGCACGGTCTGCGCACGACACTGGTAGATCTGGATCTCGAGTTCGGCACCGTGGCCCTATCGCTCGACCTCGAGCCGACCCGCGGCCTCCGCGAAGCCTTGGAGAATCCCGGGCGCATCGACAGTCTGTTCATCTCCAGCGCCACCGCGAAGCTAACCGACAAGTTCTCGGTGATGGCGACCGAGGAAAATCTGTCCGGTGAGATCTCGTTCAGCTCGGAAGCGATCTCGGTGCTGTTCGACTCGCTTGGCCGCAGCAACGAGTGCATCGTGGTCGACCTGCCACGGCCCGCGTTCGGCGTCCGGCATCAAACGCTTCGGGCGGCTACGCATGTCGCGCTGGTCACGGAGCTCAGCCTGTCGGGACTGCGCGACACGATCCGACTGTTGGGCAATATCGAGGAAGCGACCTCGAAGGCGAAGATCATGGTTGTTGCCAATCGTGGCGGCGGCGACCAACAGGCCATGCGCCTGCCGGATTTCCAGAAGGCGCTGGGCCGTAAGGTGGATGTGCTGATTCCCGAGGAATCCAAGGCGTTCAACGAAGCCGCCAACACCGGCAAGCCGCTGGTTCACTTCGCGGCCCGCAGCAAGGCGGCAAAAACGCTGCAGAAATTGGCCAGCGACATTCTGGGCAAGAAGAACAAGGCCCGAGGTGTGAAGGCGGCCGGTCCGAAGAAACCCTGGCTTAGTCTGGGCAAGAGGAGCAAGGCCAAGTAATGGCAATCGAGCCCGCCAGGTCCGAGTCCGGGAAGAGCGGGCGGCGCGGGGGCGACCCCGGCCAGTCCAAGAAGGGCAATTCGGACCTCGGACCCTATATCGATCGTATGAGGCCCCTCCTCCTCGAAGCCTTCGAGAAGGACAATGTCGGTATGCTGCCGCGGCCCGAACTGGCGCTGCGGATCGGCCAGATCGTCACCGACGACCTGGGCGACGAGGCGGACAACTTCAATCTGCTGGAGCGCCGGACCCTTGTCTCGAACCTGATCGACTGGCTGGTCAAATCGAGCCCCTTGGCGCCGGTGCCCGGAACCGGCCAACACCAGAGATCCGATATCGCCTCGCGGGGTGGCGGGGGAAACGCCGTATCCAACACCAGCGCGGTCGATACCGCCAAGGAACGCATCCAGCCGCTGGTGATGGAGCGCCTCGACCTGGCCGCCGCATCCCAGTTGCCGCGCGAGGAGCTGTCCCAGCAGGTCGGCGAAATCGTCACCGAGCTGCTCGCCGAAGAGCAGCTCCGCCTCAACGGCCCGGAACAGGACGCGGTCGTCGACCTTCTGCTCAACGACATGCTGGGCCTCGGCCCTCTGGAGCCCCTGTTGTTCGACGAGTCGGTCAACGACATCATGGTCAACGGTGCCAATCAGGTCTATGTCGAGCGGCGCGGCAAGCTGGAGCTGACCGACATCCGCTTCCGCGACGACCCGCATGTCCTCAACATCTGCCGGCGCATCGTCTCCCAGGTCGGCCGGCGGGTCGACGAAACCACGCCGCTGTGCGACGCGCGCCTGAAGGACGGCAGCCGCGTCAACATCATCATCCCGCCGCTGGCCATCGACGGCCCGTCGATCTCGATACGTAAGTTCGCCAAGAAAGGCATCACGCTGGACGTGATGGCCAAGCAGAGCAACATCTCGCCCGATATGTGCACGGTGTTGAAGATCGCGGCGCGCAGCCGCCTCAACATCCTGATTTCGGGCGGTACCGGTTCGGGCAAGACGACCCTGCTCAACGCCATGTCGCAGATGATCGACCAGGGCGAGCGCATCGTGACGATCGAGGACGCCGCCGAGTTGCAGCTGCAACAGCCTCACGTGGTGCGCCTCGAGACCCGACCGGCCAACCTGGAAGGGGTCGGCGACATATCGATGCGCGACCTGGTCAAGAACTCGCTGCGTATGCGCCCCGACCGGATCATCCTCGGCGAGGTGCGCGGCTCGGAAGCGGTCGACCTGCTTCAGGCCATGAACACCGGCCACGACGGCTCGCTCGGCACGATCCACGCCAACCGGCCCCGCGAGGCCCTGACCAGGTTGGAAAACATGGTCGGGTTGGCGGGAATCAACCTGCCGAGCAAGGCGGTGCGCACCCAGATCGCCGCCGCCCTCGACATGATCGTCCAGATCTCGCGCATGCGTGACGGCATGCGCCGCATCACCCATATCTCCGAAGTTGTCGGCATGGAAGGCGACATCATCACGACCCAGGATCTCTTCACGTTCCAATTCGAGGGCGAAGGCGAAGACGGGACGATCCGCGGCAACTTCAAGTCGTCTGGGCTGAGGCCGCACTTCGCCTCGAATGCGGCCTACTTCGGCCTCGACAAGCGTCTGATGGAGGCCATGGGATGAATCTCGAGGCTCTTTTCGCCGATGGTACGCTTACGCCCGGTATGATGCTGCTGCTGGCGTTGCCGGTTTTCGGCGCCTATCTGTTGGTCCTGCTCGCCTTTGGGAGCGGCGGCAAGGAAAAGCAGTTCAAGAACCGTATGGAGCTGGCGACGACCGGGCGCCACGCAAAGAACGACGAAGAGCAAAGAATCAGCGCGAAACGATCGACCTCGGACAGCGACATCGCTGTGGTCGACCGCATCATCAAGAATGTCCTGCCCAAGCGCGAGCAGCTTCGCAAGCGTCTCGAGCGAGCCGGAATCGAAGGGCCGCTCGGCCGATATCTGGCCATCTGCGTCATCGTCGGGCTCGGTGCCATGGCCGCTAGTCTCATGCTCAAGTTCGTGCCGCCGGTGGCCTCGCCCTTCATCGGCATCATCGCCGGTGTCGCCCTGCCCCACCTCGTTGTCGGCATGATGGCCACGCGGCGGCAGAACAAGTTCATTTCGCACTTTCCGGATGCGATCGACCTCATGGTGCGCGGCCTGAAATCCGGCCTGCCGATCGGCGAATCCATCAAGACCGCCGGCGCCGAGGTGCCGGACCCGGTCGGCGAGGAACTCAGGCGGGTCACCGACGCGGTTCGCATGGGAACCAAGCTGGAAGATGCGCTCTGGGACACTTCCAGCCGTCTGGACCTTCAGGATTTCAAGTTCTTCACGGTCAGCCTGGCCATTCAGAGCGAGACCGGCGGCAACCTCTCCGAAACACTGTCCAATCTGTCGAACGTGCTTCGTGGCCGCCGCCAACTCAAACTGAAGATCAAGGCCATGTCTTCCGAGGCCAAGGCGAGCGCCTATATCATCGGCTCCCTGCCCTTCGTGGTCGGCTTTTTCATCTTCCTGGTGAACCGGTCCTACGTGATGAAGCTGTTCATCGATGAGCGAGGCAACGTGATGCTCGGCCTCGGCGGCTTGATGTTCCTGATCGGCGGCGTTGTCATGTACAAGATGGTGAAATTCGAGATATGAACCTCGAATCTTTCCTGCCGGCGGGGTTGAGCGCCGAGGACCTGATCGTCGCGATGGCGGCACTGACCGCCTTCGTCAGCGCCTTCGCCGTCTGGTCCGCCCTGCTGTATCGGGATCCCGCCGCGCGGCGCGCCGAACTGATGGCCACGCAGCGCGAAGCGCTGCGCGCCGGCGTTTCCGGTTCGCGACGCCGCAAGGACCGCGATCACTCGATGACCTTCATGCGCCAGGTCGTCGACCGCCTGGAGCTGATGAAGTCCAGCCAAGCCGAGAAGATCGCCAACAATCTGGCCCGGGCCGGCTGGCGCACCAAGGACGCGCTGGTCCGTTACCTCTTCATGAAGGTCGCCCTTCCCTTCGCGTTCGGCGGCATGGCGCTGTTCATGGTCTATGGGCTGAACCTCGGCGAGCTCGATTCGACGGGCAAGCTGATAGCGACCCTGGTCGCTGTGATACTGGGCGCCTATTTTCCCGACATCATGATCAAGAACGCAGCCACGAAGCGGCAGGGTCTGATCCGTAAATCGCTTCCCGACGCGCTCGACCTCATGGTGATCTGTGCCGAAGCCGGGCTCAGCTTGGACGCGACGCTGATGCGCGTGGCCGACGAGATGATCTCCGCCGGTCCCGAGATGTCGGACGAGTTCAGCATCACCAGTCTCGAGCTCGGCTTCCTGCCGGAACGGCAGAAGGCCCTGGAGAACCTGGCGACCCGCTGCAACCTGCCCGGCGTTCGCGGCATGGTGAACACGCTGTCGCAGGCCGAGCGCTATGGTACGCCTCTGGCCCAGTCGCTGCGTGTTCTCTCCCAGGAGTCGCGCGACGAGCGCATGATGAGGGCGGAGGAGAAGGCGGCCCGCCTGCCGGCCCTGCTCACGGTGCCGATGATCCTCTTCATCCTGCCGCCGCTGTTCATCGTCCTGCTCGGACCGGCGGTTCTGCAGGTCATGGACAACTTCACCGGCGTGTTCTAGAGCTTTTTCCCTTCGCTTGGACTCGGCGCCGGCCCGCTCCTCCTCCCGAAGACCGGCCTCAGGCGGAGAGCGCCTGGGCGATATCGTCCTTGATGTCCTCGACGTCCTCCAGGCCGACCGACAGCCGCAGCAGGCCGTCATCAGGCTCTTGCTGTCGCCCAGGTTGTTCGAAATATCGACCAGCTTCAGCGCGTTCAGGAAGCGGAACGCGCGCCCTTTGCCGCCCTCCAGCTCGAAGGCGACCAGGGTGCCGCTGTCGTCCATCTGGCGCCGGGCCAGCTCGGCCTGCGGATGGCTGGCCAGCCCCGGATAGAGGGTGCGCACGATGCCGGGCCGGTCCTCCAGGAAGGCCGCCACATTCCGAGCATTGGCGCAGTGCCGGGCGACCCGCGGCTCCAGGGTCTCGAGGCCCTTGAGCAGGACCCAGGCGTTGAACGGGCTGATCGCCGGGCCCGTATGGCGCATGATGGGCACCAGATTGTCCTCGACGAAGGCCTGGCTGCCGAGGATCGCGCCGCCTAGGCAGCGTCCCTGGCCGTCGATGTGCTTGGTGGCGGAATAGACCACGACGTCCGCGCCGAGTTCCAGAGGCCGCTGCAGCAGGGGCGTGGCGAAGACGTTGTCGACGATCAGGGAGGCCCCCGCCCGCCGCGCCAGCTCGGCGACCGCGGCGAGGTCGATGATTTCTAGCGTCGGGTTGGACGGGGTCTCCAGGAACACGCAGGCCGCCCCCGGCGCCAGGGCCTGCCGCCAGGCGTCGAGGTCGGTGCCGTCGATCAACACGGTCTCGATCCCGAAGCGGGGCAGGATCTCGGCGATGATGTAATGGCAGGACCCGAAGAGGGCGCGCGCCGCGACGACCCGGTCGCCGGCCTCGAGCTGGCAGATCAGCGCGGCGAAGACCGCCGCCATGCCGCTGGCCGTGGCCCGGCAGGCCTCGGCGCCCTCGAGCAGCCGCAGGCGCTCCTCGAACATCGAGACCGTCGGGTTGGCGTAGCGCGAGTAGACGAAGCGCTCGATATCGCCCTTGAAGGCCGCCTCGGCTTGTTCCGCCGTGTCGTAGACGTAGCCCGAGGTCATGAAGATCGCCTCGGAGGTCTCGCCGAAGGCGCTGCGCGCCGTGCCGCCGCGCACCAGCTCGGTCTGCCGGCGCCAGGGCCCGGGCCTCGTTGCGTCTGGCTTGTCGCTCATTCCCCTCCCCCTCGATGCCCGCCGGTTTCAGCTCTGGACCCAGGGCAGGCCCCTGGCCTTCCAGCCGCCCTGGCGCCCGCGGTGATGCGCCCCGTCGCGGTCGCCCTCGAAGCCCTCGGCCACGTTGTAGCAGCGGCCGTAGCCCGCCCGGGTCAGCGCGACGGCCGCATGGCGCGAGCGCACGCCCGAGCGGCAGATCAGCAGCACCGTCTGCTCCCGCCGCACCCCCTTGGCCTCGAGCTCGGCCAGGAAGTCCGGGTTGAGCCGCATCCGGGGGAAGGTCTGCCAGGCGACGCAGACCGTCTCTTTGCCCAGGCCGCCGAGGTCGGGCAGGCCGACATAGGTCCATTCGGCGTCGGTGCGCACGTCGACCAGGACCGAGTCCGGCTCGTCTTTCAGGATCTGCCAAGTCTCGGACGGGTTTATGTCACCCGCATAGTCTCGATCGGACATCGTCGCCTCGCCGCCCTCCGGACCCGACCGGGCCCAACGAAAAAACCGCCGCGGCTCTTGCCGGGCGGTCTGACCGCTCGCTTTAGCCGCATTTCTAGAGCGCCCGCAAGCTAAGCTTCAAATCGGCGCTTGACCCTAGGCAACACGC
>CAMYKD010000053.1:0-3903 GCA_947258885.1 uncultured Kiloniellales bacterium | reverse complement strand
CGCGTCTGTGCAAGGCCGGCGGTCGATGACGATCCCGACCGCAGAGCCTCGAGGCGCCGCAGCGCTCGCTTCGATGCCCTATCCCGCCTTTCGGTACACGCTGATCCAATGGCGCAAATCCGCGTATCGTGACGAAAACGGATAGGTCCGGAACGGCTCGGTCCGTTCCTCGAGCAACCAGGCTCCCGAACGCTCGAGATCGGCGATCTTTTGACCGAAGCCGCATTCATCCATGGCAATCTTGGAGATCGAGAAAATGATCGGCGCGCCGGGCTTGGCGACCGCGAGCAGGCCGTCCAGGGACTCCGGCGGCGCATGGCCATGCGTGAGAACGCCGGCAGCCGTCACGGCATCGAAGCTCTCGCCCGGCAGATCGATCTCGGCGCCGAGCAGCATCTTGTGCAGTTCGACGTAACACCCCTTGGCGTGCGCCGCGGCGAGCATACCGTCCGACGCGTCGATGCCGACGATGTTCGCGTAACCGATCAGGCGCAAGACCTGTGCCATGTTGCCGGTGCCGCAGCCACTGTCCAGGATTCTTGCGTTTCCGTCCCGAATGTGTCGCCCCGCCATGCCGGCCATCAGGGCTATATAGGGGTTGCCGGACGCCCAGAGATCCTGGTCGTAGTCGCGAGCCCAGTCGTCATAGGCTCGGTCGAGCTTTTCCCGGTCGCCACCCGACTGGTAGACCGCGTCGAGCCGCCTTTCGAGTTTGTCGGACATCGTCATTCCTCGGCTGTTGTATCCGCCAAGCCTAGCACAGGCCGCCGCGAGAGGGAGCGGAGGGCACCAAAGGGCCGCGGTCCCCGGACCGCGCCCGGCAGTTGGATGCGCGCAACAATCCATTTATGCAGGCCTGACCCTCGCTTGACCCTCGCTGACAAAGCGCAGTCGCGTCCGTCTCGTCCCGCGCAGCGGGCCTCGCGTGTATCGCCCGACTCCCGCCAGCTTGAACTTTTCGTTCGTGCGTGCATTCTTGCGAAATTGCGCCGGGGGTTCACGATGCTCGAGAGAGTCGCGGAAGACGTCTGGCTGGCGGAGGGCGATCCGGTCGATTTCTACGGCTTTCCCTATCCGACCCGCTGCGTCGTCGTCCGGCTTGCCGACGGCGCTCTCTGGGTCTGGTCGCCGATCCAGCTGTCGGCGCCCTTGCGGGAGGCGGTGGACCGGCTGGGGCGACCGGGGCATCTGGTCAGCCCGAACAAGCTCCATCATCTCTATCTGGCCGACTGGCAGGCGGCCTATCCCGGGTCCCTGCTCTGGGGGCCCGGCTCGACGGCCGGGAAACGGCCGGAGCTGCGCTTCCAGGCGCCATTGGAGGACAGGCCGCCCGCGGCCTGGGGCGGCGCCTTCGATCAGGTCTGGTTCAACGGCTCGCGCTTCATGGACGAGGTCGTGTTCTTCCACCGGGCCTCGCGGACCGCGATTCTGGCGGACCTGTCGGAGAACTTCAGCGACGCCTTCCTGCGGGCCAACTGGCGGGCCTGGGCGCGCTGGCTCGCGCGGACCTGGGGCATCGTCGAGGGGCGCGGCTACGCGCCGCTCGAATGGCGCCTGACCTTCTTCGACCGGCGGGCGACCCGGCGCGCCCGCGACCGGGTCCTCGCCTGGGACCCGGAACGCGTGATCATGGCCCATGGCGAGTGGCAGCGGAAGGACGGCCGCCGCTACCTCGAAACCGCCTTTGCCTGGATCCGGTGACCGCGCCGACGGCGCGGAACGGGGTCAGGTATGCGTTATTGCGTTATTGGATAGGCGAGTTCTGACCCTCCCCCTGGCCGACCGCGATACCAAGCCCCTCACACCACTCCTTCCCGCCGCCTCCCCTTCCGCCGCAAATTCCTGGGACAGTTTACTTAACTCCTTCAGAGCTTCGCGAATAGCGCCTTAGATAAGTATACTGTCCCCGTTATTCAGGAATGGCACTGCCCAGGCAATCCCTAGATTGCCGGGTGAAGCCCGGTAATGACAAAGGGAAACGCTAAGTGTCCTTAACTCATTGATCTAAAACAGTTCATTTTAGGTCAGGCTCAGAGGCAAGATGCACGGCAACGTGGCTGTAGCGTTGGCTCGGTACGAAAGATAGTGCAAAACGATCCGAATCTAGGAAGAAGTACGACGATGCAGCCCGTCAGATATCAAATTAGAACTTCTATCGTTAGACGTGCAAGAATCTCTTACATGTTCTTGGGTGCGCTATTTGTTGGTTTCGCAGTTCGCGACTTTGCCAACCTACTCCTGGAGGATCGCTATGGATTGTCGTGGGACGCCCTCACCGCCGTAATTCTGACGATTGCGGCCGCGGCCTGCGTAAGAGGTGGCTTTCGCGTTTTCCGCTACGGATCGGTAGATCAGAACTTTCTTCTTCTTGATGGCGATGGTCTCACGTTTTTTGCTGTGGGGAGATCGCAGACAGTGGCCATGGCACGAACTCGCGGGCTTTGATGCGACCAAGACCTCCATCCTTGGCCGCAAAGTTCTCCGCTTCGCCGTGCCTGATGCCGTGGATTGGAGTGCGCGCCTCAGGCTGCGGCCTGGCATTCACATCTCCTCCGGCAACCTGATCGTACTTATTGGAGATATTTACGATGCGCCGCTCGACGAAATCATTGCCCAGCTGAATGTCTACAGGGACGCAGCCTTGAGCGTGGGGTAAAAGTGAGGGTCAGCGACTGTGTTGTCGTCAAGGGTGTTTCGGGTCCCAACTTTGGCCTGAGCGCGTGAGCGCGTGAGCGCGTTGAGGAATGTGAGCAGTCTGCGGGCGACGGCAATGGGGGCAGCCAGGTAAAGCGCGCTGAGCGACCTGCGCAACCTCGTGATCAACTTCCGGGAACGGGGTCAGGTATGCGTTATTGCACTATTGGATAGGTGAGCTCGGCCCCTCCCCCTGGCCGACCGCGATACCAAGCCTTTCACTCCACCCCTTCCCGCCGCCTCGTCTTCCGCCGCAGGCGCTCCAGCGCGCGGCGCTGCCGGCGGTTCAAGGGCGGCGCGGGTTCGGGCGTCGTATCCGGCACGCCGGCGCCGACGGGCTCGGGCTTTGCGGGCCCGCCGGCGCCAAGGGGCTTTGGCGTTGCAGGCCTTGGCGGGCTGGCAGGCCGTGGGTGGGGGAACGCGCTGCCAGGGGCTTCGGTGCCCGGGGGCGGCGCCGCCATCGCGAGCGCGGTCTCGGCCATCTTGTCGGGGTCAGGATCGGCCATCGCCTCGGGATCGAGCGCGGCGTCGAGCCCCGGATCGAGCTCGCGGTCGAGGCCGGCGGCCGCCCGCGGGCCGATGCCGGCCTTGAGGGTCCGCTCCATGTCGGCGACGAGCGCCCGGCGGTCGGCGCTCCAGGCCCTGGACTCGGCGGCGGCCTTGGCGGCGGCCTTGGCGGCGGTCTCGCGCTCGGCCCGGCGCGCCGTCTGCTCGGCGAGGCGCATCGCCTGCTCCCGGTCCTTGCGCTGCTCGGCCTTGAGGCGGCAGAGGCCGTTCAGCTGGGATGTCGTGAGCGCCATGAGCTGGCGGGCCAGGCGCTGGGCGGTGGCGCGGGCGTGGGGCGGCAGGTCGCGGCGGTTGGCCTCGGCCTGCCAGTCCATGGCGGCGGCGTGGGCCGAGACGAACTGGGCGGCCTGGACCCGTTCGGCGATCCCCGTGCCCCCGGCGTCCCACGCTTCGCCGGCGAGGCCCGCCGCCGCCGCCCGCGCGCCCTCGCGCTCCCGGGCGGCCTGGTCCACGGTCAGGCCCTCGGGCAGGCAGAGCCCGCGGAACTGCAGTCCGTCCAGCCAGTTCGCGACGCGCGCGCCCTCCTCTGCCGGAAACGCGTCGGATTCCATGGGCTTTCTCCCGCTCCGATTCCGATGATAGGATATATACCCTATTACAACGCCATTGTCAAGAACAAAGCGGAACCGCGTCGGCCGCGGG
>CAMYKD010000052.1 GCA_947258885.1 uncultured Kiloniellales bacterium | reverse complement strand
AGAATGTCCCCTTTTTCTACTGGTATTGGGGCGGCTCGGGCGGGCCGGGGAAGCAGACGAAGGAGACGCGCACCGGCTGAAGCAGCGCACAGGTGTTCCAGAAGAAGTCCTCGGCGACGCGCTCGATCCTGCCGTTGTTGGGGCAGAGCTCTTGTGCCTTCTGCATGACCTCGTCGGGGTCGTTGATCAGGTTGCCGTAGCAGAGCGCGATCGCCCGCGGCCGGGGATCGTAGTCGAAGGGGCCGAGCGGTCCCGGCAGCGCCGGGCCGCGGGGCACCGCCCGATTGGCCTCGCGCGGCGGCGGCACCTCGAAGGGCTGGGCGCAGGCGGCCAGTCCCGCCAGCAGGAGGACGGCAAGGAAGGCCCGGCCGGAGGCCGGCGGGCGTGCCGTGGTGGTCTCGCAAGGCATATCCGCCTTTTAGCATGAAACGCGGCCGATCGCCGCAAATCTGCTATCATGCTCGTACCAAAGGTCGCTATCAGTGACTTTTGGTACGAGCATCGGAGACCAAGGGATGCGCAGCCTCATCAAACTCCGGGGCGGACCATGGCGGAGGGCGGCGGTCCTGGCCGCCGCAGCGGCCCTGCTGCTCGTGGCGAACACCGCGGGCCCGGCTGAAAGCACGCTGACCGGGCGTCTCCTGGTCGCCGTGCCCGAGATGCAGGACTCGAACTTCGCAGAGACCATCGTCTACCTCGTGGAGCACGGCCGCCGCGGCGCCCTCGGCGTCGTGGTGAACGAACCGATGGGCGAGGTACCGCTCGACCTGCTGCTGGGCGAGCGCAAAGCACAAGACGGCAGACCCGAGCCGGACGAGGCCGGCCCCCGGGTGCTCGTCCACTACGGCGGACCGGTCGAGCGGCGGGCGCCCTTCATCCTGCACAGCACCGACGTGATGCCCGCGGGCAGCGTAAAGGTAAACAAGCGGGTCGCCTTCAGCCGCGACGACAAGCTGCTGCGCGCCGTGGCCGGCGGGATGGGGCCGCGCCATGTGATCTTCGCGCTGGGCTATGCGGGCTGGGCGCCGGGGCAGCTGGAAAAGGAGATCGGCCACGGCGGCTGGTACGTGATCGAGTGGGACGAGTCCCTGGTGTTCGGCGCGGATCACGAGAGCAAGTGGGAGCGCGCCGTCGCCCTCAGCGCCCCGGAGCTGTGAGCCGCCGCCTCATACCGGCGAGCCGATGAACGCCGTCATCGGCCCCTCCCGCTTCAGACCGTGAAGTACTTGGCCTGCGGGTGGTGCAGCACGATGGCCGAGGTGGACTGCTCGGGGTGCAGCTGTGACTCCTCGCTGAGCGCGAGGCCGATCCGCTCGGCGCCGAGCAGCTCCAGGATCTGCTGCTGGTCCTCGAGCTCGGGGCAGGCCGGGTAGCCGAAGGAGTAGCGCGAGCCCCGGTAGCCCTGCTGCAGCATCTTGCTCATGTCGCGCGCGTCCTCGTGGCCGAAGCCGAGCTCGCCGCGGATCCGCTTGTGCACGTATTCCGCCAGCGCCTCGGCCAGCTCGACGCCCAGACCGTGTAGATAGAGGTAATCCCGATAGCGGTCCTCGGCGAACCAGTCCCGCGCCACGTCGGACGCGCGCTGCCCGACGGTGACCACCTGGAGCCCGAGCACGTCGCGCTCGCCCTGCGCGGCGTCGCGCAGGAAGTCGGCGACGCAGAGGCCGCCGTCGCGGGCCTGCCGCGGCAGGGCGAAGCGCGCGACCTCGCGCCCGCCGTCCTCGGGGTCGTAGAGCACCACGTCGTCGCCTTCGGCGCTGGCCGGCCAGTAGCCGTAGACCGCCTGCGGCAGCAGAATGTCTTGCTGCTTGGAGACGTCGAGCATGCGCTTGAGGATCGGCCGCAACTCCTTGGCCGCCCAGGCCATGTAATCGGCGAGCGTGCGGCCCGCCTTCCGGTAGCCCCACTGGAACTGATAGAGCATGCGCTCGTTCAGGTATGGCACCAGCGCGTCCACCGGCACCCGCGTCACGACCCGCGGGCCCCAGAAGGGCGGCTCGGGGACCGTCACGCCGTTCGACAGCTCCTCGCGGCGCAGCCGGGTCTTCGCGGCGTCGACCGGACGGCGTCTCGCCTTGGCGGGGCGGGCTGGAGCGCGCCGGCTTTCGCCGGACCGAGCCTGCTGCTCGGCGCGGCGCGCGGCCAGATGCTCGTCGAAGCCGCCGCCCATCACCCGGCCCATCAGGGACAGGCCGTCGAAGGCGTCACGGGCATAGGCGACCCGTCCGCAGCCGTAGGCCCGGACGCAATCGCCCTCGACGTAGTTCCGGGTCAGCGCGGCCCCACCCAGGAACACCGGCAGGTCTACCTTCTCCTGGGTCATGCGCTCCAGGTTCTCACGCATGACCACGGTGGACTTCACGAGCAGGCCGCTCAGGCCGACCGCGTCGGCCCGGTGCTCCAGCGCTGCGGCCAGGATGGCGTCGATCGGCTGCTTGATGCCGAGATTGATCACCTTGTAGCCGTTGTTGGTGAGGATGATGTCGACCAGGTTCTTGCCGATGTCGTGGACGTCGCCCTTCACCGTGGCCAGCACGATCGTGCCTTTCTCGCGGCCCTCGACCTTCTCCATGTGCGGCTCGAGATAGGCGACCGCCGCCTTCATGGTCTCCGCCGACTGCAGCACGAAGGGCAGTTGCATCTTGCCGGCGCCGAACAGCTCGCCGACCACCTTCATGCCGTCCAGTAGATGGATGTTTATGATGTCGAGCGCCGGATGTTTCGCCAGCGCCTCGTCCAGGTCCTGCTCGAGGCCCTGGCGGTCGCCGTCGACGATTCGGTCCTTCAGGCGGGTCTCCACGTCGGCCGCGCGTCCGCGTTTCTCGGCGACCTCGGCGCTGCGTCCCTCGAACAGGGCGATGAAGGCGTGCAGCGGATCGCTGCCCTCGGCGCGGCGGTCGAAGATCAGGTCCTCCGCGGCCTCGACCTCCTCGTCCGGGATCTTGTGCAGCGGCATGATCTTGGAGAGGTGCACGATCGCGCCGGTCATGCCGCGCTTCACGGCGTGGTCGAGAAACACCGAGTTCAGCACATGCCGGGCGGCCGGGTTCAGTCCGAAGGAGATGTTGGACAGGCCCAGGATCACCTGGCAGTCCGGCAGCTCGCGGGCGATCTCCTCGATCGCATCCAGGGTCGAGAGGCCGAGCCGGCGGTCGTCCTCGTTGCCGGTGCAGATCGTGAAGGTCAACGGGTCGATGATCAGGTCCTCGGGCGGCAGGCCGTGCCTGACGCAGGCGAAGTCGTGGAGACGCTTGGCAATCGCGACCTTGTGTCCGGCCTCCTTGGCCATGCCGTCCTCGTCGATGGTCAGTGCGACCACCGCGGCGCCGAACTTGCGGGCGAGCGCGACCCGCTTGGCCGCCGGTTCCTCGCCGTCCTCGAAGTTGATCGAGTTGAGCACCGGCTTGCCGCCGTAGAGCTTCATGGCCGCCTCGAGCACCGGGTACTCGGTCGAGTCGAAGACCAGGGGCGCATCGACGGCGCCGCGCATGCGGGACGCCAGCTCGGTCATCTCGGCCTTCTCGTCGCGGCCGACGAAGGCGGTGCAGAGGTCGATCGCGTGGGAGCCTTCCTTGACCTGTTCGACGCCCATGGCGACGCAACCATCCCAGTCGCCCTGCTCCTGGAGCCGGCGGAACCGCTTGGAGCCGTTGGCGTTGCACCGCTCGCCGATCGAGAGATAGGCGTTCTCCTGCCGGTAGGGCACCTGGCCGTAGAGCGAGGCGACTCCCGGCACCCAGAGCGATGTCCGCTGCTTGGGCACGGGCCGCGCGTCGCCGCCCCCGGCGCGCCGGCGCAGCATGGCGTCGAGCGCCTCGATATGGGCGGGCGTGGTGCCGCAGCAGCCGCCGATCAGGTTGATGCCGTCCTCGCCGAGGAACCGGTCGAGCCATTTCGCGAGCTCGTCGGGCGAGAGCGGATAGCGGGTCCGGCCTTCGACCAGCTCGGGCAAGCCGGCGTTGGGCTGGACCGAGATCAGGCCCGGCCAGTTCTCCGCCAGCCATTCGACGTGCGGCGCCATCTCCTGCGGCCCGGTGGCGCAGTTGACGCCCAGGACCGGCACGCCGAGCGCCTTGATCACGGTGGCCGCCGCGGCGATGTCGCTGCCGACCAGCAGCGTGCCGGTGGTCTCGACCGTGACCTGCACCAGGATCGGCAGGGAGTCCCGTCCGGCCTCGGCGCGCGCCCGCTTGGCGGCGTTGACCGCGGCCTTGATCTGCAGCGGATCCTGGCAGGTCTCGATCAGGATCGCGTCGGCCCCGCCGGCGATCAGCCCGGCGCACTGGAGGGCGAGCGCGGGCTCCATCGTGTCGTAGTCGACGTGGCCGAGCGAGGGCAGACGCGTGCCCGGCCCGACCGCGCCGAGCACGAAACGCCGGCGCCCGTCGCCCACGAAGGACTCGGCCGCCTCGCGCGCCAGCTCGGCGGCCCGCTGGTTGATCTCGAAGGCCCGGTCCTCGAGCTGAAACTCGCCCAGGGTGATCGGCGAGCCGCCGAAGCTGTTGGTCTCGACCATGTCGGCGCCGGCGGCGAAATAGCCCTTGTGGATCTCGATCACCAGGTCCGGGCGCGACAGGTTCAGGACCTCGGTGCAGTTCTCCTTGCCCCAGTAGTCCCGGTCGACGTCCAGGTCGAGCGCCTGCACGCGGCTGCCCATCGCGCCGTCGCAGAGCAGCACGCGCTCGGAGAGCGCACCGATGAACTCGCTCATCTCACGCCCCCGCCGCGCGGTCGGCGAAGCCCGTGATCGGGATCGGTACGCGCAGCATATGGCAGATCGCCGTGGTCAGCTCGGCGCGGTTCAGGGTGTAGAAGTGGAACTCGTCGACGCCCTGGGCCTGCAACTGCCGGCACAGCTCGGCGGCAGCCACGGCGGCCACCAGATTGCGCGTGTCGGAGTGGTCCTGCACGCCCTCGAACAGGGCCGTCAGCCACGCCGGAACGGTCGCCCCGCATTTCTTCGCGAATTCGACGGTGCGCGCGAAGTTCGTGATCGGGAAGATGCCGGGGACGATGGGCGCGTCGATCCCCGCCGCCCGGGCCCGGTCGACAAAGCGCAGGTAGCGCTCCGGATCGAAGAAGAACTGGGTGATCGCGCGGCAGGCGCCGGCGTCCAGCTTGCGCTTGAGGTTGTCCAGGTCCTGTTCCGCGGACAGGGCTTCCGGGTGGACCTCCGGAAACGCGGCCACGCTGATCTCGAAGTCGGCCACCCGCTTCAAACCCGCGACCAAATCGGCGGCGTAGGCATAGCCGCCCGGGTGAGGCCGGTAGCTTTCGGACAGGCCGCCCGGCGGGTCGCCGCGCAGGGCGACGAGGTGGCGGACGCCCCCCTCCCAGTAGGCGCGGGCGATTTCGTCGATCTCCTCGCGAGGCGCGCCGACGCAGGTCAGGTGCGCGGCCGGCAGCAGAGAGGTCTCGGCCAGGATCCGGGTGACGATCGCATGGGTCCGTTCCCGAGTGCTGCCCCCGGCGCCGTAGGTGACGGAGACGAAGCGCGGCCCGAGCGCTTCCAGCCGCCGGATCACCGTCCACAGGCGCTCGGCCGCCTCGGGCGTATTGGGCGGGAAGAACTCGAAAGAAACCGAGATGTCGTCGGCGGGCGCGTCCTCATCGAGCGACGGAGCGCCCTGTGGGGAAAGTGCGGAATCTTGCAACACGATGGGCTCTCCTCCGTCAGGCCGCGGGGGTCAAAGGCGTGCCGGCCGACCGGGCGGCCGACCAGATGCACACGGTCAGCGGATCGCCGGGCAGAAAGACCGGCGGCCGTGATTCGAGGCCCGCGGTCTTGCACCAGCCGGTCACTTCGTCGTCGCGAAAGCCGAGCCAGCGATGGGCGTGTTCGTCGCGCAGGTAGTCCAGCCCGTGCTTGGCGAAATCGACGACGATCAGCCGGCCCTCGGGGCGCAGCACCCGCGCCGCCTCGGCGATCACCGCGGAGGGGTCCTCCGCGTAGTGCAGCACCTGATGGACCGTCACCGCGTCGAAGGACGCGCTCTCAACGGGGAGCCGGTACATGTCGCCGTGGCGCACCAGGCAGTTCCGAAGTTGCGCGCGCTCCAGTTTCGAGCGCGCGACGGTGAGCATCTCATGCGAAAGGTCGATGCCCACCGCCCGCCGGACCCGTTCGCCGAGAATTTCGAGAATGCGCCCGGTGCCGGTGCCGATGTCCAGCAAGTCTTCGACCTCCTCATTGGGCACCAGCTCCAGCAGGCGTCGCTCGACCTCGGCTTCATCGACCTGGAGCGATCGGACCCGGTCCCACTCGGCGGCATTCTGCTGGAAATAGTCCGCGGCCGCCTTCTCGCGCGCCCGCCGGATCGTCTGCAGGCGCTCGAGATCGAGCGCCAGGGTGGCGTCGTCGGCCGAGATGGAGTCGATCAGGGTTCTGCCGAGCTCGGCCCCGGCGCCCCGCGCCGCCAGGCGGTAGAACGACCAGCTGCCCTCGCGCAGCCGGTCGAGCAATCCGGCCTCGAGCAGCAGCTTGAGGTGACGGGAGACCCGGGGCTGGCTTTGCCCCAGGATCTGGGTCAGCTGCGAGACCGTCAGGTCCATGTGCGCGCAAAGCGCCAGCAGCCTAAGCCGGGTCGGCTCTCCCGCTGCCCGCAACGCCGCCAACAACTGCTCCATCACTGGCCCCCGCTTCCGTCGTGCCGAGACACGCTAATCCACACACCTTAATAAACATATAAATATATCCTTATGTCAAGTGAGAAATGCGATTTACCCCGTCCGGAGGCCGATTTGCACGCTGGCCGGGACGGAGCGGACATCACCGAGATCGGATGCAGGGCTTCGAGCCAGGGCTAGCAGAAGCGGGCTGGTGGATAGCCCCAAATCAATGCTAGGAACCCTTCATGACCCAGCTCAAACTCGGAATCCCCAAGGGAAGTCTCGAATCCGCCACGATGGACCTGTTCGCCCAGGCGGGATGGACCATTCGATCCCGCTCGCGCAACTATTTCCCGTCCATCGACGACGATGAAATCACCTGCTCTTTGGTGCGCTCCCAAGAGATGGGACCCTATGTGGCCCGTGGAACCATGGACGTGGGGCTCTGCGGCATCGACTGGATCAAGGAGACCGAGGCCGATGTCGAAGTGGTCTGTGACCTCGTCTACTCCAAGGCGTCCGACCGGCCCTGCCGCTGGGTGCTGGTGGTGGACCGGAACAGCGCGGTCCGGAAGGTCGAGGACCTGGAGGGCAAGGTCATCTCGACCGAACTGGTGGGATACACCAAGCGCTACCTGGAGGAGCGCGGCATCGACGCCACGGTCGAGTTCTCCTGGGGCGCCACCGAAGCCAAGGTCGTCGAGGGTCTTGCCGATGCCGCCGTCGAAATTACCGAGACCGGAACCACGATAAAGGCCCACGGGTTACGCATCGTTTGCGACGTGCTGCACACGCATACGGTCCTGGTCGCCAACAGGGGCGCCCTGGCCGATCCCTGGAAGAAGGCCAAGATCGACCAGATCGCATTGATGCTGAAAAGCGCTTTGGCAGCTCGTCACCGGGTGCTGTTGAAGATGAACGCGCCGATCGAGGCCTTGGACGAAATTACCGAGCTGTTGCCAAGTCTGCATGCCCCGACGGTCAACCAACTCACCGACACGGCCTGGGTTGCCATCGAGTCGGTCGTCGAGCGCCGTGAAGTCCGCGACCTCATCCCCAAGCTGCGCGCCACCGGCGCCGAGGGCATCCTGGAGCTGGACCTGAAGAACGTCTGTTAGGTTCCGGGCTCTTGGCGGCGAACCGCATTGTGGCCGCGCTGCGCGACGCGCCGGGCGGCCCTCGCCAGAAGCCGATGTCTGCGTCAGGCGCCCGCGCGAACCCGTGACCGCTGGCTGTGGCGGATCCGCCTGTTGACCCAATGCGGACGTAGTGAATATCCGAAGCTTTCTGTTTGGCTGTACATCCTAAATCCTATTTTCTCGTCGATCCGTATCGCTCTCGCAGCGGTGCGCGCAACACCTGCTGGCTCATTCATGAGGTACGGAAGGAGCTTACGCTAAGCCTGGTATCCGGCGTCGCTCGGCCGGAGGTTGCCGCCGCTATAGTAGATCGGCCGCATGCCGCGCGGGTTTTGAGGTCGCTCGTTGCGGCGACCTCATTGATGCTAGTGAAGGGCTCTCAAATCCACCAGCGCCGGCAGGTTTTGGTCCGGGTTGTTCGTGTATCGATCAATGGCCAACCGGTAGTCCGCAAAAGTAGCAGCATCGGCAAGGCCGGGATCTGCACAGACGGCTACTTCGCCGAGCGGAAGTCTTCGGATTGCATAGCCATAGGACACAAGACCGACGAGTTCCCTGCCTGTCACAGTAAGACGATTGTTGCCGGCATCCCAGATATTGGTCGCATTCCGTGGCGAGGCGAGTTGAAACTGTGTGTGCGAATGCACGCCGCCCAGGACCCAAGCGTCATTCACAAGTAACGTCCAGTTTCCGCTGTTCATAATGCTACCGCCGGTAAATACCTCGTCCATAATGTGGAAGTTTGCCTGCATGGCCCTGTCAATTCCGGGTGCTCCTGGTGCAGAAGGCTCGACCCAACGGCCAAGAACTAGGGTATTCAAATTAGTTTGTCCGGCGGCCTGATACACCTCCCAAGCAACCTCTATGCTTGCAAGAGCTCGGTCCGGGTATGGTGGATTGCATTGAAAGACATCCGCCTCGAAATCAGCTCGTGTGTGATACATCGGAACCTCCCTTGTTTCTGAGCGGACTACCGAGGGTAGCGCAATCGGCTGTCGAGGGCGACTCGGTTCTAGCCGGGACATTGCATGGCGATCTCCTCGGTTTGTAGGGCCGATAAAGCGGTTGAACAGCCGGTGCGCCGTACATGCCGCGCTGTGAGGGTGCACTTCAACGCTCGGGAGACGGGCCTCTTGTGCTGGGCGGTCCGGGTGCTTCTGGTCAACCTCAGTTACGGCGGCGCGCGTCCCGTTGCTACCGCTCAGGGCCGGTAAGCCTAGATCAGTCTACCTAACAGTAGCCCTCATTCCGGGGTCTGCCCAAAATCCTTTGGTGTGAGTCGCCGGAAATCGCGGCGCCATGCGACGGGAATCACCCGGCTTGACGTAGATCCTCGCCGTCCCGGCGGGGCGATCTCTCCGGATCCGCGCCTTGGAGCCCGGGCTGGGGCGCCGGCCGGCCGAGCAGCGGCGCGGCGGGACCGCGCGGCTCGCGCGACCATTCCTCGGCAAGCGCCCAGGCCTTGATCGCCGGCGGCATGGGCGGCGAGCGGCGCTCCTGGCCGATCGCCTTGAGCAGTTCGCGCGGGCGCAGCGTCCGGCCGCCGCGCCGCACCGCCGCCTTGACGATGGCCGAGGCCGCCAGCTTGTCGCCGGTCTGGAAGCGCTGCTCCAGGTAGATAAACTTGTCGTCCCAGCAGACCAGCCGGCTGTGCAGGCTGTAGCGCTGGAACGGCTTGAGCGCCCGGCGGTAGAGGATGGTCTGGGCGGCGACCACCGGCTGCCAGCGGTTCTTGTGCGCCTGCTTCAGCGTGCCGTGGCGCGCCATCAGGTCGAGGCGCCCCAGGTCCATGAGCGTCAGGTAACGCCCGTTGTTCATGTGCAGGTTGAAGTCCAGGTCGCCGGGCCAGACCCGAAAGCGCACGACCGACTCCCCGAACAGGTCGAGCGGCGGGCGGCGCAGCGCGACGAAGAGCACACGGATCAGGCGGAGGATGAGGTTCACGGCGCTACCGAGTCCCTTATTTGAGCGTGAAGGTGACGGCGGAGCCGTCCGAATCGAAACGCATCTGCAGCCAGGTGCCGTCCTCGGCGAACCAGAGCTCCCGCTCCATGTCGCCGGAGATCACGTACTTCCTGGCCCTGAAGGACTTGCCCCGGGCCTCGACGGTGTCCTCGCCGGCCGCGTCGATCTTCACCTTCAGCAAAGCGCCGGTCTTGGTGTCCATCAGCAGGGACTGCTCGACGATCTTGCTGTTCCAGGGGTTGGTCGGAAACACGCCGAGGGGCGCTTCGGCGTTGCCATCCGGTCCTTCGATCACCAGCTTGCCGCCTTTCAGCTCGGCCGATGCGGCGATGTCGATGCCGTCGTCGTCGGTCTGGCTGCGGTAGGACACCATCTTGCCGTCGCGCCACAGCTCGCGGCGGTCCGCCTTGTAGCGAAACAGAGTGACGAAGAGCAGCTTGACCTTCATCTTGTTCTGGACCTCGACCATCAGGTCCTCGCCGCTCTGCGAGAAGGTCAGCTTGTGCGTGCCGACATCGCCGTACTTTTCATGGTGGATGCCGTAGATCACCGTGCCGCTCGGCGGCTCCGCCGCCCAGGCGGACGCGGCGAAACCCAGCGCCAGGACGGCAGCGAGCAGACGCTTTGCCCATTGCAGCATCGTTCCCTCCCTCGTTACCGGCACGGCGGTCTTAGAAAGCCGCTTCTTCCAGTTCCATGATCGCCGCCTTGCCGGCCATGATGGCGGCGAAGTGTCCGGAGGACTGCGGCAGCAGGCGTGTCATGAAGAAGCGCGCCGTGGCCAGCTTCGAGCGGTAGAAGGCCGCCCTTTCGCCCTCCAGGCCGTCCACGGCGACCCGCGCCATGCGCGCCCACATGAAGGCCAGCGCGGTCAGCGCGAAGAGGCGCAGATAGTCGCTGGCCGCCGCGCCCGCCTCTTCCGGGTCCTTCAGGCCCTGCTGGGCCAGGTGCAGGGTGGCCTGCTGGAGACGGCCGAGGACCTTGAACAGGGGCATGACGAACTCGGCCATGCGGGGTTCGCCCTGCTGTTCGTCGACGAAGGCCTGCACCGGATGGAAGAAGCGGCGCAGCAGCCGGCCCATGTTCTGGCCCATCTTGCGGCCGACCAGATCGAGCGCCTGGATGCCGTTGGCGCCCTCGTAGAGCTGGGCGATGCGCGCGTCGCGCACCAGCTGCTCCATGCCGTGCTCGCGGATATAGCCGTGGCCGCCGTAGACCTGGACGCCCAGGTTGGTCGCCTCGAAGCCGTAGTCGGTGAAGAAGGCCTTGATGATCGGCGTCAACAGCGCGACCAGGTCGTCGGCCTCCTGCCGGGTCTCGGGCTCGGGATGCTTCTCCGCGACGTCGACCGCCATGCCGCACCACAGCGCGAGCGCCCGCGCGCCCTCGTTGTAGGCCCGCATGGTCAGCAGGTTCCTGCGCACGTCCGGGTGCACGATGATCGGGTCGGCCGGCTTGTCCGGGTTCTTGGGACCGGTCAGCGCGCGGCCCTGCAGGCGCTCTTTGGCGTAGGCCGCGGCCGACTGGTAGGCGGTCTCGGCCAGGCCCAGGCCCTGGATGCCGACGGCCAGGCGCGCGACGTTCATCATCGTGAACATGTAGCGCATGCCCTTGTGCGGCTCGCCCACCAGGGTGCCTTCGGCCTCGTCGAAATTCAGGACGCAGGTCGAGGAGGCCTTGATGCCCATCTTGTGCTCGATCGAGCCGCAGGCCACGCCGTTGCGCGGCCCCAGACCGCCGTCCGCCTTGACCTGGAACTTCGGCACGATGAACAGCGAGATGCCCCGGCTGCCGGGCGGCGCGCCGGGCAGCTTGGCCAGCACGAGGTGGACGATGTTCTCGGTCAGGTCGTGCTCGCCGGCCGAGATGAAGATCTTGGTGCCGGTGATCTTGTAGGCGCCGTTGCCGTTCGGCTCGGCCTTGGTGCGGATCAGGCCCAGGTCGGTGCCGCTGTGCGGCTCGGTCAGGCACATGGTGCCGGCCCAGGTGCCGTCGGTCAACTTCGGCAGATAGGTCGTCTTCTGCTCGTCGCTGCCGTGCAGGACCAGCGCGTTGTAGGCGCCGTGGCTCAGGCCCGGGTACATGCC
Source organism: uncultured Kiloniellales bacterium (assembly GCA_947258885.1). Taxonomy (GTDB): domain Bacteria; phylum Pseudomonadota; class Alphaproteobacteria; order Kiloniellales; family JAKSDN01; genus CAMYKD01. Next base: position 12,584 of record CAMYKD010000052.1, on the reverse strand, counting down.
GAAACTGAGGTTGGTCGAGCAGATCAGCTCCTCGAGAATGAACTGCAGGGTCTTGGGCAGGCCCTGGCCGCCGTAGGCCGGATCGCAGGCCAGGCCGGTCCAGCCGCCCTCGGCGAAGGCCTTGTAGGCCTCCTTGAAGCCCGTGGGCGTACGAACCACGCCGTTCTCGAAGATACAGCCTTCCTCGTCGCCCGACCGGTTCAGCGGCAGCAGTTCGTTCTCGCAGAACTTGGCGCCCTCCTCGAGCACGGCCTCGACGATGTCGGCGCTCGCCTCCTCGTAGCCGGGCAGGCCCGCGACCGTGCCGTCGTAGTCCAGAAGCTCGTTCAGCAGAAAACGGATGTCCTCGAGCGGTGCAGCGTAGGTGACCATGATCCTGTCCTCAGTTCCTCAAGGGTTTGCCGGTTTCCACCGTGTGCTCCATGCGGGCCAGGGTCGGCGCGGTCTTGACCAGGCGCATGAAGGCGGCGCGCTCGAGCGCGAGCAGGTCCTTTTCGGCGACCGGCTCGGTCATGTCGGCGGCCGGGCCGCCGGACAGCACCTCGGCCAGCGCGCCGGCCACCGTCTCGTCGTGCGGCGTGGCGACGCCCTTGGCCAGCAGGTCGCGCACCGCGAAATCGAGCGCGGTCTTGCCCGAGGGTCCGGGCAGGGTCAGCTCGAGCGGCTCGGGCGCCTGGTAATCCTCGGCCAGTTCGAGCGCCCGGGCCTTGGCGTCGGCCAGCAGCCGCTCGCGGTTGAAGGTGATGTCGTCCGTCTCCTTCAGGAAGCCCATCTCCTTACCCTCGAAGGCGGACTTGGCGACCTTGGCCATGCCGATCGTCTCGAAGGCCGTGGCGACCGGCGGCATGGGGCCCCTGGGCCGACGCGGGTCGGCGGCCAGACGGGCCAGCAGCTCGGTGCAGCCGCCCCAGCCCGGGACCAGGCCGACGCCGGCCTCGACCAGGCCGATATAGCTTTCGGCATGGGCCTGGACCGCGTCGGAGTTGAGCAGGAACTCGCAGCCGCCGCCCAGCGCCAGGCCCGAGGGCGCGGCGACCACCGGGAAGGGCGCGTGCTTGAGCGAGCGCAGCGCCTTCTGGCCGCCCTCGACCATGCCCTCGATCATCGGCCACATGCCGACGTTGGCGGCGAAGAGGGCGAGGCCGAGGTTGGCCCCGGCCGAGAAGTGGCTGGCTTCGTTGTAGATCACCAGCGCCTTGAAGTCGCCGCCGGAGACCGTCCGGACCGTCTTCTCGACCATGGCGACGGTGTCTGGATCCACGGTGTTCAGCTTGGTGTGGAACTCCAGGCAGGCGACCTGGTCGCCGATGTCCCAGAGGCTGGCCGAGCCGTTACGGGCCAGCGGCTCGCCGGCCAGCTTGACGTCGGCCAGCAGCAGCACGCCGTCCTCGCGCGGCACGTCGGTATAGGTGCCGTCGGTGCCGAGATACTGCCGGCGCGCCTCGTGCACCCGGTAGAAGCCGCCGGCCTCGGCCGCCTTGGCGAGCAGCGCCGGGACCTCCCGGCCCTCGGCCTCGAGCCGCTCGGCGAAATCCGCCGCGCCCAGCCGGTCGATCAGCTCGAAGGGCCCGTACTTCCAGGCATAGCCGAACTGCAGCGCCCGATCGACGTCGGGCACGCGCTCGACGATCTCGGGCACCAGCGAGGCCGCGTAGGCGAGCGTCTGCGACAGCACGTTCCAGGCATAGCGGCCGCCCTTGTCCGGGTGCGCGACCAGCGCCTTCAGGCCGCCCGACTTGGAAGCGTCCAGGCTTTCCAATGCGGCCTTGCCCGCCGGCGCGTAGGCGCCCGAGTCGAGGTCGATCGCCTCCTTGACCCGCTGGCCGCCGTCCGTGTTGAGCCGGTAGAAGCCGCCCTTGCCCTTGCGCCCGGTATAGCCGTCCTTGATCATCTTCTCGAACAGCGGCCAGGGGCGGCGCAGCGCCTGATAGGCGTCGTCCGGCGTCAGGTTCGCCGCGAGGCTGGCATCGACCTTGGGGATGAGGTCGAGCCCGACCAGGTCCAGCAGCCCGAACACCCCGGTCTTGGGCACCCCGATCGGCCGGCCCATGACCGCGTCGGCCTCCTCGACCGTGAGGCCCAGGTCGCGCGCCTCGTTGATCGCGCTCTGCATCCAGAAGCTGCCGATGCGGTTGGCCACGAAGCCCGGCGTATCATGGCACAGCACCACGCCCTTACCGAGCCTGCGGTCGGCGAAGTCGCGCAGGGTATCGAGCGCCTCGGGCCGGGTCTTGTCTCCGGCGATGATCTCCAGCAGGCGCATGTAGCGCGGCGGGTTGAAAAAGTGGGTGATCAGGAAGTCCTCGGCGAAGCGCGCGCTCTGGCCCTCGACCAGCTTGGCGAGCGGCAGGGTCGAGGTGTTGGACGAGACCACCGAGCCCTTCTTGCGCACCGCCTCGATCCGCTTGTAGAGGTCGTGCTTGAGCGCCAGGTCCTCGATGATGACCTCGACGATCCAGTCGACGTTCGCCAGCTTGTCCAGGTCGTCCTCGAGGTTGCCGGGGGTGACCAGCTTGGCCGCGCGCCTGGTCATGAAGGGCGCGGGATCGGTCTTGAGCATCTTTGCGACCGCGCCCGCGGCCAGCGCGTTGCGGTCCTGGGTACCCTCGGGCACGATATCCAGCAGCAGCACCGGCACCCCGGCGTTGGCCAGATGGGCGGCGATGCCGGCGCCCATGACGCCGGCGCCGACGACGGCGGCGGTTTCGATCTTCATCACACTGCCTCCAACACCGTGGCGATGCCCTGGCCGCCGCCGATGCACTGGCTGGCCAGCGCGAACTGCTTGCCCTCGCGTTTGAGGAGTTGGGCCGCCTTGCCGGTGATCCGGGCGCCGGTCGCGCCCAGGGGATGGCCGAGCGCGATCGCCCCGCCGTCCAGGTTGACCCGCGCCAGGTCGAGGCCGAGCTGGTCGACGCAGGCCAGCGCCTGGGCGGCGAAGGCCTCGTTCAGCTCGATCACCTCCATGTCGCCGATCTCGAGGCCGGCGCGCTCCAGCGCCTTCTTGGACGCGGCCACCGGCCCCATGCCCATGATCTCGGGCGCGCAGCCGGCCACCGCGATCGAGCGCAGGCGGGCCAGCACCTCGAGGCCGTTGGCCTTGGCGAAGTCCTCGGAGGTCACCAGGGTCGCCGCGGCGCCGTCGGTCAGCGGCGAAGCGGTGCCGGCGGTCACCGTGCCGTCGGTCTTGAAGGCGGGGTTCAGGCCGGCCAGCGCCTCGGCCGTGGTGTCGGGCCGGATGCAGCCGTCCTGGTCGACCGTGTGGTTGCCCTGGCGGATCGCCACGATCTCGTCGGCCAACTTGCCGGCCGCGCGCGCCGCGGCCGCCTTGCGCTGGCTCTCGACCGCCAGCTCCTCCTGGCGGGCGCGCGGGATGTCGTACTTGGCGGCGACGTTCTCGGCGGTTTCGCCCATCGACATGTAGGCCTGGGGATAGCGCTCGGCCAGGCCCGGGTGGAGCAGCGGGTTGTAGCCGCCCATCGGGATGCGGGTCATGGATTCGACCCCGGCGCAGATGAAGGCCTCGCCGGCCTCCATCTGGATCTGGCCGGCGGCGATGTGCATCGCATTCATGGACGAGCCGCAGAAGCGGTTGACCGTCATGCCGCCCACGTCCAGCGGCAGGTCCGCCAGGAAGCCGATCAGGCGCGCCACGTTGAGCCCCTGCTCGCCCTCGGGCATGGCGCAGCCGACGATCAGGTCCTCGATCGCGGCGGGGTCGACCTTGGTCCGCTCGAGCAGGCCGCGCACCACCTGGGCCGCCATCTCGTCGGGACGCACCTTGGTGAGTTCGCCCTTGGCGGCGAAGTGGAAGGGCGAGCGGGCATAGCCCGCAATGACCACGTTCTTGTGCATCGTTCAAATCTCCGCTGGGGGTGTGACGGCAGCCGTGGTGTCCAGGTGGCGGCGGGCCGCCTGTTCGATCTCCCTGAGCTCCTTCAGGGTCGCCTCCAGATCGTCGCGCTGGCGTTCCAGCCCGGCGATCCGCTCGTGCACCTTAGCAACTAAAATACGCATTTGCTCGCCTTGATTCGGGTCGGCGTCGTAGAGATCGAGCCACTCGCCGACCTCGCGCAGGGAGAAACCAAGGCGCTTGCCGCGCAGGATCAGCGCCAGGCGGCCCCGGTCGCGGTGCGTGTAGACCCGCGTGGTGCCGGCGCGCTGGGGCGTGACCAGCCCCTTGTCCTCGTAGAACCGCAGGGCGCGGGGCGTGACCCCCAGCGCCTCGGCCAGCTCGGTGACGGTGTAGAGTTTCCGCATGCCCGCGCACTCCATTCGGTGGATATATAGAGCATGGAAACTTAAACGTCAAGTAACTAACGTATACGTTAACTTCGACCGCTCTCGGATTGGAGGCAGCGCTCTCGGCACGAAAATTAGGGTCAGACCCTAATTTTTGTTTTCGGCGGCTTCGCGCTTGGCCAGCTCCTCGGCGACCAGCTCCTTCTTGGAGAGCTTGCCGATCTGGGTCTTGGGCAGCTCGGCGCGGAACTCGATCTCCTCGGGCATCTCGATCTTGGACAGCTTGTCCTCGAGGAAGCTCAGCAGCTCGGCGGCGGTCAGGGTCATGTGCGCTTTCAGGCGGACGAAGGCCTTGGGCGCCTCGCCGCGGTAGTCGTCGGGCACGCCGATCACCGTGACCTCGGCCACCGCCTCGTGGCGGTAGATCGCCTCCTCCAGGACCCGCGGATAGACGTTGTAGCCGCTGCAGATGATGAGGTCCTTGATGCGGTCGACCAGGAAGGTGTGGCCGTCGGCGTCCATATAGCCGACGTCGCCGGTGCGCAGCGCGCCGTCGACGATGGTCTGGGCGGTCGCCTCGGGCCGGTTCCAGTAGCCGGCCATGACCTGGGGGCCGCGGATACAGACCTCGCCCCGCTCGCCGGGCGGCAGCTTGCGGCCGGGCTGCTCCAGGTCGTGGATCTCGATGACGGTGCCCGGGAAGGGCAGGCCGATCGAGCCGTCCTTGGCCGCGCCCAGGACCGGGGTGCAGGTCGCCGCCGGGGAGGTCTCGCTGAGCCCGTAGCCCTCGAGCAGATGGCAGCCGGTCAGCGCCTCGAAGTCCCGCTTGACCTCCAAAGGCAGGGCCGCGCCGCCGGAGATGCAGACCTTGAGCGACGAGAGGTCGTAGCGATCGAGCCGTGGGTGATGGTTGATCGCGTTGTAGATGGTCGGCACGCCGACGAAGTAGGTCGGGCGCTTCTCGTGCATCACCTCCAGCGTGTCCTCCAGCTCGAAGCGCGGCCGCAGGATCAGCTCGGCGCCGATGCGGATCCCGACGTTCATCACGGCGGTCATGGCCAGGACGTGGAACAGCGGCAGGATGCCCAGGATCCGCCACTCCCCCACGGCCGCGTCCGGGTTCCACAGCTCGACCTGGTGGGCGTTGGCCGCCACGTTGGCGTGGGTCAGCATGGCCCCCTTGGGCACGCCGGTGGTGCCGCCGGTGTACTGGAGAACCGCGATGTCCTCGCGCGGGCGGATCTCGACCGTCTCGAACGCGCCGTCGTTGGCGGTCAGCTCGGCGAAGCGCAGGTGGCGGCCGTCCCCGGGCACGCCGGCCGTCTCGCCGCGCTTGAACAGGGTGAAGAGAAAGTTCTTCGGAAACGGCAGGATGTCCGCCATGGGGCAGACCACGACCTGCCGCAGCCCGGTCGTCTCGAGCGTGGCGGAGACCTTGGGCAGCAGGATCCGGAGATCGAGCGTGACCATGATCCGGGTCCCCGAATCCTCGATCTGGCGCGCGATCTCCTCCTCGACGTAGAGCGGGTTGAAGTTGACGACCGTGCCCCCGGCCTTCAAGACCGCGTAGTAGCAGATCACGAAGTAGGGCGTGTTGGGCAGGAGCATCCCGACCTGGACGCCGCGGCCGACGCCCAGGGCCTGGAAGCCTTTGGCGGCCCGGTCGACCAGCTCGCCGACCCGCTTATAGCTGTAGGTCTTGCCCAGGAAGTCGATGCAGGGCCGCGCGCCATAGCGCGCGACCGCCCGGTCGAGCGTCGCGGTCAAGGGCTCGTCGGTGATCGGCACGGCCCAGTCGACGTGCTCCGGATAGTTCTCGAGCCACGGCATCTCCGAGGCCTTCGCCGACGCACTCACGTCCGGTCCCTCTCCGTAGTCGATCAACGGTTGCGCGGCCGGCCGGTCCGCAGCCGGCCGGGAGGGGCGCCGCCTATGAAGCAGCGCCCCCGCGAGGGCTCAGAACCTGGCGGTGGCCTGGAAGGCGATGATATCGATATGCGCCTCGTACTTGCCCGACAGGTTGCCGCGGAAGGTGTTGCCTTCGTCGGCCGCGCTCAGATCGATGTCGGCGTCCTTGACGAAGATATGAGTGTAGCCGAAATCGACCGTGAGCCAGGGCAGCGGCGAATAGCCGACGCCGGCCGCGATCCAGGTCCGATCGTTGCCGGGGATCCGCGGCGTGCGCGTCTTGTCCGGGATCGGCGACTCGTCGAAGGCGACGCCCAGGCGCAAGACTAGGCTGTCCACAGCCTTCGGCTTGTAGGTCGTGCCCAGGCCAAAAAACCAGCTGTCGTTCCAGTTCTCCTCCGTGACGTTGTCGGGCTGGCCGTCGTCGAACTCGACCCGCAGCTCGTCGAACTTGCTCCAGTTCCACCATTCGACCTGGCCCATGACCGCCCACTCGTCGGTGATGTCGTAGTTGGCCCCAAAGGCCACGGAGTCCGGCAGGTCGACCGAAGCGCTAGCGTCGGTGTCGTTGAGGAAACCTCCTGCCTGAAGAACTGCGCCACTCAATCCAGACTGGCTGTGATCGAACTTGGCGTCGCCGTCTACGTCGAGATCGACGGAGGACCGATAGGCCACCCCCAGACGGAGCTTGTCGATCGGCGCGTACATGATCCCGACGTTGAAGCCGAAGCCCCAGTCGTCGGCCTGGAGCTTCGCCCGAGCATCCTGCTGAGCCTGCTGCGGTGGCGAGCCGCCGCCCGTGGCAGTTGCGTTGCATGTCGCATCCAAGAAACAGATCGAACCGGCGTCGACGGCATTGCTGAGCTCGGCATCCGCATAGAGCGCCCGGAAACCCGCCCCGATCGAGAGACCGGGCATGATCCGGTAGGCAACCGCCGGGTTGATGTCGAAGGTCTTCAGATCGGACTTGAGCGCGTGGTAGCGGCCTTCCCAGCCGTCCGGGTTGTCGGTCAAGAGGCCGAAGGGCGCGGTGATGCTGAGCCCGAACTTCAGATTCTCGTCGTACGACCACATGCCGTAAACAGCAGGCACCAGCGCGTCGCGGCCGATGTCGTCGTTGCCTTTGAAGCTGCTCGTGGTGTTGATCGGCGCAGTAGTAATGGTGCTCGCAGAGCCGTCCTTGAACTTGGCGTTCGGGATGATGTAGCTGTTCGACAACGCGGCGTGGTTGCCCGAGAGATAGGTCATCATCGCCGGGTTGTAGAAGCTGTAGGTGATGTCGTCGACCCCGGTGACCGAGCCGGCGAAGGCGTTGCCGAGCGCCGAGCCGCTCTGCTCCTTGATCGCGAAGCCGGCCGCCAGCGCGTGCTGCGCGGATAGCACCAGTGCGGGCAGGGCGACCAGCGCACAGGCCAGCGTCCTCCCGGTGTTCGTCGTTTTCATGAAGTAGCCTCCCTAAGACTGCCCCCGCCGCCTGCCTTGACGGCCTAGCGTGCTCAACGGCGACCACTCTACGCCACGGATCGCGCCCGCGCCAGTTTATGGTAAACGCTTCGTTAACCTGATCGTTCCATGGTCGGAGCCTGCCCGCTTGGAGTGCCGCTCTTGAACGTCGTCTTCCTCGCCATCGTGCTGATCGCCTTCGTGGCCGCCGCGGTGCGGCAGGTCTTCTGGGTGCCGGAAAGTCCCGACGCGGCCTCGCCGATGGAACTGCTCACGACCGGCGTGATCGAGGCGGCGGGCGGGGCGGTCACGCTGGCGATCGGGCTGGTCGGGGTGATGGCGCTGTTCCTCGGGCTGATGAAGGTGGCGGAGGAAGGCGGCCTTCTGGTGATCATCGCCAAGACGGTGCGCCCGCTGATGGTGCGCCTGTTTCCCGAGGTGCCGGCCGAGCACCCGGCCATGGGCGCGATGATCCTCAACATCTCGGCCAACGCGCTGGGGCTCGGCAACGCGGCCACGCCCTTCGGCATCCGCGCCATGCAGGAGCTCGACAAGCTGAACGCCGACAAGGGCACGGCGACCAACGCCATGGCGCTGTTCCTCGCGATCAACACATCCAGCGTCACGCTCTTGCCGACCGGCGTCGTGGCGCTCAGGGCGTCGCTCGGCTCCGAGGACCCGGCGGGCATCGTGCCGACGACGCTCTTCGCGACCATCTGCTCGACCGCCGTGGCGATTTTCGCCGCCAAGCTCTACCAGCGTTTCTCGGCCCCGCCTAAAATGGGGACTGTCCCCATTTACGAAGCGGCCGAGGCCGGCGAGGATGAAAAAATGGGGACTGTCCCCGTTTTTCCGGCGGCCAGCGGGGCCTATCCGGCCTGGGTGTCCTTCCTGGTGCTGGCGGGGATCGCCGCGCTGGTCCCGCTCACTGTGGCCTACGGCAAGGCGATCGCGCCCTGGATCGTGCCGGGGCTGATCGTCGGCCTGCTCGGCTTCGGCGCGCTGCGCCGGGTGCGGGTCTACGAGGTCCTGGTCGAGGGCGCCAAGGACGGCTTCCAGGTGGCCTTGCGGATCATCCCCTATCTGGTCGCGATCCTGGTCGCCGTCGGCATGTTCCGGGCGAGCGGCGCGATGGACGTGCTGGTCGGCGCGCTCGGCCAGGTGACCGGCCTGGTCGGCCTGCCCGCCGAGGCGCTGCCGATGGCCCTGCTGCGGCCGCTCTCGGGCTCGGGCGCCTACGGCGTCATGGCGGCGATCCTGCAGGACCCGGCGGTCGGCCCCGACAGCTACACCGGCTATCTGGTCTCGACGCTCCAGGGCTCGACCGAGACGACCTTCTACGTGCTCGCGGTCTATTTCGGCGCGGTGCAGGTGCGGCGCATCCGCCACGCGCTGGCCGCCGGGCTGACGGCGGACCTCGCCGGCATAATCGCCGCCGTGGCGATCTGCTGGGTCCTCTTCGGGTGAGGAAGAGAGTCTTTCGTCGCCCCTCAAACGCCGGGCGGTCGCCTCCGCTCCCTTGGCTTCGCGCGCACGAGCGCGCGGGGCCTCAACGGCCCAGCGGGCTATCGCCTTGAAGCGATAGCCCGTTCCCCGGATTGAGTAGGATTAAATAGGGTCAGACCCCAATTTTGGGGCCGCGGCGGCGGCCGAGGGCGGCGACGGCCCGGAGGCGGGCCCGCTCCGCCCTACTCCACCAGGCTCAGGTTGTCGGCGGCGGTGCGTCCGTCGCGTCCCGGGGACACTTCGAACTCGACCTTCTGGCCTTCGGAAAGCCCGCGCAGACCGGCGCGCTGCACCGCCGATATGTGAACGAATACATCCTTCGAGCCATCGTCCGGGGCGATGAAGCCGAAGCCCTTGGTCGTGTTGAACCACTTGACGGTTCCGGTAATCATATTCGAAGATCTCCTTGAAGGCTGCGCACTTGGCCGAGGCCGGGTCGGGCGGCGGGACGGACGCGCGTCCGCCCATCCATTGGGTTCGAGAAGGCCGTCTCAGTGAGGCGTGCTCCACAATCCGTCGCGGCGTTCTAACCCGAGGCCGGCCCCGGGCTCAAGCTTTCTCTCGCCACGGAAGACTCGGGGATACTAGTCGAAATACCGGGAGAGCTTGGCCCGCGTCGCCGCGTCCATCTCGGCGAAGGCGCCGACCAGCTTTTGCGCCTCGGGATCGACCCGCACCATCATGGCCTTGCAGGCGAACGCGAAGGCCCGGCCGTCGCCGGGCTCGACCGTAAAGGTGATGTCCACCCGGTCGCCCGCCTTGCGGTCGCCCGCGTAGGAGTCGGCCAGGAAGCCGGTGTAGCTCCAGTTCGCGACCGGATAGGCCCGAGTTCGCGACCGGATAGGCCCGGCCGTCGATCTCGACCGTTCCGCCGGGCGCGGCCTTGCGCGTCTCGCGGCGCCTGTCCGCCTCCGGCTCCCCGGTTCTGGTGAACCTGGCGAAGAGAGTGTTCAACATGGCTCGTCTGCCCTCGTGCGACCGGCGGGCGCCGGCGGATTAGCATGCTTCAGGTCGTGGAAGCTAAGGGGCAATCCGTTAAGAGTCCGATAAACGAACGCGACGATCCCGAAGCCGAAGACCGGCCACGCCGGGGCACGCCGCCATTGGCGTTCCGGACGGGCATTAACGGCCCCTTAACCATGATCGGGCTAGTGGTTCTTGCAAGGAATCCGCCGGCCGACCCTTGGAGAGCCCGCCATGACCGCACCGCCGAAAGATATGCCCCAAGACGAGGCCGATCGCCGCTGTTCCAGCCGGCTGACCCCGGACAGCCCGACCACCATCACGCTGAGCGCGGGCGACCGGCGCTACGACTGCGAGATCGAGAACATCTCCCTCACGGGCATCAAACTGCGCCTGGTGAGCAAGCTGCCGGCCGCCGGCACGGTCGAGCTCGAGCACAGGGCCGGGGGCCGGTTCCTGGGCACGCCGGTCTGGCGCAGCCGCGACGCCGTCGGCATCGCGTTCCAGCGTCCCGAACGGCGCCTGGAGCGGGCCCTGCAGTGCATCTCCATCCTGGTCAATCCCGACCTCGATCTCACGGTCTACTGAGTCCGAGGGCATCGGCCACCTCCGCCGGTCCGGCCATGGAAATGCCTTGATTCGGCCCTTTAAAAGCCCCGTGCGACTCCCCTTATCTAACTGAAATCCCAGGACTTTGCCTGGCAGCGGGCGGGTGTGCCCGCTGCCAGGCAGGGATCGTGACGGTTGCTCTCGGGACGGAGGAACATGGCTCAGCCACGCCCTGCGAGGCGGCGCAAGCAGACCAGGACGCAAATGCCGGACGGCCGCGCCGGGCGCGGGCTGCTTGCCCGGTTGATCCGCGGGACCGGCCGGCTGCTCTGGTGGGCGCTCCGCGGACTCGGCGCGGCCGGGCGGGCGCTCGCCCGCAGCCCCTCGGTCCACGCCGCGCTCGACCTCGCCCGCCGGGGCGTGTCCGCGGCGGGCAGCCACGTCCGGGAGGCCGCCGCAAGGTTCAGCGCCTGGCTGCACCGGCGTTTCGGACGGCCGATCACGGTCGGCCTGGCCGGCTTCGCCTTCCTCGGCCTCGCCCTGACGCCCGAGCGCGTGCCGCTCTACCAGGGCGCCGACTGGGCCGGCGACCTGGAGTGCCTGGCCATGAACATCTATCACGAGGCGCGCAACGAGCCCGAAGCGGGCAAGCTGGCGGTCGGCCACGTGGTCATGAACCGCGTGTCCGACCCCCGCTTCCCCGGCACCGTCTGCGGGGTGGTCATGCAGGGCGGCCCGAAGCCCCGCCACGGCTGCCAGTTCTCCTGGTGGTGCGACAGCAAGGACGACCGGCCGCTGAACAAGCGTGCCTGGGCCGAAAGCCAGTTCTTCGCCACCCATATCTTCGCCGGCAATTCCAAGGACCCGACCGGCGGCGCCCTGTGGTACCACGCCGACTACGTCGAGCCCGCCTGGCGCAAGACCTTCGTCGAGGGGCCACAGATCGGCCGGCACAAGTTCTACCTGAGAAATTGACGTCGGCCGATCGGGCCGGAACTCTTTCGGATCGGTGAGAAAACGCACAGTGCGCGACTCCCGCTTGGACCAGACTGGGGAGCCGTGGCACACCACAGGGGCTAACGGTATCTTTAGACTGCTTTTGTATGAATGCTACGCTGACCGATAGGCGCGCGCCGGACACCGAGGCGATATCGGCGCCGCCTACGTTCGCGAAACCCCGACCAGCTAGGAGGCTCGACATGAAGCGGTGCATCTATTTCGGCCCGGCCGCGGATCGGCTGATGGCGATATTGGCTCTTGCGACCGTGGCCCTGTGGGGTGCGGGGCATCAACCTGCCGTGGCCGAAGAGTCGCCGCTGACCCGCTGCGCCGAGATCGCGCAGCCGACCGGCCCCGCACAGGCGCAGTCCGGCGCGCCGGCCGCGAAAGCGGATGGCGGGCAAGCCGCCGCCGCGCCGCAAGTGTCTCCCGGCATGAGGGCCTACGTCGACCCGGAAACGGGCGAGCTCACAGTGCCTCCCGACGACGTCCGGGCGGCCGAGGCGGCCGCAGCGGCGGCGGCATTCAGCACCTCGCACGAGGGTCTGGTGGAAGTCCCGAGCCCCGTGCCGGGCGGCGGCGTCATGCTCGACCTCAAGGGGCGCTTTCGCAGCCCCTTGACCGCGACGCTGAGCGCCGACGGCAAGGTGACGATGGCGCACGTGCCCTGCGTGCCGGCCTCCAGGGATGGGGAGTGATAAGATGGCGTACCCGAAGGTTCAGGCGGCATTCGCAGCCGCTTTGCTGATCGCCGTCCCGTTGGCGCCCCGCGCCGCGGACGCGGCGGCGACGATTACCGTGGTCAACCTCGACGGCGCCCTCGAGGGCTTCAACGATCCCAGCGCGCCCGATCCGGCCTCGACCGCCGGCGGCAATGCCGGGGCGACCCTGGGCGCGCAGCGTCTGATCGCCTTCCAGCGCGCGGCGGACATCTGGGAGCGCTTTGTCGACAGCAGCGTGCCGATCCGCGTCGG
>CAMYKD010000051.1:16760-39177 GCA_947258885.1 uncultured Kiloniellales bacterium | reverse complement strand
CGATGTCGTCTGCGGCGGCGGCGGATTCGCCTATTCCCGATACTTCGAGAAGCGCGTTCCGCGCATGCGCGCGGGCAATTTCACGCCGCTCTTCACCCTGGGCCTCATGACCAAGGACATCATGCTTTCTCAAGGCCTCGCCCGCAGCGCGGAGGTCGAAACTCCGCTGCTCGATCACGTCGTCGGGACGTTCATGCAGGCCGGCCAGGAAGATTGGGGGGCCGAGGACTTCTCGGCCGTCGCCCATCTCTACGAAGCGGCGATCGGCCGCAAGTTCGGCGAGTAGGCCGGCGAGGGCGCCAGGACGACTTCGGCGCTATTCCTTCACCGCGCCGGTCATCGAGGACACGTAGTGCTCGACGAAGAAGGAGTAGAGGATGGCGACCGGCAGCGAGCCCAGCATGGCGCCGGCCATCAGTCCGCCCCAGTTGTAGACGTCGAAGGTGATCAGCTCGGTGATCGCGCCGACCGGCACGGTCTTGTTCTCGGCCGAGGAGATGAAGGTCAGCGCGTAGATGAACTCGTTCCACGACAGTGTGAAGGCGAAGATGCCGGCCGAGATCAGCCCCGGCACCGAGAGCGGCAGAACGATCTTGACCAGGATCTGCAGCCGGGTCGCGCCGTCGATCAGCGCGCACTCCTCGAGCTCGTAGGGGATGGTGCGGAAATAGCCCATCAGCAGCCAGGTGCAGAAAGGGATCAGGATCGTCGGATAGGTCAGGATCAGCGCCCAGTTGGAATCGAAGATGCCGAGCGCGAAGACCATGATGGCCAGCGGGATGAACAGGATGCTGGGCGGCACCAGGTAGGCCAGGAAGATCAGCATGCCGACGGTGCGCGAGCCCTTGTAGCGCAAGCGCTCGATCGCATAGGCGGCGCAGACGGCGCAGAAGATCGACAGGAAGGTCGAGACGACCGTGACCAGCATGGTGTTCCACAGCCAGCGCGGGTACTCGGTGTCGAACAGCAGGAAGCGGATGTTCTCCAGCGTGGGCTCGTAGATCCACAGCGCCTGCAGGCCCTTGTAGGCGTGCAGCTCCTCGTTGGTCTTGAAGCTCGTGACGGTCATCCAATAGAACGGGAAGAGCAGAACGAAGATGAATATGGCCAGCGGGATGTAGACCACCACGACCTTGCGCGGCAGGCTCTCCAGATAGCCCATGCCGCCCTCGTCTGCGGCCGGCGGCCTGGCAAGCAGGTCAGTCATCGCGGCCTCCCTGCTGCCACTTGCGCCGCTGCAGACCGAAATAGCTGAACAGGATCGCTGCCAGCAGGAAGGGAATCATGGCCGTCGCAATCGCCGCGCCTTCGCCCAGCGCGCCGCCGATGATGGCGCGCTGGTAGGACAGGGTCGCCATCAGGTGCGTGGCGTTGATCGGGCCGCCCCGGGTCATCACCCAGATCAGCTGGAAGTCGGTGAAGGTGAACAGGACCGAGAAGGTCATGACGACCGCGATGATCGGCGTCAGCAGCGGGAAGGTGATGTGGCGGAAACGCTGCCACTCGCCGGCCCCGTCGATGGTCGCCGCCTCGTAGAGCGAGGCCGGGATGGTCTGCAGGCCGGCGAGCAGGGTGATCGCAACGAAGGGAATGCCGCGCCAGATGTTGGCCGCGATCACCGAGGCCCGCGCGTTGTTCGGCTGGCCCAGGAAGTCGATGGTCTCGTCGAGCAGGCCGGCCTCGATCAGGATCCAGCTGATCACCGAGTCCTGGGAATCGTAGATCCACCAGAAGGCCAGCGCCGAAAGCACGGTCGGCACGATGAAGGGCAGCAGCACGATGGCCCGGATGAAGGCCTTGAAGGGGATGTGCCGGTTGAGCAGCAGCGCGAGCCACAGGCCGAGGGCGAACTTTATGACGCTGGCGGCCGTCGTGTAGACAAAGGTATTGAAGACCGACAGCCAAAAGATGTGGTCCTCGAACAGCCACGCGTAGTTTTCGAGGCCTATGAACCTGCCGGGCCGGCCGACCTTGACATCGGTGAGGCCGAGCCAAATCCCAAGTCCCAGGGGATAGGTGAGAAACAGCAGCAGGATCGCCGCCGCCGGCAGCATGAACAGCAGCCCCAGCAGGTTGCGGTTGTTGTTCAACCGTGCCAGGAAGTTCACCTGATCGACTGGCCGGGTCTCGCCGATGGCCGCCATGACGGGGGATTCCTGGGACAAGGAGGGGGCGGCGCGGCTCAGGTTGCCGCACCGCCTCCGCGGGGTCGTTAGACGTTGTAGTAGCGTTCGGCGCGCTTCTGCGCGTCGGTCGCTGCCTCCTTCGGCGTCTTGGCTCCGGTCGCGACCTCGGCGATCATGTTGACCACGACGAAGTCGGCGAACACGCTGGAGGCCGCGTAGCCGAGCGAGCCGGCGTGGGCGAAGGAACGCGAGCGCTCGGCCACGTCGCGGAACACCAGCCGCTTGGGATCCTCGGTCCACACCGGGTGGTCCTTGTAGGCCCTCAAGGGGTGGCTCAGGTAGCCGACCGAGCCCTGCAGGAAGGCGTCGTACTGCTCCTTCTCCATCAGCCAGGCGGTCAAGGCCTTGGCCGCGTTGGGATAGTTTGTGTGGTTGTAGACCATCAGCGGGAAGGCGACGTGGAACTCCGTCGGCTCGCCCACGGGGCCGACCGGGTAGAAGGCGTGATCCATGTCCTCGGCGATCTCGGTCATGCCCTCGCGGACCGCGGCGGCATAGATCGAAATGCCGTTGTTGGACACGCTGCAGGCGCCCTGCAGAAAGGCCTTGTTGTTGTGGCCGTCCAACCAGGATGCGGCGCCCGGGATGAAGGTCTTGCCCAGCTCGCCGACGTATTCGAGCCCGGCGACAGTCTCCGGGCTGTTGATGACCACGTTGTCGTTCTCGTCGACTACCTTGCCGCCGTGGGACCACAGGATCCAGTGGGTCCAGCAGTTGCCGTCGCCGCTGGCGTTGCCGAGCGCGAAGCCGCCGGGCGTGCCCTGCTTGTTGAGATTCTGCATCAGCTTCAGGAAGTCGTCGGTATTGTCCGGGAAGGTCTCGAAGCCGGCCTTCTGGACCATGGACTTCCGGTAGTTGATCAGGTTGCCGCTGATTGTGATCGGCACGTTGATCCACTTGCCCTCGCGCTTGCCGTAGTGCTCGGCGATCGGATACCAGCCGCCGTACTTGCCGCCCAAGTGATCGCAGACGTCCGAGACGTCGAGCATGGCGTTGGGGTAGAGGTGCGCGTCGGCGTGGATGCCCCAGATGATGTCCGGCCCGCTGCCGATGTTGGCGGCCACGGCCGCCTTCGGCCGCAGGTCCTCGAAGCCCTCGCTGTCGACCCGTACCGCCACGCCGGTCGCCTTGGTGAAGGCGTCGACCGAGGCCATGAAGGCCTCGTGCTCGGACTGCACGAAGCGTTTCCAGCGCAACACGCGCAGCTTGGCGCCGGATTCGGGCTGCCATTGGCTCTCCGCCGCCCAGGCGCGGGCAGCCGCCAGCAGTGCCGGCGATGCGACCGTTGCGCCCAGGGTCGCGGCGGCGCCGGTCTTGAGTATCTCGCGTCTCGTAAAGTCTTGCATCGTTTCCTCCTTGGACGTGATCGTTTCCCTGATTTTGGCCGGTGTTTGCCCTCCGGCTCTAATTTGCCGCCATTACCTGGCGTGCCTGTCTAGCTCAGTCTTGTTCCGTGCTCCCTCTCGAACAGGTGCACCACGTCGAGATTGGGCAATAGATTTATCCGCTGTCCGGGCGCGAAGTCGTGCCGCTCGTGGAAGGACGCCTGGATCTCCCGATCCGCCAGCTTGCAGACGACCAGGATCTCGGCTCCGGTCGGCTCGACGACATTGACGTCGACCGGGATACCCGTGCCGTCGTCGGTCAGACTCCAGTGCTCGGGCCGTATGCCGTAATGCACGTGGCTTCCCTCAGGCGCGCCCGCGCCCGGTGCCAGCGGCAGGGTTGTGCCGTCGCCAGTGACGACCTTGGCCTGGCCATTGGTCACCTGCACCGTGCCCTCGATCAGGTTCATGGCCGGCGAGCCGATGAAGCCTGCCACGAAGGTGTTGACGGGACGGTCGTAGAGCTCGAGCGGTGCGCCGCGCTGCTCGATGTGACCCTCGCGCATGACGACGATTTGGTCGGCCATGGTCATGGCCTCGATCTGGTCGTGGGTGACGTAGATCGAGGTGCTCCGCAGGCGCTGGTGCAACTCCTTGATCTCGGTGCGCATCTGGACGCGCAGCTTGGCGTCCAGGTTGCTGAGCGGCTCGTCGAACAGGAAGACTTGCGGGTCGCGCACGATGGCGCGGCCCATGGCGACCCGCTGGCGCTGGCCGCCCGAGAGCTGGCGCGGGTAGCGGTCCAGGAATTCGTTCAGGTTGAGGATCTCGGCGGCGCGGCGCACCAGCTCGTCGGCCCTCGCCGGATCGACCTTGGCCAGCCTCAGGCTGAAGGCCATGTTGTCGTAAACCTTCATGTGCGGATAGAGCGCGTAGTTCTGGAACACCATGGCGATGTCGCGCTGCTTGGGCGGCACGCCGTTGACCACGCGCCCGCCGATGGCGATCTCTCCGGCGGTGATCTCCTCCAAACCGGCGACCATGCGCAGCAGGGTCGATTTGCCGCAGCCCGAAGGGCCGACCAGAACCGTGAAGGATTTGTCCGGGACTTCGATATCGACACCGTGCAGGATCTCGACGGACCCGAACGACTTGCGCGCGCCGCGGATTTCGACGGACGCCATCACACCTCCCCATCAGGGCCGATTCACCCGGGGCGGGCGCCGGCACTGGTTCTTATGCGCCTACGGTAACCTTTAGCTCGACGCACGTCTACATGGTTCGTTGGCTCTGGATCGAACTACCGGAGGTGGGGCCGGACCGCTGGGGCCTGCCGTCCGTCGAGACGCCGGGATGAAGCCAGCCGGCGGGGCCGCAAGGCGCAGGCCAGGTGCCTGTTGGAGGCTCCACGGTCAGATCTGGTTAATGTTCAAGCAGTGTTTTGTTAAATATTGAAGAGCAGACTGCGGCCGGAATCACATTATATCCTGTATCGGAGAGGGAAAATGGCCGAACGTAAAGTCTCATTGGGATATGTCTGGTTTTCTTTCGAAGGACGAATTAGCCGGTCGACTTACTGGCTCTGGTATTTCTTGCCCGTGCTCGCTATCAGCATTGCTGTTTCGTTCGTGGACGGGATCACCGGCACCTTCTTTTTCATGGCTCCCGAGATGCCCGTCGGCATCATCAGCACCGTCGTGAGCATCGTCCTGCTCTGGCCGATGATCGCCGCCGGTGCCAAGCGGCTGCACGACCGTGGCCAGTCGGGGTGGTTCCAGTTGATCTACCTGGTCCCGGTGATCAACCTCATCTGGTGGTTCATCTTCCTTGGCCTGTTGAAGGGCACGGACGGTGCGAACCGCTTCGGCCCGGATCCCCTGGCCACGAGCGACTGGGCGCCGGATGGAATGGCGCAGAGCGACGCCTGAGACAGCTCTAGACAGCCGACTGTCTCACCGAGCGGCCACCTGACCGTTTCGGAGTTTGCCAAATCCACCTGTTCGCCGGCGCTTTCGGGAGAATTAAATCTCGGTGGCGCCGGCGAGCGGTCTTCTGTTTCCTGCTCTCGATCTTGGTTCGCACCCCGGAATCGTCTCATACACTGAATCAGAATACGTGGAGCGCCGCGAGACAAGAGGGCCGCGGCGGACTACAGAGTGAGCCCGCCGTCGGCGACGATCGTGCTGCCCGTGGTGTAGGCCGACTCGTCGCTCGCCAGATAGACCGCGAGCGCGGCGATCTCCTCGGGCGTGCCGAGGCGGCCCAGGGGCTGGCGGGCGATGAAGGCCTCGCGCGCGGCTTCGGGGTCGTCGAAGGCGGCGATCCGGGCGTCCAGCGACGGCGACTGGACGGTGCCGGGGCAGATCGCGTTGCAGCGTATGCCCTGGCGGATGAAGTCGGCCGCCACCGCCTTGGTCAACCCGATCACCGCCGCCTTGGTGGTGCCGTAGACGAAGCGGTTGGGCAGGCCGCGAATCGAGGAGGCGACCGAAGACAAGTTGATGATCGAGCCGCCTCCAGCCGCGAGCATGGCCGGCAGGAAGGCGCGTACCGCGCGGTACATGGACGTGACGTTGAGGTCGAAGGAGAACTCCCAGTCTTCTTCGGCGCAGTCCAGAATGGTGCCGTGGTGCACGAAGCCGGCCACGTTGGCCAGCACGTCGATCTCTCCCAGCTCGGCGGCCAGCGCGGCGACCGCGGCGCTGTCGGTCACGTCCAAGGGGTGCACGCGAAGCCCGGGCGTTGCCGCGATCTCCGCCAGCTTGGCCTCGTCGATATCGGTCGCCAGGACCTCGGCGCCCTCGACCGCAAAGGCGAGCGCCGTCGCCCGTCCGATGCCTTGTGCCGCGGCGGTCACCACCGCGGTCTTGCCCGCCAGCCTGTCGGTCATGTTTCCATCTTTCTCCCGCTATCCGAAATAGGCCCGGTGAACCTCCCGGTCCCGGCCGAGCTCTTCTGGCGTGCCCGCGGCGACGATCCGGCCCTTGGAGAGGACGTAGCCGTGGTGGGCGATCTCCAGGGTCTGGTGGACGTTCTGCTCGACCAGGAACACGGTGATCCCCTGCTCGTTGATCCGGCGAATGATTTCGAAGTTCTGCTTGACCAGCAGTGGCGACAGGCCGAGCGAGGGCTCGTCGACCAGCAACAGTCTGGGCGCGCGCATCAGGCCCCGGCCGATCGAGACCATGGCCTGCTCGCCGCCCGACATCGTGCCGGCCAGCTGATTGCGCCTTTCGCGAAGTTGCGGAAAGGTGCGATAGGCCTGCGCGAGCCTTTCGGCGAGCACCTTCGGGGACTTCTCCTGGTAGGCGCCGAGCCGCAGGTTTTCGTCCACGGTCAGCCTGGAAAAGACCTTGCGGCCCTCCGGAATGCAGGCGATTCCCGCCGCGATGATCCTGTGCGAAGGCAGGCCGGTGAGCTCTGTGCCATGGAACACGATCCGACCGTTGTTGGGCGGGGTCAGCCCGAGGATCGAGCGGATCAGCGTCGTCTTGCCGGAGCCGTTCGAGCCCAGGAGGCAAGTGATCTTGCCCGCCTGCGCCGTCAGGGACACGTCCTCCAGGACGTCCGCCTTGTCGTAGGCGGTATAGACCTTCTCGACGACCAGCCCGTTTTCCGTCTCGGTGCTCATTCGATCCCCAGGTAGGCCTCCTGCACGAGCCGGTCCGCGGCCACCTCCTGATAGGTCCCCTCGCAGATCTTGCGGCCGAAGTTGAGCACGACGCAGCGGTTCGTGATGCGCTCGATCACGCCCATTTCATGCTCGATGATGATGATCGTCAAACCCTCGAAGGTGCTCCGGACTTCGAGGATGTCGTCCATCAGCTGGGTCGTCTCCTCGTGGGTCATACCGGCCGAGGGCTCGTCCAGTAGAAGCAGCTGGGGATGGCTGATCAGTGCCCGGCAGATCTCGATGCGCCGCCGGTCGATCATCGGAAATCCGCCGACGGCTTCGAACATGCGGTCTGCAAGCGGCGGATCGAAGACCCTTACAAGCTCGCGCGCCTGTTCGAAGCCGTCTTGGAACTCTCGCCGGAAGGCTCGGCGCCGGGCCAGATTGAACCACAGGCCCTGGTTCAGGCGCCTGTGGTTTCCCACCATGATGTTGTCGAAGATCGACAGCTCGAGCATGAGGCGCGAGCGCTGAAAAGTGCGGGCGATCCCGGCGCGGTAGACGGCCTGCGCCGAAAGGTTGGTGATCGTGTCCCGGCCGAAGGTCACCTCGCCGCCGTCGGCGGCGTAGATGCCTGTGACCACGTTGAAGAAGGTGGTCTTGCCCGAGCCGTTGGGGCCGATCAGCCCCAGAACCTGATTCCGCCTGACCTCGAGCTCGAGGTCTTCCAGCGCGACCACGCCGCCGAAGCGCTTGGTGAGGCCGCGGGCGGCCAAGAGGGTCTCGGCGGTCCCGTTCATTTCGGCTGCCATCCGGGGACGTAGGACCTGAGCGGCCGCGGCAGCAGGCCGAGCGGCCGGAACAGGAGGATCAGGATGACCATCGAGGCGTAGAGCAGGAAGCGGTATTCCTGGATGATCTGCAGCTTCTCCGGCAGGACGATGACGATGGTCGTGGCCACCGCGATGCCCCAGGGGTTGCCGATCCCGCCGAGCAGTACGATGGACACCAGGATGAGGGAATCGCCGAAGGTGAAGTTGGTCGGCGCTATGAATCCAAGCATCATGGCATAGATGGCCCCGGCCAGGCCGGCCAGGAAGTTGCCGACCGTAAAGGCGGTGATCTTCCAGCGGGAGATGTTGTAGCCGAAGCAGGCGGCGGCGGTTTCGTCCAGGCGCACCGCGTCCATGTTGAGGCCGGTCCACGAGCGCTCCAGCCGGCGCACGAAGGCGAAGGCGAGGGCCAGCAGGATCAGGCTGCCGACCACGTAGTTCGCGAAGAACGATAGCTCGAGTGTCTCGCCGATCTCGATGTTGTCGTTGAAGCGCCAGCCGAAGAGGTTCATGCCGTCGACCCTGAGCCCCTGGGGGCCGCCGAGGGTGTCGTTGACCTCGAGAAAGGTCTTGAACAGCAGGGTGAAGGCGATGGTGACGACCGCGGAGTAGTGGCCGCGCGTTCGCAGCACCGGCAGCAGCAGGAGCGCGCCGATCAGCGCCGCCATGACGCCTCCGGCCAGCAGCACCAGGACATGGGGTAGAGCGGTGTTCCTGGTCAGCACCGCGGCGGTATAGCAGCCGATGCCGAAGAACGCCGCGCCGGCGAAGTTGAGCACCCCGGCATAGCCGAACTGTACGGTCAGGCCCAGGGCGGCGACCATGTAGATCATCACGGTCGCCACGAGCAGTAGGGTGAAATGGTCGTCGTAGAAGAAGCCGGTCAGCAACAGGGCCGCTGCGACCACTACGAGGTTCATCGCACCTTCGTTACCGGTGAAGCTTTGGCGCATGCGCGCGATGCCGCCGAATCTGGCGGCGCCGAGCACGAAGACCGCGCCGCCCAATAGCAGGACCGCGGTGCCGGCCTGGGATTCCACGCTGAGGAACAAGATCAGGAAGGCCGTCGCGGCCGCGATGCCCAGCGTGCCGGGCATCAGGTTGGCGCGCGACGCGTGTCCCCGGTTCATCGCCTAGACCCGCTCGCTGACTTTCTCGCTGATCAGCCCGGTCGGCCGCCAGGCCATGATCAGGATGACCACGCCGAAGGCGAAGACGTCCTTGTAGGCGCTCGCGAAGGGCAGGGCGACCGCGCCGACAGTCTGCAGCGCGGCGAAGAGGAAGCCGCCGATGATCGCGCCGTAGATGTTGCCCAGGCCGCCGATGATCGCCGAGCTGAAGCCGATCACGCCGAGCAGCAGGCCGATGCCGAAATTGGTCTCGTTGTAGTAGAGCCCGTTCATGATGCCGGCGAAGGCGGCGAGCGCGGAGCCGATCGCGAAGGTGACGAGTACGACCAGGTTGAAGTTGATGCCCATGGTCTTGGCCGTTTCCTCGTCCTGGGCGACCGCGCGGATCGCGAGCCCGAGCTTGGTCCGGTTGATCAGCAGGTGGACGCCGACGATAACCACGAGGCCGGCCAGGAGCATGATCAGGTTGTCGGTCCGCAGATTGAAGTTGCCCAGCGCGGTGGCGTCGGTCGGCAGAAGGGCGGGGAAGGGCTTGGGGTTGGCGCCTTCGGGATAGAACAGGCGGATGCCTTCGCGCAGCACCGTGCCCAGCATGAGCGTGATGAGCAGCGTGTTGAGCGCCGGCGCGGACTTGAGCGGCAGGACCAGGTAGCGCGCGATCGCGGCGCCGAGCAGGGCCATCGCCAGTGTCGCCGCGGCGAGCACGGCGGTCAGCTGGAAAACCGGCCAGACGACGCCGAGCGCGTCCAGGCCCAGATAGGTCGCAAGCCCCGTGAAGCTGCCGACCATGAGCACGTCGCCGTGCGAGAAGTTGATCACGTCCAGCACGCCGAAGAACAGGGTGAAGCCCACGGCGACCAGCGCATACATCATACCCAGCATCAGGCCGTTCATGACGTACTGGCTGAACAGACCGACATCCATGCGAAAGCCTTAGTGTTACCGCCTTGAATGGGGATGGTGTGGGCAGGCGGCCGGGCTTTCGCCCGGCCGCCGGACCCGTCGTTGCGCGATCTACTGGCCCTTCAGCTTGCGCTTGCCGGAGGCGTATTCGCTGTCTTCCCACAGAGTCCACTTGCCGTCCTGAATCACGTACTTGGTGATCAGGGCGACGGTGTTCTGGCCGTGGTCGTCGAAGCTGATCTCGCCGACGATCGAATCGTGCCCCTGCACGCCGTTGAGGGCGGCGCGGACCTTCTTGCGGTTCGGGCCCTGCGCCTCGATGGTGTCGAGGATCAGGTTCATCGCCGCGAAGGCGAAGGCGCCATAGGCTTCCGCCGGCTCGGAATAGCCCTTCTTGCCGTATTGCTCGGTGAAGTACATGCCGCCGGGCAGTTTCTCGGTCGGCGCACCCTCGCGGAAGGCGACGACGCCCTCGGCCAGGCCGGCCGCGCCCTCGATGAAGGTGTCTGAGACGATGCCCGAGGTGCCCTCGAACTGCGCCTCGAGGCCCAGCTTCTCCATCTGGGCGCGGATGCGCACGCCGATCGGCGTCAGGCCGCCGAAGTAGAGCACTTCGGGCTTGAGCGACTTGATCTTGGTGAGTTCGGCGGTGAAGTCCTGCTGGTCGGCGGTGACGCCGAAGGTGCCGAGGATCTTGCCGCCGTTCTCGGTCACGAACTGGCTGAAGTACTTGTTGTGGCCCTTGCCATAGTCCGTGGTGTCGTGGATGACCGCCCAGGTCTTGTAGCCGAGGCCGGTCATGAACTTGGCCGCGGTCTCGTTCTGGTTGATCATGGTGCCGTTGACCCGGTGCACCTCCTTGTAGTCGTTGCCGTAGGTGATGTCCGGCAGCACCGCACCCCAGACCACGACCGGCAGGCCGAAGCGGTTATAGACGTCGACCGTGGCGATCGCGACCGCCGAGCAGTAGTGGGTGGCCGCTGCGATGACGTCCTTGTCCGCGGCCATCTTGGTCGCCGCCTGGACGCCCTTATCCGGCTTGCACTCGTCGTCGAGGACCGTGAGCTCGTATTCGTACTTGGCATTCGGATCCGCGTTGCGCAGCGTGACCGCCAGGTCGGCGGAGTTGCGCCCGCCCAGGCCGTTGGACGAGGTGCCTCCGGACAGCGGGCCGATGAAGCCGACCTTGACCTTCTCCTTGGCCTCCGCCACGGCCGAGGCCATCCCGAGCGCCAGCGCTGCCGCGAAAACGACGAGCTGTGCTTTGCGAGTTGTTGTCATGTCGTCCCTCCCTGATTGACTAATGCGTTTCTGCTAAAAGACTTGCTTTGGTTTCGCCCGCCCGCAGGTAAATCGCGGCGAAGCCTTTGTTTGATTGAAAATGCTATGCGGCCCTGGGACGCTTTGCAAGCAGACAGGCTGCGGAGGTGCCCCGAAAGTCCGCGTTTGCGCCCCGGTCAATGGCTCTCGCGCGGTACCGGGGCGCCGCTGGCGCCGACCAGGAAGTCGAGATCGCAGCCCTTGTCGGCCTGGTTCACGTGCAGGTCGTGCAGGCGGGCCCAGCCGCGTCCGGTCGGCTCCTCCGGTGGCGTCCAGGCCTCGCGCCGGGCGGCGAGCTCGGCCTCGCTCACGTCCAGGTGCAGGCGCCTCGCCTCGACGTCCAGCTCGATCGTGTCGCCGTTCTGAACCAGGGCCAGAGGCCCGCCCACGGCGGCCTCGGGCGCGGTATGCAGCACGACCGTGCCATAGGCCGTGCCGCTCATGCGCGCGTCGGAGATGCGCACGACGTCGGTCACGCCGCGCTTCAACAGCTTGGCCGGCAGCGCCATGTTGCCGACCTCGGCCATGCCGGGATAGCCCTTGGGCCCGCAGTTCTTCATCACCATGACGGAACTCTCGTCGATCTCGAGCGCCGGGTCGTCGACCCGCGCCTTGTAGTCGTCGATGTCCTCGAACACCACGGCGCGGCCGCTGTGGCGCATCAGCTCCGGCGTCGCCGCCGAGGGCTTCAGGACCGCGCCGTCGGGCGCCAGGTTGCCGCGCAGCACCGCGATGCCGCCCTGGTCCTTAAAGGGGCTGGCGAAGGGGTGGATGACCTCGCGGTTCCAGCACTCCGCGTCCTTGACGTTGTCCCACATGGCGGCGCCGTTGACCGTCAGCGCGTCCCTGTGCAGCAAGCCGGCCTCGCCCAGCTCGCGCAGCACGGCGGGCAAGCCGCCTGCATAGTAGAAATCCTCCATCAGGTAGCGGCCCGAGGGCATCAGGTTGACGAGGCACGGCACCTCGCGGCCGAGCCGGTCCCAGTCGTCCAGCACGAGCTCGACGCCGAGCCGCCCGGCCAGCGCCAGCAGGTGGATCACCGCGTTGGTCGAGCCGCCGATCGCGCCGTTGGTCCGGATCGCGTTCTCGAAGGCCTGCTTGGTGAGCACCTTGTCGATGGTGAGGTCCTCGCGGACCATCTCGACGATGCGCCGCCCAACCAAGTGCGCCAGCGTGTTGCGCCGCGAGTCGGCGGCCGGGATCGCGGCGTTGGCCGGCAGACCCATGCCGAGCGCCTCGACCATCGAGGCCATGGTGGACGCCGTCCCCATGGTCATGCAGTGGCCGGGCGAGCGCGACATGCAGGATTCCGCCTCCATGAAGTCGGCCATGGTCATCTCGCCGGCCTTGACCATGGCGTCGAACTTCCAGACGTGGGTACCCGAGCCGATGTCCTCGCCCCGGAAGCGGCCGTTCAGCATCGGCCCGCCCGAGAGCGCCAGGGTCGGCAGGCCGCAGGAGGCCGCGCCCATGAGCAGCGCCGGCGTGGTCTTGTCGCAGCCGACCAGCAGCACGACGCCGTCGATCGGATTCGCGCGGATCGACTCCTCGACGTCCATGGAAACCAGGTTGCGGAACATCATGGTGGTCGGCCGCATCAGGGTCTCGCCCAAGGACATGACCGGGAACTCGAGCGGGAAGCCGCCCATCTCGTAGACCCCGCGCTTGACCCGCTCGGCGATCGTGCGGAAGTGGGCGTTGCAGGGCGTCAGCTCCGACCAGGTGTTGCAGATGCCGATCACCGGCCGACCGTCGAACAGGTGGCTCGGCAGGCCCTGGTTCCTCATCCAGCTTCTGTGGTTGAAACCGTCCTTGTCCGCCCGGCCGAACCACTCGGCGCTGCGGCGCTTGGCTTTGTCGTCGGACATGATGCTCGGCCCTCCCGTCGGTTTTCCGCCAGTCTAAAGCCCTGGGCGGGCCCGCGCCACCGGGCTTGTGGGAGCAGACGTGCAAACGAGCGCATCCGAACACGCATCCGTGCCGCCGCGCCGGGAAGGAAGGGAAGCCAGGCCGCCAAACCAAGTGCGATCGCGGACAGGTTTGATAACAATCTGTTATGGAAATTGTAGTGTACTCCCTATCGGCTGGATTGACATTTCCTGCCGTGCGCGAAAGTTCCGTGGAGGGCGGCCGCATGCTCATAAGGGGTCTTTTGTACGGCCTATTGGCGGCTCTCTCGGTGGTCGCTTTTTCGCCGGTCGTGCAAAGCGGCAACGAGATTCACGTGCTGTTCGAATTCGATCTGGCGATGTTGCTGTTCACCGGAGTGAGCGACCCCTATGCCTCGATCGAGCGGTATCTCGATTGGTATCCGAACATCGGGGTTGTCAGGATCATCGTGTCGGTCGTTCTCGCCTGCCTGGCCGTGTACAAGTTCTGGAAGGTGGACGATCCCGATCCGGTGTTCGGCACGACCGAGGCCGCACGGAGATCGAAACGCTTCGTGGAGAAGGATCCCCTGGACCAGGAGTCCCAGGCCGTCTTCGCCACCGGGGCCGGACGGCCAGCGAAACGCTTCGTGGACAAGGATCCCCCGGACGAGGAGTCCGAGGCCGAATTCGCCCCGGGGGTTGGCCCCGCCGAGGGACCGGACAGCCTAGGAACCGCCGCGTTGCGCAGGCACCGAGATTGACGTAGCGGCACGCGGCGCTCGCGCGCCGAGGCATCCCTCCGTCTCTCTGGCGTAAATCGATCTCCAATCCTACCCTCGGCGAGTCGTCCGCCCGACAGCGCGGTAGAAGGCGGCCCGAGGTCATGCTGCGCGCCGGACCGAGCCCGCCGAACCTCGCTCCGCCGTTCAGCGGGAATGGCAGGCCAGGCAGGCCCGGTCGACGCCGCCGCCCCGCAGGAGGGACGCCGCGCCGCCGTGGAGGTCGTGACAGCTGTTGCAGGTCAGCCTGCCCTCGGCATCGAGCGGGAAGGCGTCGGGCAGGGCGCGCGCCGGGACGAAGCCGCTCGGGTGGCTGCTCGCGGAGGTCGGGCCCAGGGCCTTTGCGTGACAGCCAGCGCAAAGCGTTTCCTGGCGCACCGTGAGCGCGATCGGCTCCAGCGGCCGGTCCGCCGCGTCCACGACATGGCAGGTGCCGCAGGTCAGTCCGGCATGAGCTCCCGGCGGGACATCCTCCGACGCCGCCGGCCCGGCCAGGACCTGCAGGCAGACCAGGGCGAGCAGCAACGCGGCAGCACGGCCCCTGCCGGGCGGACATCCACGACGGCCTCTGAATGGGCTGGCGAGCGTCATGTCACCACACCTGCGCTTGTATCGCGCGGGGAGTATACGTCAGTTGCCGCGGCGGTGCAGGGTGATCTGCCGGTGCATGCCCTCGATGTTGAGCGGCCGCCAGGCCTCGTACTGGCCCCAGCCGGCATAGGACTCGAGCTTGATCTCGGCCTGCATCTGTTCGAGCGAGCGGCCGGCGCGGGCGGCGGCTAGCACGGCGCCGTAGAGGTCTTCGAGGTAGGCCCGGTGCTCGGCGGCGTCGGCCTTGACGCCGAGCGGCCCGTGGCCCGGTACCAAGATGTCGAAATCCATCGCCTCGACCCGCCGGATCGCCGCGATCCAGTCCGGGAAGTAGGCATCGCTCAGGTCCCTGTAGGGCAGGCGCTTGACCGAGATGAAATCGACCGCGAAAAGGGCGCGCTCCTCGGGAAAGCGCAGGACGACCATGTTGTCGGAGTGGCTGCGGCCCAGGTAGCTGAGCTCGACCGTCTTGCCGCCGAGCGTGATGGTCATGGCCTCCGTGAAGGTGACCTCGGGCACCGCCGTCGGCCGCTTCTCGCCGAGGATCGCGGCCTTGGCGTTGTCGTGGGAGACGACCACCGCGGTGTCGGCGAAGACCTCGCCGCCCGCGCTGTGGTCGGCGTGGTCGTGGCTGTAGATCAGGTACTTGACCTCCTGGCCGAAGCGCTCGGCGATCTCGGCCTTCAGCCAGGCCGCCGCCTCGGCGTTGATCGGGTCGGTCGCGATGACGCCGTCCCCCGTCACCAGGAAGACCGAGAAGTGGAAGTTGTTCTGGAAGCGGTAAAGGTCGCCGGCGACCTTGGTGATCGCGCGCTTGGGTTCTTGCTGCGCCGCGGCGCCGGCGCTCCACAGAGCGCCGCACGAGACCGCCAGAGCTGCCAGAAGCGTCGTGCCGAGCCGTGTCATTCCAGAGCCTCCTTCTTGGTTTCGTCGCTACTCCTGGTCGCGGTCCGACAGTCCACACCGAACCGCGCCGCGCGCCAGAGTGCAGCGGCGCCCTAGCGGTCGTCCAGATAATCCTCGATGTAGGCCTTCACGATTTCGTCAAGGTTGGCCTCGCGGGGCAGGTCGAGGGCCGTGGCGCGCTCGTAGCTCGCGTCCTGGGGCCAAGTCTGTACGATGGCCTGGATGAAGGGGTCGGGCGCGACCGTGATCTCGCCCAGGGGCCGGTCGCCGGCGACGCGCTTCAGGGCCGCGATCATCTCGGCCACGGTAACGGTCAAGGACGGCAGGCTGACGGCGCGGTCGTCGCCCAGCTGTGCGCCCTCGGCCTCGTGCAGCGCGATCAGGCCGTCGACGACGGCGCGATAGCCGAGCACCGGCATGATCGTGTCGGTCGCGACCGGCAGGGCGCAGGGCGCGCCGTTCAGGGGCTCGCGGAACACGCCGGAGACGAAACTGGAGGCGGCCAGGTTCGGCTTGCCCGGTCGGATGATCACGGTCGGCAGGCGCGCCGAGCGGCCGTCCAGGAAACCCTTGCGCGTGTAGTCGTTGACCAGCAGCTCGCCGATCGCCTTGGTCGCGCCGTAGGTCGTCTGCGGTGTTTGCTTCGCCATGTCGCCGACCGCCGCCGGCATGGCGGAGCCACCGAAGACCGCGATCGAAGAGGCGAAGACGAGACGCGGCAGGCCGGCGCGCGCGCGCAGGGCCTCCAGGACGTTGAGGCCGCCGTCCAGGTTGACCCGGATCGCCAGGTCGAAGTCCTGCTCGCCGCCGCCCGAGACCACCGAGGCCAGGTGGAACACGGAAATGTCGTCCCGGTCGACCAGATGGAAGATCTCGTCCCGGTTCGAGATCTCGCCGAGCAGCAGTATCGCCTTGCCGTCGAGCGCCGCGGGCATCTGGGCCGGCTCCTGCCTGTCGAAGAGCACCAGCTGGTCGATCGCCTCCGGCTGTCCCGAGGGCCCGGTCAGCCGGCCGATCTCGACCAGGCGCTGCGCCAGCCTGAGGCCGAGGAACCCGGCCCCACCGGTGATCACGACTTTCATGACGTCTGCCTCCTCATGTCAGCAGGCCGCGGGCGGCCAGGTTCTCCATCAGGGCGGCGGCGCCGAAGGTCCAGGGCGGGATCTCGGTGCTCAGCCCCACCGTGTTGATCAGGGCGCCGAGCTTGGGGCTCGCGATGGTCACGAGGTCTCCCGTCTTGTGGGTGAAGCCCTCGCCGGGCACGCCCCGGTCCTTGGTCGGCGCGAACATGGTGCCGGTGAAGAGCATCAGGCCGTCGGGGTATTGGTGAACGGCGCCGATCGTCTGGCCGGCCAGGTCGAGCGGATCGCGGCTGATCTCGGCCATGTTGCTGGTGTCCTCGAGCGTGAAGCCGTCGTCGCCCTCGACGGTCAGACGGATCGCGGCGACGCGCAGGTCGTCGATGCCGAAGCTGTCGTCGAACAACCGGATGAAGGGGCCGATCGCGCAGGAGCCGTTGTTGTCCTTCGACTTGCCGAGCAAGAGCGCGCTGCGCCCCTCGAAGTCGCGCAGGTTGACATCGTTGCCGAGCGTCGCGCCCAGGATCTCGCCCCGGGCGTTGACCACCAGCACGGCCTCCGGCTCCGGGTTGTTCCAGGTCGAGGCGGGGTGCAGCCCGATCTCCGCGCCGGTGCCGACCGCCGACATCGGCTGGCTTTTCGTGAAGACCTCGGCGTCGGGACCGATGCCGACCTCGAGGTACTGCGACCAGAGGCCGCGCTCGATCAGCAGCGCCTTGAGCCGCAGCGCCTGCTCCGAGCCCGGGACCACGGCGGCGAGATCGCCGCCGATCTCGCCCTCGATGGTTTCGCGCGCGGCGGCGGCGGCGGACGGGTCGCCCTTGACCTGCTCCTCGATGACCCGCTCCAGCATCGACTTGACGAAGGTGACCCCGCAGGCCTTGAGCGCCTGCAGGTCGCAGGGCGCGAGGAAGCAGGGGCGTTCCGGGTTGCGCCGCGCGGTCGCGCTGTTGGCCAGCAGCGCTTCGATTGTGCCGAGCGAAGCGCCTTGTCCGGCCGCTGCGCGTGCCCGCCCGGCCGGGTCCTCGGCGTTCAGCAAATGGGCTATGGTCGGAAAGTCGGCCGTGACGTCGATCGCCTCTTCGTCCCGCAGCACGACTATGGCGGGCCCGGACAGGTCCCCGGTCTGCCAGGCGCGGCCGACAAGCAGGCCCGCGGTGCCGTCGGCCGGGAGGCAGGTCGCGGCATCGAGACGGGTGTCCATGGCGCGGCAACTCCCGGTTCTGTGTTGACAGACCCATCTTCGATGGCTTCGCTTGGTTCCGCAAGACGCCGGTGCTATTGATGGCGGGAACCGAATCCGGGGGTTCGGAAAAACGGAAGGGAAGGGGCCTTGAAACCGGAAATCGTCGTCGTGCGGCCCTACATGCCGCGGATCATCGCTGCGCTGGAGCAGGACTTCGTGCTTCACCGGCTGTGGCAGGCGGAGGACAAGACGGCCCTACTGGAGCAGGCCCGCGCCGCGCGGGGCATCGCCACGACCGGCGACGCCGGCGCCGACGCGGCCTTGATGGATGCGCTGCCCGCGCTCGAGATCGTCGCTTGCATGGGCGTCGGCGTCGACGCGATCGACGTGGCGCACGCGCGGGGCCGGGGCGTTGCCGTGACCTATACGCCGGATGTGCTCAACGACGAGGTCGCGAACACCGCGGTCGCGCTGCTGCTCGCGGTGACCCGGCGGATCTGCGACGGCGACCGCTACGTGCGCGAAGGCCGGTGGTTAAAGGCGCCCATGGCGCTGACCCGCAGCGTCGTCGGCAGGCGCTGCGGCATCCTCGGCCTCGGGCGGATCGGCAAGGCGATCGCCGGGCGGGTCGAGGCGCTGGGCGGCGAAGTCCTCTACCACGCCCGCAACGAACAGCCGGATCAGCCCTACCGCTACTACGCCGACCTGGTGGAACTGGCGCGCGACAGCGATTTCCTGATCGTCATCACGCCGGGCGGCGCGGCGACGCGGAACTTGGTGACCCGCGAGGTGCTCGACGCACTCGGTCCCGAGGGCACGCTGATCAACGTGGCGCGCGGCTCCGTCGTCGACGAGCCGGCGCTGGTCGCGGCGCTCAGCGAGGGCCGCCTGGGCGCCGCCGGCCTCGACGTCTTCGCCGACGAGCCGCACGTGCCCGAGGCGCTGCTCGCCATGGAGAACGTGGTCCTGCAGCCGCACGTCGGCAGCGGCACCGAGGAGACGCGCGGCCGCATGTGCGGCCTGGTGGTCGACAACCTGCGCGCCCATTTTGCCGGCAAGCCGCTCATCACGCCGGTGCCGTGACGTGGCCGACGGGGAAGGTCTGGCGCGGTTGCGCCGGAAGCTCACGCGCTTTGTCGTGGTGTCTTCAGTAGGAGCCGGTCTCGGGATTCTTGCAGGCGTGATTGGCGGCGACTTGAGCTATCACTTTCCACTCATCGGAATGTTATTCGCCTGGGCTGTCTGGATCCTTAAGCGGGCCTGGGCTGGATGGATCTTTCCCTGGATGTCCTGACCGGGTTTCCACCGCGCTCGAAATTAACAGTTCAAACAACTAAATAACATAATGTCCTGAAGTGTAGTTTGAGCACCGCGAAAGCCTCTGTTGAAGGGGAATGTGCCCTCATGGCCAGCAAGACCACCAAGGCGGCGACCGACAGCCCATTGAAGAAGGGCCGCCGGTACCGCAAGGAGGGCCGTTTCGAAGAGGCCGAGCACGCCTTTCGTCTGGCGGTCGCTTTGAAGCACGACGACGAGCAGGCCTGGGCCGAACTGGGTCAAGTGCTGCATGAGGACCTGCAGCGCTACGACGAGGCTGAGCAAGCTTATCGCAAAGCCATCAAGCTCGACCCGGAGTATGAGTGGGCCTGGGCCAAATTCGGCCAGCTGCTAAACGAGAAATTGGAGCGTCCCGATGCGGCCGAGGAGGCCTATAGAAGGGCGATCGAACTGGATCCGGACGATGGCTGGAACTGGGCGCACCTTGGCGATTTGCTACACGGAAAGCTTTGCCGCTATGACGAGGCTGAGGAGGCCTATCGAAAGGCGATCGAGCTTGACCCCGAGTACACTTGGGCCTGGGCCCAACTAGGGCAAGTACTCCATTACAGACTGGGTCGGCCTGGCGAGGCCGAGCGGGCGTATCGCACGGCGCTCAGGCTAGACGACGACTATCGATCGGTCTGGGTCTCTCTCGGAATTTTGCTATGCGATGATTCAAACCGCGTTGATGAGGCCGAACAAGCGTATCGGAGGGCGATTGCGGTCGATCCCGACGACACGTCCGCCTGGGCCCACCTGGGCTTCCTTCTCCATTTCAAGCTGAACCGGCTATCCGAAGCCGAAGGGGCTTACCGGAAGGCAGTTGAGCTCGATCCGAGGAATGCCTGGGCTTGGGTCAACCTTGGCCGTCTCCTGGAACAGGAAATCCGCAAGCGGAACCAAGCGGAGCAGGCCTACCAGACGGCTATAGACCTGGAGCCGGACAATTTCTCTGCCTGGGCCAACCTCGCCTATCTCTTGCATCACGACTTGGCTCGCCACCGCGAGGCCGAGTTAGCCTATCGAAAAGCGCGGGAGATCAAACCCGAGGATGCGTGGGTCTGGGAGAGCCTGGGATTCTTGCTTGCGCTGAAACTATACCGTTACAAGGAGGCTGAGGAGGCCTATCGCCGCGCCCTTGCGCTCAATCCGAAGGCCTCCTGGGCCTGGGCCGGACTCGGCCGTCTTTTGTCGAAGGAGCTAGAGCGTCATGAAGAGGGGGAGCACGCGTTCCGAAAGGCAATCGAATACGCCCCCGACAATCGCTGGGCCTGGGCTTGTCTGGGCCGCCTGCTCCATGTCCACCTGAAGCGCTACGACGAGGCCGAGGAAGCCTATCGCAGAGCCATTGCGCTGGATCGCGACGACCACTGGTCCCGCCATTATCTGGGCGAATTGCTTTTCCTTGAGACGGATCGGCACTGGGAAGGCTGGCGGCTGCTGTCCCAGGCCTGTCGCGGCCTCGTCAAGGAGCGCTTGGTTCCGGCCTGGCTGCGGCGCCGGTTCCCGAACGCCCTGGGTCTGCACAAGGACCGTGTGGCGCTGGGAGCGGCCGAATCCCCGCCGTCACCGTGATCCCACGAGACGGCGCCGTGCGGGTCTGCTACAAGACGAGCCGCACAGATGGGGAGGGCACTTCATGAAACTGCTGCGTTACGGCCCGCCGGGCCAAGAGAAGCCGGGCCTGCTGGATGGCGAGGGGGCGATCCGCGACCTCTCGGGTGAGGTCGATGACATCGCCGGCGAGGCGCTCTTGCCGGACTCGATCGCGCGCTTGAAGGCGCTGGATCCCGCGGCCCTGCCCAGGGTCGAGGGCAGTCCGCGCTTCGGGCCCTGCGTAGGGCGGGTCGGCAAGTTCCCGGCGATCGGGCTCAACTACTCCGACCACGCGGCGGAGACCGGCATACCCGTGCCCGACGAGCCGATCATCTTCATGAAGGCGACCTCGTCGATCTGCGGGCCCAACGACGACACCGTGGTGCCGCGCGGCTCGACCAAGCTCGACTACGAGGCCGAGCTGGGCATCGTGATCGGCAGGCCCGGCAAGTACATCGACGAGACCGACGCGCCCGGCCACATCGCCGGCTACTGCGTGGTCAACGACATCTCGGAGCGGGCCTTCCAGATCGACGGCACGGGCCAGTGGGTCAAGGGCAAGAGCGCGGACAGCTTCGGGCCGATCGGCCCCTGGCTGGTGACGGCCGACGAGGTGCCCGACCCGCAGAACCTGGACATCTGGCTCGAGGTCGACGGCGCGCGCCGCCAGGACGGCAACACCCGGACCATGATATTCGGCGCTCACTTCCTGGTCAGCTACGTCAGCCGATACATGAGCCTGCAGACCGGCGACGTGCTCACAACCGGCACGCCGCCCGGCGTCGGTCTCGGGATGAAGCCGCCCGGCTTCCTCCAGCCCGGCCAGCGCGTGCGCCTCGGCGTCGCCGGCCTGGGCGAGCAGGAGCAGCGTATCGTGGCTGAGGGCTAGCTCGAGTATTGCGATTCCGACATCGCATTTCCCTATACGCATAAAGGCGGTCTCGCCACGACGGCACGAAGGCACCAAGAACGTATTGAAACCCTTTGTGTCTTCATGTCTTTGTGGTGAGGAACTCCCTACCGGAGGACAGAAATGACCAAGCACAAGATCGCGGTGATCCCGGGCGACGGGATCGGCAAGGAGGTGGTGCCCGAGGGCATCCGGGTGCTCGAGGCCGTCGCCGGGCGGCACGGGATCGCCTTCGAGTGGCAGCACTTCGACTGGTCCTGCGAGACCTACCGGAAGACCGGGCGCATGATGCCCGAGGACGGGCTCGAACGGCTGGGCGGGCAAGACGCGATCTTCCTGGGCGCGGTCGGCTTTCCCGGGGTGCCGGACCACGTCTCGCTCTGGGGCCTCCTGATCCCGATCCGCCGGGCCTTCCAGCAGTACATCAACCTGAGGCCCGTACGGCTGTTCGAAGGCGTGCGCTCGCCGCTCGCAGGGCGCGAGCCGGGGGATATCGATTTTTTCATCGTCCGTGAGAACAACGAGGGCGAATACTCTGAAATCGGGGGAAAATTATATGCCGGGACCGAGCAGGAGATGGTGCTCCAGGAGAACATCTTCACGCGCCGGGGCGTCGACCGCGTGCTGCGCTACGCCTTCGACCTGGCGCAGAGCCGGCCGAAGAAGCACCTGACCTCGGCGACCAAGTCGAACGGCATCATCCACACCATGCCTTACTGGGACGAGCGCTTCGCCGCCGTGGCCAAGGACTATCCCGGGATCGCGACCGACCAGTACCACATCGACATCCTGTGCGCCCACTTCGTGCTGCACCCGGACTGGTTCGACGTCGTCGTCGGCTCGAACCTGTTCGGCGACATCCTCTCGGA
>CAMYKD010000051.1:0-16695 GCA_947258885.1 uncultured Kiloniellales bacterium | reverse complement strand
GGCGGCACGGCGACCACCGAGGAGGTCGGCAAGGCCATCGCGGACGCTCTCTAGGGCGCGAAAGGGAAGTGACATGAGCGAGGCGCCCGCTCGCGGCTTTCCCCGCGCGGAGTTCGAGGACCGCGCCGAGCGGGCCCGCCGGTTCATGACCGAAGCGGATCTCGACGCGCTCTTCGTCACCAGCGAGCAGCACGTCCGCTACTTCACCGGCTTCGATTCGCAGTTCTGGGCGAGCCCGACGCGCCCGTGGTTCGTCGTCCTGCCGCGCGAGGGCGGACCGGTCGCGGTGATTCCCGAGATCGGTGTGCCCGGCATGGCCCGGACCTGGGTCGAGGACATCCGCAGCTGGCCGGCCCCGCGGCCCGAGGACGACGGCGTCAGCCTGCTCGTCCATGTGCTCTCCGAAGTGCCCCAGCGCTTCGGGCGGATCGGCGCGGAGCTGGGTCCCGAGATGGTGCTGCGCATGCCGGTGGGCGACTTCTTTCGCGTTCGGGACGCCATCGCGCCGCTCGCGTTCGCCGACGCGACGCCGGTGCTGCGCCGCCTGCGCGGCGTCAAGTCGCCGGCCGAGGTCGGGAAGATTCGCCATGTCTGCCAGCTCGTCTCGGCCGCCTTCGAGGCGCTGCCGGGGAAGCTGGCGCTCGGCGATACGGAATGGCAGGCCTGCCGCAAGATGCGCGTCGAGGTGCTGGAGCGCGGCGCCGACGGCTCGCCCTACATGATGGGCATGTCCGGGCCGGGCGGCTACGACAACATCGTCATGGGACCCGGGGATCGGGCGCTCGGGGGCGGCGACATTCTGATCATCGACACCGGGACGACCTTCGCCGGCTACTTCTGCGACTTCGACCGCAACTTCGCCTTCGGGCAGCCCTCCGACGACGCGCGGCGCGCCCACGACGTGGTCTACCGCGCGACCGACGCCGGTATCGACGCGGCCCGGCCCGGCGCGACCACGACGGACCTCTGGCGCACCATGACCGAAGTGCTGGAGGCCGGCGGCTCGGCCGGCAACAATGTCGGCCGGCTCGGCCACGGGCTCGGCCTGCAGCTGACCGAGTGGCCGTCCAACCGGCCGGGCGACGACACGCGTCTGGTGCCCGGCATGGTGCTCACGATCGAACCCGGCATGGTCTTCGCCCCCGGAAAGATGATGGTCCACGAGGAGAACATCGTCGTCACGGAGGACGGCTGCGAACTCCTGACCCGGCGCGCGCCCGCCGAGATGCCGGTGATCGGATAGCGGGGCGGGGGGCATTCGATGGCGATCATGCCGGGAATTTCGGCTTTCTTAACGTGACGCGGGCAGACTGGCGGGTCTCCAGGGACCCCCGAGCCGAAGCACGCGCCGAGATGAGCCAGCAACCACCAAAAGACGATGGCCCGAACGACCGACCGCCGGCGGCCGCGGCCGAGGAGACGTCGCTCGACCCGGCGGACTGGGGCGAATTCCGTACGCTCTGCCACGAGATGCTCGACACGGCCCTGGGCTACCTGGAAACCGCGCGCGCGCGGCCGGTCTGGCGGCCGGTCCCAGAGGAGGTCAAGGCGGCGCTGGCCGAGCCGCTGCCGCAAGCGCCTCAGGGGGCATCGAAGGTTTGCGCCGACTTCCGGCGGCTCGTGCTGCCCTACGCCACGGGCAACACGCACCCGCGCTTCTTCGGCTGGGTGCACGGCAGCGGCACCCCGGGCGGCATGCTGGCGGAGCTGCTCGCCGGGGCCATGAACGCCAACCTCGGCGGGCGCGACCACGGGCCGGTCTACGTCGAGCGCCAGGTCGTCGAATGGTGCCGGCAGCTCTTCGGCTTTCCGGCGGAGGCCGGCGGCCTCCTGGTCAGCGGCACCTCCATGGCGACCCTGATCGGCCTGACCGTGGCGCGCAACGTCAAGGCGGGACACGACGTGCGCAGACTCGGCCTCGGGTCCGCGGCAGGGTCGCTCGTCGCCTATGCCTCGAGCCAGGCGCACAGCGCGGCCGCCAAGGCGTTGGAGATCCTGGGCCTCGGCAGCGAGGCCCTGCGGTCCGTGCCGGTCGATGGCGGCTACCGAATGGACCTCGACGAGCTCGCCCGCTCGATCGCGGAGGACAGGAGCTCGGGCCTCAGGCCCTTTTGCGTGGTGGCGACGGCGGGCACGGTCAACACCGGGGCGATCGACGATCTGGCGGGCATCGCGGGAATCTGCCGCAGCGAGGACCTCTGGCTGCACGTCGACGGCGCCTTCGGCGCGCTGGCGATATTGAGCGAGGCGCATAGGCCCCGGCTCGCGGGCATCGAGCGGGCGGACTCCCTGGCCTTCGACTTCCACAAGTGGCTGCACGTGCCCTACGACGCCGGCTGCATCCTGGTGCGGCGCGGCGAGCTGCAGCGCCAGGCCTTCTCGTCGCGGCACGAATATCTGGCCGGGGCGGCGCGCGGGCTGGCCGGCGGCGATCCCTGGTTCTGCGAGTACGGGCCGGAGCTGTCGCGCGGCTTCCGGGCGCTCAAGGTCTGGTTCACCCTGAAGGAGCACGGCCTGACCAAGCTCGGGCGCAAGGTGGACGACAACTGCCGCCAGGCCGTCACTCTGGCCGGGCGCGTTCGCGATCATCCGCGTCTGGAGCTCTTGGCGCCGGTCTCGCTCAACATCGCGTGCTTCCGCTTCACCTGGCCGGAGGCCACGCCCGAACAGCTCGACCGCATCAACCGCGAGATCGTGGCCGAGCTGCAGGAGCGCGGCATCGCCGCGCCCTCCACCACGCGGCTCAAGGGCGCGCTCGCCATCCGGGTCAACATCACGAATCACCGCAGCCGGCAAACCGACATGGACACCCTGGTGGAGGCGCTCCTCGCCGTCGGCGAGGAGCTCTTGAGTGCGGCCGCGCCGGCCGCGGCGCCGGTCCGCCAGGCCAGCGTCTGACATCCGCGCGATGGGCCGTGCCGGGTTTCCTTGAAGGGCGGGGCCCCGGCCCCTAGACTCCCAGGGTATGCAGTCCGGGCAGGGCAAGGGCCATGGGACGCCGGCCGCAAGACCACGGAAACGATTCCGACGGGTTGCCGAACCTGGTCGCCGATGTGGCGGCGCATCTCGAGATCCGCGAGATCGATGTCTTCCGCCTGGCGCATCGCTGGTGGTTCGGCCGCGAACCCGACGAGCAGGCGCTGGAGCGGACATTTGCCGCTTACATGTTCCGGCAGGAGATGCCGGCCTGGCTGCGGCATTACGCGCGGCAGGTCTCGGAAACCGAATCCTTCGGCCCTGAGGAGGCCGCGCGCCTGGGGCTCGATCGGCTGGCCGTACCGGCCCCGCGCCACGGCCGTCTGGTCGTCGCCGCCACGGCGGCGATCTTCGCGGTGCTTTTCGCCGGAATCCTGGACACGAAATACGACCCTCGGACCTCGGCGCCACCCGCACCGCAGGCCCAGCCCTTGAGCTGCGCCGGCGGCGGGCCGGGGCTCGTCTTTCTGGAGACCTTCGCCTACGCGTTCTCCAGCCGCGACCGGCCGCCTTGCTGAAAACTCACGCGGCGACGTCGTTCTTCCCGGCAGGCCACCTACGCCTGATCCAGTCGACTAGCTGGAATGGCGGCCGCTTCAGTGGTTAACTGGCAACATAGATTAAACGGAGCGGGGAGCGGAAGCCGGCTAGAAAGACTAGTGGATAGAACCGAATGCCAGGTCCTCTCGTGAATTAGCGCGCTTGAAAGGTTGCTTCTGTTCTCGTGGAGGTGCTGGATGCGAACCGGTTCGCGATCGCCCAGGCAGGAGACCCGGTGTCGGGGGGCGGACTCATTTCGGAGTCTCGCTGGACCCCGTCGGGACATCGAAAGGTGCCAGGAGGGAAGAAGGCTATGTTCAATATGAGGGCCGAAAACGGCTTTGTCTCGCTACTTGCATGTTTGCTGCTCTTGGCGACAGCCTCCACCGAGCTCTCGGCCGGACGAGCCATTGCGGCGGATGCTCCCGGCGATACCTCGTTGTCGGATGTCAAGCAGAAAGGGAAGCTCGTTATTGGATCCGACGTTCCTTACGGCGTGATGGAGTTCTACGACGAGACGGGCAAGCTTGCCGGTATCGATATCGATATCGCACGCGAGATTGCCGCGGCGCTGGACGTGGACATGGAAGTGAAGAACATTCCCTTTAATCAGCTCTTCGACTCCGTGATCGGCGGACGGGTCGATGCGGTCATTTCGGCCGTCACGATTACTCAGGAGCGACAGAAGAAAGTGCTTTTCAGCGCGCCCTACCTGGATGCCGGCATGTTGATCGCCGTCAGAAGCAACAACACCGAGATTGCGTCGGTCGCTGACCTGAAGGGCAAACGCATCGGTGTCCTGAAGGGCACGCTCGGCGAAGACCTCATGGCCAAATCCGATCAGGTCGATCAGTCGCTGGTCCGAAGCTACGTGAAGAACGAGGCAAGAATCCAAGATCTGTTGGATGGGAAACTCGATGCCATCATCGTCCATTTCCGCGTTAAGGACCACGCCTCGATCAAAACCGTCGGACAGCCGCTCACGCAGTCGTTCTACGGGGTGGTGACGAACTTGAAGAGCAGGGCCTTGATGGGGGAGATCGACCGGGTACTCAGGGAGATTAAAAGGAGCGGCAGGCTGGAGGACATCAGGCGACAGTATACGCCATAGCAACAGCCGGAAAGGACTTCGATGCGAAACCGTCGCGGCCGAGGGCCAGCCGAGAAAAACGGTTCTGGCGGGCGAATGGTGATGCGCGGATAAGGCCCGGCGACACGCTTTCTGCTGGTCCGAATCTCGTTGGGCCAGCCGTTTGCGCCGAGCGCAATCCATTCAGGTTTATTCGAATGGCTTCTGCTGCGGGGAAAAGGGAACCGTTTAGATGACGACGGGCTTGTCGGCCAAGATTATTGGAATCTTCCTTTTTACGTCCTTGTGCTTTTTTCCCGCCCTGGCCTATTTCAGCATTTCCGCGACCCGCGAGCACCTGGAGCATGCGTTCCTGGAAAAGGCGAAGACAGTCGCGCGTCTGATCGATTCCGCCATCTTGTCCGACGAAGATCTGGAGGACGCCCAGAAGCTTTTTTCAACCATCCAAAAAAGCATCTGGCTTGATCCCGACATTCTTTGCATCGATATCAATCTTCCGGCCGACGGGCAGTTGAAGACCGTCGTTTCAAATTGGGCGGAAAAGATCGGCATGAGCGCCGGGGCCGCGAACCTGAAGTCGTATGAAACCGGCACGGTTGTCCACAGGTTTCTCCGGCCGAACGGCGTACGGCAGGTTCGTCTGACCGCCCCGATCCATAGCGCCCGGCAGCTGCTGGGCACCATCCAGATCGACTTGACGCTGGAGCAGGTCGATCGCGATATTCGGGAAGCGACCAACATCGCCATCGTAGGCTTTTTGGGATTTGTGATTGCTTTTGTCTTGGTAATTTTTTGGTT
Source organism: uncultured Kiloniellales bacterium (assembly GCA_947258885.1). GTDB lineage: Bacteria > Pseudomonadota > Alphaproteobacteria > Kiloniellales > JAKSDN01 > CAMYKD01. Next base: position 11,291 of record CAMYKD010000051.1, on the reverse strand, counting down.
TTTGAGAGCGCTTGTCATAAAGCCGATCAAGAAACTTGGTGCAGCGGTTCGGAGTTTTGCCCGAGGCGAAGCCGGCTATCGGCTGCCTCTCCAATCCAGGGACGAGATCGGACAATTGGCGGCGGCCTTCAATCAGATGACCACCGACATGGAGCGGACGAACGAGCAGCTCCGTCAGTCGCAAAAGATGGAAGCCATCGGTCAGCTCACCGGCGGCGTGGCGCACGACTTCAACAATCTGCTCGCGGTGATCCTGGGAAACGCCGAGCTGCTCGACCTTCGGTCTCGCGAGAACAACGGCCTGGTTCGGGCGATCATACGCGCCGCCATGCGAGGGGAGGAGCTGACCTATCGCCTGCTTGCCTTCTCGCGGCAGCAGCCCCTGCAACCGCGATCGATCGATCTGGCGGCTCTGGTGGCGGGTATGTCCGACATCCTCGAGCGGGCCCTGGGGGAGATGATCGAGATCGAGACCGTCACGGAACAAGGACTTTGGATGGCCAGGGCCGATGCCGGACAGGTGGAGAACACGCTCCTGAACCTGGCGAACAACGCCCGCGACGCCATGGTTGCCGGCGGCAAGCTGAGGATCGAATGCGCCAATGTCCGGGGGGACGAGGCCACTGCGGCGCAGACCTCCGAGGCCATGGCCGGGGACTATGTGATGTTGGCGGTAACCGACACCGGCGTCGGAATGCCCGAGGCGGTCCTGGAGCGCGTCTTCGAGCCCTTCTTCACGACCAAGGACGTGGGCCAGGGCAGCGGGCTAGGGCTGAGCATGGTCTACGGCTTCGCCAAGCAGTCCAACGGTCACGTGATCATCGACAGCAAGGCGGGCAAGGGGACCACGGTGAAGCTCTACCTGCCGCGCTCGAGAGAGGCCGCGGTTCAGGCAGGAAGGGCCATGACCGACCAGATCCCTCACGGACACGGCGAGGTGGTGCTGGTCATCGAGGACGACCCGGATGTCCGGGAACTTGCAGCGGGCATCCTAGACAGTTTGGGCTACCGGGTGATCGCGGCGCCGACGGCGGATGCCGCCCGGACAGTGTTGGAGGAGGCCGATAGGATCGATCTCGTGCTGTCGGATGTGGTCTTGCCTGCCGGCACGAGCGGGCCGGCGTTTGTTCGCGAGGCGCGGGCGCGCTGTCCGGGTCTGAAGGTCGTGTTCATGTCCGGCTACGTGGGCGAGGCGGTCACGCGCAACGGCCTGCCGGAACCCGATACGGTCCTGTTGAGCAAGCCCTTCCAAAGGCACGAGATGGCCGAAGCCTTGCGCGCCGCGCTCGACGGCACGTGATACCAAAGGGGCTCACGCCGCCTCGCCGTGCTCCTCGGAGCGCTCCCTCGCGCGGCAGAAGCGGGCCATCAGGCGGTCGGCCCGGTCCAGGCGGCGGCTCAGGAACTCGCGGGTGCGCGTCTGATCCGTGGATTCGTCGTCAAGCCAGAACCTGAGCGTGGCGAGGAACAGCGCGCTCAAGCCCACTTCCTCGATCTGGCGGCGCCGGCCCCTGGCGTCCAGCAGCGCCGCGTCGCGCAGCCATTGGACGGTGCGCGACAGGTTGAAGATCATCGGCACCCAGTGGTGCGGATGGGCCGGATAGAGCTTTTCCCGGACCATCTGGCCGGTCACCTCGCGATGTCCCGCCAGGGCGTCGAGCCAGCGCATCATCAGGATGTGAAGCCTGGCCTCGGGCGGCTGCTTGTCGAAGCCGCTGGGCGGCGCGGCCAGCATCGCGGCCGCGGCGCGCCCGAACCAGGCGTCGGCGATCGCGTCCTTGTCTCGGTAGTCAGGTCGAGCGCGCTCTCGACGATCGCCGCGGCGAGGTCTTCGGTCTTGGGGCGCGGCTTCGCCCGCTTCGGCGCCTCACGTTTCTCTGCCATGGCCCGTCTCCTCTACTGCGCGTCATATTAAACGTAAGTACCGGAACCTTCGACCGCAACGACCCCTGAGAAATGCGGTCGGGAATTGCCGGCCGAGGCCGGCTTATGCTACTGTTTGTGGCGCCGTAGCGATCTGATCATCACAAAGTTGCAACTGGAACCGATCGTTTCGAGCCCCAAAAAAGAACCGCTGCTTGGACACCAACCGTGGACAGAGGAGCGTTTCAATGGTCAAGAAAGCCCTTCGACTCGATAGACACGGCCCGCCAGAGCCGGCCCGCTCGTCGACTTGGCCAGGCGCGGCTGCGCCGCTAAGGCGCCGGCGTTTCGTGCAGGGGGTCGGCGCCACTGCCGGCCTTTTCGCCGCACCAGCCATTCTCGGTGGCCTGCGCGCCGACGCGGCGGCGTTCAACGACCCACTGTTCGCGCTCGGCGTGGCTTCCGGAGACCCCGGCGCCCACTCGGTCGTGCTGTGGACCCGGCTCGCACCCGATCCCCTGAACGGCGGCGGCATGGCCGACGCTCCGGTGTTGGTCCGATGGCAGGTGGCCACCGATCCGGGCATGGCGAAGGTCATACGCAGCGGCGCCACAATCGCGCTGCCTCGTAACGGCCACGCGGTGCACGTGGTCGCCTGGGGTCTGCCCTCCGACAGCTGGTTCTACTATCGCTTCAAGGCCCTGGGCGAATTCAGCCGGGTCGGGCGGACGCGTACCTTTCCCGGCAGGCACGACGCCGTCACCCAGATGCGATTCGCAACCGCTTCGTGTCAGGACTTCCGGGACGGATTCTACCCGGCCTACCGCGACATGGCCGAGCAGGAGCTCGACTTCGTCGTGCATGTGGGTGACTACATCTACGAGAACGGTCCCCGAGGCAACCCGATCGCCGAGGGACGCAATCACGTCAGCGAGGAGGTCTTTACGGTCGAGGACTACCGCGACCGTTACGCGCTCTACCGCCTCGATGCGAATCTGCAGGAGGCCCACGCCCGCTTCCCGTTCATCGTCACCTGGGACGATCATGAGGTCGACAACAACTACGCGGGCTTGATCGCCGAGGAGGATGGCCCGGCGCAGGGCGAAGCGTTCGTGGAGCGCCGGCGCAACGCCTATCGGGTCTATTCGGAGACCATGCCCCTGCGGCCGGCCAACCGCCAGCACGGCCCGGTCATGAGGCTGTTCCGGAGGCTCCGGTTCGGGCGTCTGGCCGACATCCACGTGCTCGATACGCGCCAGTTCCGCAGCGATCAGCCGGCCGAGGACGGCTTCGGCTCGACCGATCCCGACAGCCTGCTGGCCGAGCCGATCGTGGACGAGACGCTGTTCGACGATACCGGGATTCTGGACCCGAGCGCGACGATGCTGGGGAATCAGCAGGAGAGGTGGTTGACGCGCAACCTGGTGCGTTCGCGCGCGACCTGGAACATCCTCGCCCAGCAGGTCATGCTGGGCCAGTGGAATTTGACCGAGGCGGCACGACTCAGCACCCTTGCCCAGCTTCCCCCGGGAATGCCGCCCGAGCAGCGGGAAGAGATCGACAAGATCCTCAGGCGAATCGACGACATCTTCAATGTCGACGCCTGGGACGGCTACATGGCGCCGCGTCGGCGCCTGTTCAACGTCCTGGCTCGCGTCCGGCCCAGCAATCCGGTCGTGCTCTCCGGCGACATCCATTCGGCCTGGGGCATCAACCTGCTCGACGACTTCGCGAACCCGAACTCGGACATCCTGGCGGCGGAGTTCGTTTGCACGGCCATCTCCGCAACCTTCGAGTCACTCGACCCGCGACCGGCGGATGTGGTCGTTCGGGCCTCGGTGCTGGCGGACAACCCGCAGGTCGAGTTCTTCAACGGGCTGTTTCGCGGCTACTGCATCTGCGACGTCGATCAGACGCGATGGCGGACGACCTATCGCGCCGCCGGCACGCTCGCGGATGTCTTGAACCCGGATCCGCTCGCCCTGGTTCCATTCGAGGACACGCCGGTGGAGACCGACTCCGTTCTCGAGATCGAAGCCGGCTTCAACGCGCCAGGCAGCGGCGCGCGGCTCGAGACCAAGTTCTCCCGCATTCCGCTGGGCGTCTAACCCGATCCGAGCGCACACGCGCCGATCTGCCGTCGCCAGCTCTGGCGCGTGCGGTCAAGTTCGCGTCGATCTGTTGCAAGAACGCGGGCCGAGTTGGTATAGCGTGGTCCGACGACGCGCCTTGCGGCCGGCGGGGATGAGAGAACCGAGCCAGTGCGAAGGGGAGCTGCGACATGAACCGCGAGGTGATCGTGACCTGCGCCGTGACCGGGGCCGGTGACACGGCGGGCAAGCACCCGGACCTTCCGGTCACGCCCAAGCAGATCGCCGAGGCGGCGGTCGGGGCCGCCAAGGCCGGCGCCGCCATCGTCCACTGCCACGTGCGCGAGCCGGAGACCGGGCAGCCGAGCCGCAAGGTCGAGTACTACGCCGAGGTGGTCGAGCGCATCCGCAGCAGCGACGTGGACGCCGTGATCAACCTGACCGCCGGCATGGGTGGCGACTTCTTCCCCAAGGAGGACAACCCGGCCGAGGCCGGCCCCGGCTCGGACCTGGTGGGACCCTTGGAGCGTCTTGCCCATGTCGAGGCCCTGCGGCCCGAGATCTGCTCCCTCGACTGCGGCACACTCAACTTCGGTGACGGCACCTATATCAGCACGCCGCCGATGCTGCGAACCATGGCCGCGAAGATCAAGGAGTTGGGCGTCAAGCCCGAGCTCGAGTGCTTCGATTCCGGCCACCTGTGGTTCGCCAACCAGCTGGTCAAGGAGGGCCTGGTCGAGGACCCGCCGCTCTACCAGATCTGCCTCGGCATTCCCTGGGGCGCGCCGGCGACCACCGCGGCGATGAAGACCATGGTCGAAATGGTGCCGTCCGGCGCCAACTGGACGGCCTTCGCGATCTCGGCCATGGAGATGCCGATGGTGGCGCAAGCCGTGCTTCTGGGCGGCCACGTGCGGGTCGGCCTGGAGGACAACCTCTACCTCGAGCGCGGCGTCTTCGCCAGCAACGCCCAGCTGGTCGAAAAGGCGGTCAAGATCATCGAGCTCCTGGGCGCCCGCGCGGTCGGCCCGGCCGAGGCGCGCGAGACGCTGGGCCTGCGGCCGCTCACCTAGGAGCGGCGCGCGGGTGAACCGCTCAATTCGCTAGGCTTTCGGTATGGCCATCCACGGCGAGCGCTTGGCCGGAGATCTTGGCCCCGGCGTCGGAGGCGAGGAACAGCGATGTGTCGGCGATGTCGGCGGCATCGATGAAGGTGCGCAGCGAGACGTTGCGCAGGTAGCTCTCGCGGACCTCTTCGGGCGCCGCGCCGCGCGCTGCCGCTTCGGCGGCGATGACCCGGTCCATGCGCGGCCCGTCGACGCTGCCGGGGCAGATCGCGTTGGCGCGAATGCCGAAGGGGCCGAGCTCGACGGCGAGGCTTTTGGTCAGGCCGACGACCGCCCACTTGGCCGCGGTGTAAGGCGCGCGCAGCGGATAGCCCATGAGACCGGCGGTCGAGGAGATGTTGACGATCGAGCCGCCGCCGGCGCGCTTGAGCAGAGGCACGGCGCGGCGAAGGCAGTAGAAGGTGCCATCGAGGCCGACCGCCAGCGTGCGGCGCCAGTCCTCCGGCGCGCAGTCCTCGACCGGGCCTGCCGGACCCGCGATACCGGCGTTGTTGACCAGCACGTCGAGGCCGCCCAAGTGGGCCTCCACCTCGTCGAACAGGCACGCGACCTGGGCCGGCTCGGCCACGTCGGCCAGGGTAGCGCCGAGCGCCGGCGCGGACTCCCGGAACGCCGCGAGACGCTCACCGTCCACGTCGCAGACGTGGACCCGGGCGCCCGCGGCCAGGAAGGCCTCGGCGACCGCGCGGCCGATTCCGGCGGCGGCGGCGGTCACGACGATACGCTTGTTAACCAGGCTTTCGTACATGGGGGCGCACCCTCCGAGGATCATGTCCGTCCTTTTCCTTCATACAGCGCGATGAAGGCCTGGGCGAGGCCGGAAATCCTCCCGGACGATGGAGGTCGACGATGAACGAGGTCGAAGTCGGCAAACGCAGGGGTGGGCGGGCAGCGCGCCACGAACAGCGCGCGGCGCCGGTTCCGGAGGAAAAGCGGGCGGTCCAGCCCGGCATGACCGGTGGGCGCTACTGGCCGCTCAGCGACCGGGAGGTGGAGCGCATTCACGAAGCGGCGCTCGGCGTTCTCGAAAACATCGGGCTGTCCGATGCGATCCCGTCCTGTGTCGAGCTGGTGGCCGCCGCCGGCGGCAGGCTGACCGACGAGGGCCGGCTGCTGTTTCCGCGCGGCTTGGTCGAGAGTACCCTGGCCAGGTGCGCCCGGCGGTTCACCCTGTTCGGTCAGGATCCCGGACACGATTTCAAGCCCTGGGGCAAGAGGGTTCATTTCGGCACTGCCGGGGCCGCGGTCCACATGGTCGACAGTCTGACCGGGGAGTACCGCGACTCGACCCTGGCCGATCTCTACGACATCGCCCGGCTGGTCGACTCGCTCGAGCACATCCACTTCTTCCAGCGCTCGGTCGTTCCGCGGGACATGGCCGAACCGCGGGATCTCGACCTCAACACCTGCTACGCTTGCGTTGCCGGGACCACCAAGCACGTCGGCACCAGCTTCGTGCTGCCCGAGCACGTGGAGGAATCCCTGCGCATGCTGCACGCGATCGCGGGCGGCGAGGACCACTGGCGCGCACGGCCCTTCGTCAGCATGTCCTGCTGCTTCGTGGTGCCGCCGCTCAAGTTTGCCGAGGACGCCTGCCATTGCCTCGAGGCTGCCGTCCGGGGCGGCATGCCGGTGCTGTTGCTGGCGGCCGGACAGGCGGGGGCCACGAGCCCAGCCGCCCTGGCCGGAGCCGTGGTGCAGGAAGTGGCCGAGGTGCTGGCCGGACTGGTCTACGTCAACCTGATCAAGCCGGGCCATCCGGCGATCTTCGCCCCCTGGCCCTTCGTCTCCGACCTGCGCACCGGGGCCATGAGCGGTGGCAGCGGCGAGCAGGCACTGCTCACGGCCGCCTGCGCCCAGATGGCCCATTTCTACGACCTGCCGGGGGGGCTTCCCGCCGGCATGACGGACTCCAAGGTGCCGGACGCCCAGTCGGGCTACGAAAAGGGCTATACGCTGGCGCTGGCCGGCGCCGCCGGCGCCAACATGGTCTACGAATCCGCCGGCATGCACGCCAGCCTGCTGGGCTGCTGCCTCGAGAGCTACGTCATCGACAACGACATGATCGGCGGCGTGCTGCGCACGGTGCGCGGCATCGAGGTGAACGAGGACAGCCTCTCGATTGAGGCGATCCGCGAGGTATGCGAGGAGGGGCCGGGACATTTCCTCGGCCACAGCCAGACCCTGGACCGGATGCAGGCGGATTACGTTTATCCGCGAGTCGGCGACAGGACCAGTCCGAAGGAATGGATCGAGCAGGGCTCGGCCGATGTCAACCGGCGGGCCCGGGCCACGACCAAGGAGATCCTCGCGCGACACTATCCGGCCCACATCACCAAGAAGCTGGACGCCGAGATACGGGCGAACTTCGACATCAGGCTGCCGCGTGAGCTCATGGGAGCCGGAAACGGGCGCTGGTAAGACGCTGAATCGGCGCAAGAAAACTCAGATGAACTAACAATAAACGGCGCGAAGGGCGCCGGGCATCCCCAGTGTTGCACGGAGTTCGGCCAGGCCGTGAAGGTCCGGCGAGCGAGGCCCATGGCGCGATAATTATGGCATGCGACGGCCGTCCGTGGTAAGCGCGGGATCTATCCCCGATGGCGGTAACTCCCAAGCGACAGCCCGAGCCATGATGTCCGAATCCCCGATCCCCCCTTATCTGGACCGCGTGCGCTCGGAGTGGATCAACTACAACGGCCACATGAGCGAGGCCTACCACGTTCTGGTGTTCGGCCTCGCCAGCGATGCCTTCTACGACGAGATCGGACTGGATGCGATCACGCGGGAACGGGGCCGGAGCTCCGTCTATACCCTGGAGGCGCACATCTGCTACCTGAACGAGGTGGGCGAGGGAACACCGCTCGAGGTGGTAACCCGGGTGCTCGACTTCGACGCCAAGCGCGCGCACATATTTCACGCCATGCGCCACGGCGAGGAGAGAACGCTGCTCGCCACGGAAGAGCTGATGTTGCTGCACGTCGACATGACGAGCCGCAGTGCGGCGCTCTTTCCGCTGGAGGTCCAGGAGTTGCTCCGGGGGCTCCACGAGGTCCAGGCGAACCTGCCGCGCCCCGAGCAGGCCGGGCGGGTGGTCGGAATAACCCGGTAAGTCCAGGCGCCCCCCGGCGATGAAGCTCGACAGCGGCCTGCGCGACTTCATCCGCCGAGCGGACGCGGTCTTTCCGCCGGACTACTTGAGCCAGCCGCCGGCGCGCCAGCGCGAGATGTATCGGGATTTGTGCCGAGCCTTCGACCGACCGCGGCCCGCCGGCCTGACCGTAGAGGACCGCTCGGTCCCGGCGGGAGGACACGAGGTGCCGATACGGATCTACCGGCCCGAGGGTCCGGCGCCGCGGGCCTGCCTGCTCTACATGCACGGCGGCGGCTGGGTGCTCGGCGACCTCGACAGCCACGACGGGGTGACCGCCGAGCTGGCGGCGAAGGCGGGCATCACGGTGGTCGCCGTCGACTACCGCCTGGCGCCCGAGCATCCCTATCCGGCGGCCTTCGAGGACAGCGCCGCCGTGCTGGAGCGGGTCGCGGCGGCTGCGGAGGATTTCGGGATCGATCCCGCACGGCTCGGCGTCGGCGGCGATTCGGCGGGCGGCAACCTCGCCGCGGCGCTCTGCCTCCGGGCGCGGGCGCGGGGCGGACCCGCGCTGCGGGCCCAGGTCCTGATCTATCCCGGGCTCGGCCCGGGCATGACGGAGGCGGACGAGCCCGAGGCGGGCGACGCGCCGCTGCTCTCGCAGGACGAAATCGACTACTACGCCCGGGCCTACCTGGGACCGTCGGGCAAGACCGACGATCCTTATGCCGCCCCACTCTTGGCGGAAAACTTTTCCGGGCTGCCGCCGGCCTACGTCCAGGCGGTCCAATACGATCCGCTGCGCCTCGACGCCGAGGCCTATGCCGCGCGCCTGACGGCGGCCGGCGTTCCCGCCGAGCTCGAGGTCGCGCCGCGCCTGGTGCACGGCTACATGAGGGCCCGTTTCATCAGCGACGATGCCCGACGGGCCTTCGACAACCTCTGTGCCGCCACCGGCTGCCTGCTGGCGGCCGACTAATCCCGCTCGACAAAGCGCGAATAAGCGACGTAACGTAAGCTCGGGCGTATGGGTTCGCTCGAAGACCGGCCCCGGTCGCGCAAGGTGAGGAAGGTGGCCGCATGTTCATACCAAAGGTCCTTGATAAAGACGCATTTCACCGAGGCGATTTTGGCCGCCAGCTAGGCGCGCGCTGCGCCGTTGCGCGCTTACAACAAGCAGTGCGAAATCGGGGCAGCCCAATTCAGGACTTGGGTGGCGTTGCGGCGCTTGCCCGATGCACGCATCGCCCCCGGGCGCCCATTGCGCACCGCGCCTACCCGGGCGCCCCGATCCGCTCCCGTGAAATGAGTCATTATCAATGACCTTTGGTATCAGTGGGTCCAGCCGCGAGGCGCCGGAGCGGATCGGCTTTCTGCTCGTCCCGCAATTCTCCATGATGGCGTTCTTTTCGGCGGTGGAGCCGCTGCGGATCGCCAACCGGGTCGCCGGACGCCAGCTGTACAGCTGGCACATCTTCTCCCTGGACGGCGGACCGGTCGAGGCCAGCAACGGCATGACCGTGATGGCCGAGGCGCCGATGGGCGCGGTCGAGCACTTCCCCTTCGTCATCGTCTGCGCCAGCTTCGACCCGCAGCGCTACGAGACCAAGGCCCTGCTCAACTGGCTGCGCCGGCTGGGCCGCCAGGGCGCGGTGCTGGGCGGCCTCGACACCGGCACGCACATCCTGGCCCGGGCCGGGCTGCTGAACGGACATCGGGCCACCCTGCACTGGGAAAACCTGCCGGCCTTCACCGAGGAGTTTCCGGACATCGAGGCTTCGGCCGAGCTGTTCGAGATCGACGGCAAGCGCGTCACCTGCGCCGGCGGCACGGCGGCCATCGACATGATGCTGCACATGACCTGGGCGCGCTACGGCCAGGACCTCGCGGTGGGAGTCTCCGAGCAGCTGCTGCACGACCGGATTCGCAACCCGGGCGACCACCAGCGCATGGCGCTCGGCGTGCGGCTCGGCGTGCGCCACCCCAAGCTGCTCGCCATCGTCGAGGCCATGGAGCAGGCCATGGAGGAACCGCTCGGCCTGGACCGGCTGGCCGAGCTGGGCGGCGTCTCGCGGCGCCAGCTCGAGCGCCTGTTCCGCAGCCATCTCGGCGACACGCCGAGCGGCTATTACCTGAAGCTGCGCCTGCGCCGGGCGCGCCACCTGCTGGAGCAGACCCATATGGGCGTGCTGCAGGTGGCGACCGCCTGCGGCTTCGCCTCTGCAGCGTACTTCTCGCGCGCCTACCGCGGTTTGTTCGGCCGCCCGCCCCGCGAGGATCGGCGGGCCGTCAGGTCGGGCCGCGAACCGGCGCTCTTCGCCGGCTGACCGGCCCTCCCACCGCCCCTCCGATCGTCCGCGCATCGGGCCATGGCGCCCGGACCCTCGCGGACCGGGCCCGGCCGGCCGTTAACCATGATTTTCCGAGGGTGCCGATCTTTTGGGCTCCGATTTTGCCTGAAAATCTGGTATGATAGCTCTTGGCCGACCGGTGGGGGCTGGCGGCCGAAGAGGGCTCGGGTTAACCATGTAGGTTACGGGTATGTCGAGGGTATACTGGCGGCGGTCCGGGAAGGTTACCGGCAAGACCCTGCGGGGCGCGGAGCGGGTCGAGCCCACCCCGACCTATTGGAACACCAAGCAGACCCAGCCCGTGGTCGACAAACGGCGGCCCGGCGCCGGCTTTCGCCATCTGTTGCGGAAGCGGGACGTCCTGCGCTTCATCGAGCTGATTCCCAACTGGGACGAGCTGGCCAAGGACCTCGACGCCATCATCCTGGCCGAGGGCGAGGAGGACCTGGAGGGCTGGTACACCGAGGGCGTGGTCGGGATCTGCGCCTGGGACCGCAAGCTCTGGCGCCGCCACCCGAGGCACTACTATGAGGAGAACAAGGGTGTCTTCGATCGCCTGGGCGTGGTCTGCGAGCCGCGCGGCGAGCGGGTGCTGTGCAAGTTCACCGAGAGCCAGGCCAAGGCCTATCAGCTCCTCAACATCCTGCTGCACGAGCTGGGCCACCACCACGACCGCATCAACACGCGGTCCCGGCTCGAGTGCTCCCGCGGCGAGCCCTACGCCGAGGACTACGCGCTCGAATACGAGAAGATCATCTGGGACCACTAC
>CAMYKD010000050.1:12878-61071 GCA_947258885.1 uncultured Kiloniellales bacterium | reverse complement strand
AGGTGGTTTCGAATGAAGGCATACGCGATCCGGCTCAGGCAAGACCGAGCGAAGATAAACATATTGAAGGCAGGAGAAGAGGGGCGTGTCTATGATTGTGTAGGTAAGATCCCTGCCAGCTAGACGAAGGAGTAGCTTGGCTAGATTGCCGTAACCGCCGCCCCATTCCACGACTCGATCGATGTTATCGAGGGATGCCGATGTAGCGTTCGAGAACCGATGGAAATGATAGAGGTGGTGAATACTGTTATGCGAGGTCATGAGCTGTGGGCACTTGAGACGGGGATGTCCTGGCGCATCCTCTTCCAGATGCCGGCGCAACTCCGCCTCCGACCACCTTTCCCCGAGCGCACAGAGCTGTCTCCTCATCTGCCCGCCACCGGACTGCACGAACATGGTTTTGCGAATTCTCTTTATGGTCAGAAAAGACTCCGGCGGACTTGGCAATAATATGTCCTCCAGAGACCTGTTCCAAGAGAACCAGTGATCAACCACGAAATCCTTTAGGAGCTGCCCCCGTACGGTTTGATAAGTGTCGGCGAAATTCGCGGCCTCGATTCTGAACCGACGCATCTGGTCTCGTTTTTTCGCAACGAGCGATCGCCAGGCCTTTTGTTCCCGATATCCGTCAATCAGGGACGTTACGGCATGGGCCGCGTAATCTCCGATCATCTCCGCACCACCCCTAGCTGATCATCGTCAAAGGACGCGCCATCCTATCGATCGGTAAGATACCAGTCGCAGGTCAGGCGCAGTCCATCGCGCAGCCTCGTCTTGGCTTGCCATCCGAGGCCATTCATGAGACCGACATCGAGGAGCTTTCGGGGAGTGCCATCGGGTTTGCCGGTATCGAAAACAAACTCGCCTTCAAATCCAACGACCTCTGCGATCAGCGCCGCCAAGTCCCGAATGGTGATGTCCTCGCCGGTACCGACATTGACGTGTTGGTCATCGGAATAGTGCTTCATCAGATAGACCAAGCCGTCGGCGAGGTCGTCCACGAACAGGAACTCGCGGCGCGGATTCCCGGTCCCCCAGATTTCTACGCCTGCGTGCCCTTGAACCTTGGCGTCGTGGACCTTGCGGATGAGGGCCGGGACGACATGGCTTGACTGCAGATCGAAGTTATCGCCGGGACCGTAAAGGTTCGTCGGCATGGCCGAGATGAAGTCGCAGCCGTATTGCCGCCGATAGGCTTGGCACATCTTGATGCCGGCGATCTTGGCCAGGGCGTAGCACTGGTTTGTCGGCTCGAGCGGGCCGGTCATCAGCGCGTCTTCGGCCATCGGCTGGGCGGCCAGCTTCGGGTAGATGCACGAGGAACCGAGAAACAGCAGCTTCTCGACGCCGGTCCGCCAAGCGGCGTGAATGATATTCGTCTCGATGGCCAGGTTTTCGTAGATGAACTCGGCCGGCCGGGTGTCGTTGGCGAGGATCCCCCCGACCTTGGCAGCGGCGAGAAATACCGCCTGCGGCCGGGTCTCGGCCATCCAGCCCTCGACCTCCGTCTGGCGCAGAAGATCGAGCGCGGCGCGCCCCGCGGTCAAGATCTCGCAGCCTTCGCCGGCAAGCCGCCGCACGATCGCCGATCCCACCATGCCCCGATGGCCCGCCACCCAGACGCGCCGGCCCGCAAGCTCGAAGGCCGTCTCAGTCATGCCGGTTCTTCCGATCCTGCTCGAACTTGACGGTCTCGAGATCGGCTTCGACCATTTCGCGAACCAGCTCCCGGAACGTCGTCTTGTGACGCCAGCCCAGCTTCTCGCGAGCCTTGGTCGGATCGCCGAGCAGGAAATCTACCTCGGTCGGGCGGAAATAGCGCGGATCGATTTCGACCAGCACCTGGCCGGACTTGGCATCCAAGGCTTTTTCCTCGACCCCGGCGCCGCGCCACTCGACCTCGCGGCCGACATGGGCGAACGCTAGCTCCACGAACTCCCGCACCGAATGGGTTTCGCCGGTGGCGAATACGAAGTCGTCCGGCTCGGGCTGCCGCATGATCAACCACATGCCCTCGACGAAATCCCTGGCGTGGCCCCAGTCGCGCTTGGCATCGAGATTCCCGAGGTGAAGCCGGTCCTGCAGGCCGAGCTCGATGGCGGCCACGGCGCGCGTGATCTTGCGGGTCACGAAGGTTTCGCCGCGGGTCGGCCCCTCGTGGTTGAACAGGATGCCGTTGGATGCGTGGAAGCCGTAAGCCTCCCGGTAGTTCACGGTGATCCAATAGCCGTAGAGCTTGGCCGCGCCATAGGGGCTGCGCGGGTAGAAGGGCGTCGTTTCCCGCTGCGGCGTTTCTTGAACCAAGCCGTAGAGCTCCGAAGTCGAAGCCTGGTAGAACCGCGTCCGCTCGCCCATATCGAGGATGCGGATCGTCTCCAATAGCCGCAAGGTCCCGAGCGCGTCGGCGTTGGCCGTGTACTCGGGTGTCTCGAAGCTGACCTGCACGTGGCTCTGGGCGGCCAGATTGTAGATCTCAGTGGGCTGCGTCTCCTGGACAAGCCGTATGAGGTTGGTGGCGTCGGTCATATCCCCGTAGTGCAGAAAGAACCTGACGTCGGCCTCATGGATGTCCTGGTACAGATGGTCGACACGGGCGGTATTGAACGACGACGCCCGCCGCTTCACGCCATGAACGACATATCCCTTTTCGAGCAGGAATTCGGCCAGATAGGCGCCGTCCTGCCCTGTCACGCCTGTTATCAGTGCAACCCGTTCGGACATCTGTGTTCAATCCTGCTTGTCGTTGCGTAGCTGCAGCCCATCGGAACGCGGCCTTCCGGCCAAGGGTCCGCTATCGTAGATTGAGAGCCAGTTTCTGCAGCGCATCGAGTTCTAGCTCGCTGTGGGCGAGGGCCGGAGCCCAGCTCGGATCCTCGGCCTTCGGCGCCAGGAAGGACGTGAACTGGAACATCAGCACCAGCCGGTCCCGGGCGTTGCCGCGGCTGCCGTAATGCAGACAGCGCGACGTATCGACGAAAGCGCCGGACCCCGCCGGCCCGGTCAAGGCGACGGCACGTCCCGCAAGTCCTGTCGCGGCCACCGTCTCGTCCGTCAATCGCCCGCTGTAGTAACGGGTAATCGCCTTGACCTCCGCGGAGACGTCCGCCGGCAGCAAGGTGAAGGGGCCGCAGTCCGCGGCGACCTCCAGAATGTTCACGAAGACCTTGATCTGCCGGCTGTCCTCGCCGTCGCGGTGGTAGAGCTGACTCCCGGTCTGGCTGCTGTTGGCCGGCGTCCACCAAAGACGAGCGGCCGCAAGGACCGGCACCGCGTCCATGTAGGCAATCGCCTGATCGATGATCGGACGCGAGATCATGAAGTTCATTGTGCGCGGATGCCGCGCGAACTCGGTGCCTCGGACAATGCTGATGAGAAAATCCTTCTTCGCCTCGCGGCGCAGCCGCTCGAGCTCTCCGCCCGCCCGCAAGGTCTCAAAAACGTCACGGCAATCCGCCACGACATCGCCGAGCCCGGGAAAAGCGTCCGAACCGAAGGTCATGTAACCGCCGGCCTCGCCGATCGCCGAAGCCGGCGTCAAGCCGTGCACTGCCGCCCGACGCAAACGCGCCTGCCTGGGATTGACGACGTATTTCAAGCCCTTGAGGGCGCCGTCGGTCAAAGGTCGTGACAGCTTGAGCTTCCGGCGCAGAAGCGCATGGAGATTGACCGCGCCGCGCAGGCGGCGGACCTCCTGGTAGCCGGCTGCCTTGTCCTGCAGTTCTGTCAAGAATTTCGGCCTTAATTGACTAGGGAGCCAATACGCCGCGTTTCTTACCGGACCCGACACCCTACGTCCACTCCCACCTGCCGAGCCAACCGAAGGGCCTGCCCTGCGGCCCGTTCGACCGACCGCCCGGTGGCAGGGCGACCAAAGCGGAACCAAAGTGGCCGAAGCGAGGGCCTGGAGTTTCGCCGCCAAGCTCGCCCCAGAGTTCCTGACTGCCGTCGGCGGTGGTTGCAGCTTCCTGGTTAACTAACGTTTGAGGCAGGCGATCCACAACGCTAAAAGGCCTCTCGGAAGACGGTTGCAGCGCTTTCGGATTCGACGTCGCTTGGCGCTCCATCGCCGTGCAATACAGGGAAGCAAGCAATGGCCAAGAAGTCCCATCTGATCAACACCGGGCTCGTCCTGCTGTCGATCGTAATCATGCTGGCTATGTTCGAGGCCGCCCTGCGCTTCTATCTCTTCGGTACGCTGGCCCAACCGGCTGCCGGCAAGAGCGCGCTAATGCCTCATGCGACTCGGACCTATACCCTCGAGCCCGGCTTCCGCGGCCGGCATCAGGAGCTGGATTTCAGCGTGCCCGTCGTGGTGAACGAGCAAGGCCTGCGCGGGCCCGCCGTGGCACCAAAGGGCAGGCGGCAAAGACTCCTGATTGTCGGCGATTCGGCTACCTACGGCAGCGGCGTGGCGGTCGAGCAGATAATCCCCACCCTGTTGGGAGAACAGCTGGGGCCGGAACAGGTCGAGGTGATCAACGGCAGCATCCCGGTCTACAGCACCGTGCAGGAGATGCTGTTCCTGGCCGAGGAGGGACTGGCCTATGAGCCCGACCTCGTGATCCTGGCCTTCAGCCCCAACACCGATATGCAAACCAACACGCTGGCCTTGCAAAGGCTCTACCAACGCAAGCGTATCCGTCCCTATGCCAGCCTCGATGCCACCGGGGCCCTGCAGATAGATTTCAGCCGGCCGGCGGCCTATTACGAAAAGACGAAGAACGGCTACACCAAGAGCCGCCGCAGGGGGTTCTTCAGGAGCCTGATCCTCTACCGCTACATCAAGAACGCCGTAAAGGGCCTGAAGCGCACGAAATACCACGACCCCAACATCTTTATCGGCTGGCCCTTCCTCGCGGAGTTCGCGCCGCAGCATTCGACCCAAGATCTCTCCGCTCAAGACTACGAAGCGCTCTGGGCGGAGGGCTGGGCGGTCACCAAGGCGATCATACTGCGTATGCGGCAGGCCGCCGAGGCCAAGGGGGCCGGCTTCGCCATGATGGTCATGGCGCCCAAGCTGCAGGTCGACGCCGCCTACCAGGCGCGTGTCGTCCAGGCCTTTCCCGGCCTGAAGCTCGATCCCTTTCGGATCAACCGAGCCTTCGAGGAATTCGGCCGGAAAGAAGGCATACCGGTTCTCGATGCGCTCACCCCGCTCGTCGAGGCCGCGGCCACGGGCGAGGACGGCCTATACTTCGATATCGAAGACGAGCACATGACCGCCAAGGCCCATCGTCTGGTCGCCGCCTCCCTCGCCCGGCAGTTGCGCAGCAGCGGCCTGCTGCGGCTTGATCCACGAACAGAATAGCGAATTGTCGAGACCTTCGACCCCCCATGCAAGCGCCGCGGCGGGACTTTACCCGCGAGATTCGCTTTCGATCATCGCATTCGCGCGTTCCAAATCCTCGGGCGCATCGATGCTGACGTACGGCTGCTCGACCACAATGGCGCGGGCTCGCTGGCCAAAGAGTTTCCCCGTTTCCAAGAAAACGCCGGCGCGCACGGCATAGCACATGCCGTTGCGCACATAGGTGCGGGTCAGCTGTTGGCGGTTTGTGACTTCATCCGCATGCTCCAGGAAAAGATGCGCGCCGCCCCCGGGATCGATGCGAAATTGCTTGGCCGGATGCATCTGGGGTGGGACGAGGCTCACCGAGAAGGCCGCGTCCCAGCCCTCGGCCTCGGCCGCTGTGACGACCTCGCGGACGATCACCGCGCTGCGCAGCGGCGAGGTCGGCTCCAGCAGGGCGAGCAGGTCGAATTCGCGCCCTGCCGCGGCAAGCTCATCGAGGACATGGCGTAGGACATCCAGAACCACGGCCTTGTCGCCGGCGAGCTCCGCCGGCCTCAGGAAAGGCACCTCGGCGCCCGCGCGTTTGCCTTCTTCTGCGAAATCCGGCGCATCGGTCGAGACCAGGATGGTGTCGAACAGATCGGTTTCCCGGGCCACCCGCACGGCCCGGGCGATCAGGGTCTCGCCGCCGATCTCCTGCATGTTCTTGCGCGGCACGCCCTTGCTGCCGCTGCGCGCCGGGACGATGGCCAGCCGCCTGGACTTCGAGCCGTCCAGCCGTGCGATCCTGACCTGCCTATCCGTGCCTCGCGAGCTCATGAGTGGCGCGCCCGCACGCCAAACACTCTGAATACATCCGAGCTCACTTGTTCGATCCCCACGCTCGCCCCATCCGCCTTGCGCTCGAGCACCCCCTCGCATCGCGCGATCAGCTCTCTCATCTCCTCGAGCGAGCGCTTCGGATAGAGCTGGCGCATGAAGGCCGTGCCGTAGCGTTTGCTCCCCAAGCGGCCGCGGAGAACCTTGTCGGCCTGCCGCCAGGTCGCCTCACCCATCGCCGCCAGGCGTCGCACAGACGACGACTCTGCCGCTTCGCCGAAGTCCCGTTGCACACGGTCCACCAGGTCGACGAGCCGCTCGCAGGCGAATGGCCCTTCCAGAGCGCATACGAACTCGGCCAGCAGCGCCTGCTGGGCGGCCAGGTTGTCACAACGATTGACGTGCCCCGCAAAGACGCCGTCTATACCCGCTTGCAGCTCCTCGAAGCTGGAGCAACGCCGGCTCAGCGCATTAGGCAGGTGATTGTCATAGTCTTCGCTCACCTGCAGCTCGTAAGAGAAGGCCGGAACGTCCAGGCTAAAGGCCTCGACACCGGTGGTGCAGCCGTTGTGTATCAGCGCCCGGCAGGCCAAGAGCCAAGGCAACACGTTCCCCTCTGCGACGACCTGAATATTCTCATGCGGTGCGGCAATTGACCGCCAA
The DNA here is from genome assembly GCA_947258885.1 of uncultured Kiloniellales bacterium. Classification (GTDB taxonomy): domain Bacteria; phylum Pseudomonadota; class Alphaproteobacteria; order Kiloniellales; family JAKSDN01; genus CAMYKD01. The sequence goes on along the minus strand of CAMYKD010000050.1, from coordinate 54,296 downwards.
AGGCCATGATCTTCGGAAGGATGCGGGCGAAGAATGATGGTTCTGTCAGGGTTAGCGACGGCAAGGCGAGGTAGAAGCTGCTTGAAAGAACCCAGAATGCCAGAACGGTGCTGGAAAAGCCCGCGCGCGTAATCCTCCGGCATGCCTCTTGCGCCCCGACCTAACGTAAGGCCATTGCGGGCGTCAGGGTCGGCCACGCACACGTTGTAGCCGGGGACGAAGGCGTTGATCGAGCCAAAGTTGGTGTTGGCCAGGATGAAATCGCCGTAGCGCTCCTTGATCCCCCGCGCTTCTTCCTCGAAGAGGCCGCGTAGCTCCTTGCGCTGCAGGTCGCCTCGCGGGTTTCCCAACACATGGATCGGCGTTCCGGGGTAGCTGGGAAACGCCCGGAACAGCTTCTCGTTGTCGGGGCCCCAGGCGACCAGATGGTCGATATACCCAAGCGCCTCCGCGCAAAGCCTGCGGCCGAAATAAACCTCCGGCGGGTAGTGGACCACCGCCTCTTCGTCCCAGGCGATGATCTTATGGCCCAGGCGACGGAGGATCCGCACCATACGCAGATTCTGCTTGGTCATGGATTTCAGGAAATAGATACCGCGCGGGAACCAGGCGATTCGCTGGTCGATGTGCCCCTTCCAGCCGATCACGGCGCTGTGGCCGCGTAGCGCCGCGGCGCAAGCCAGCAACAGCTTGGCCTCTAGTTCTCGGACCTGATTCTCGACTGGGATGATGAGCTGCCGACTTCTCATATCGCTTTCGACGCCGTATTCGGACAGCGCCGCGGCGCCGCCCGTTGCCAACTGCGGAAGCAGCTTTGGGCCAGGAGCCCAGAGTTTTCAACGCCCGGCCGGATCGGCAAGATCCGGCTGCCCGCGATCAACCGGTGCCGCCCGCCGCCGCGCCGAGCACGGAGGGTTGATCCGGAAACAGCGTCTCGGCGCGCTCGAGGTCCTCGCGGAAGTCGACCTCGCCCCAGGTCAGACCCTCGATCGAGCGGGTTTCGACCAGGCCCTGGTCGGCCAGCACGCCGATCGCCTTCAGATACCACCAGCTGATGCCGTTGGGCGTGTGCATGATCTCGTCGAGCACACCGGCAAAGCGCCTCGGCCCCTCGCCCAGGAAGCGCATCATGCCGATCGACTCGCCGTCGACCATCTCGCTGGACAGGGTCTTGCCGACCTCGACCAGGCGGCTGCCGTTGAGCCGCACCTTCATGTCGTCCGAATCGTAGGCCGCCTTGCGGTCGATAGCCATGGTGATCGGCGCCGCCGGGGCGGAGAGCAGGCGGTCGAGCACCGCCGGCTCGAACAGGGTGTCGCCGTTCAGCAGAACGAAGTCCCGGTCCATCTCGCCCCTGGCCATCCAGCAGCTGGCCAGGTTGTCCGCCACGTTGAAGAAGGGATTGAACAGGGTGCGGATCGCCGCGCCCGCGTGATCGAGCTCCTCGAGGAAATGCGCCACGGCCGCCGCGCGAAAGCCGACCACGACGGCGATCTCCTCGATCCCGCAGTCGATCAGCGCGCGGATCTGCAACTCGATCATCCTGGAGGAGTTGATCGGCAGCAGGCATTTGGGACGGTCCTCGGTCAGAGGCAGCAGGCGCGAGCCCTGCCCGGCGCTAAGGATGAGTGCTTTCATTTGGGCTTTCCACGAGTCGCTAGGGGTCAAACGGGTAGATGGCGGATGGCGGGTTAAGGCTCCATTAACATCTGCCGGCTGCCGGCCGGGCCGGTTCGGCGCCCGGCGCGCGCCGCGTCACGAGACCTCGTTCCAATCGACGACATCCAGACCTCCGGACCGGGCGCGCCGGCGCAGCCTGCGCGACGGGTTGACCGCCACGCCGCTGTCCGCCCAACGCAGCAAGGGCAGGTCGACGTGGCTGTCGGAATAGGCGACCACCCGATAGCTCCCCCGCAGGTCGGGCAACGCTTCTTCCAACCGGCGCAGCTTTTCCGCACCATAACAGTTTTCGCCATCGATCCTGCCGAGTAGCCGTCCGCTCTCGTCCCAGACCGATCGGGTGGCGATCACCGAGTCGAAGCCGAGTTGCTGGCCGAGGCGCTCTACATAGAAGTCGAAACTCGCCGTTGCAAGGATCAAGTTGTGGCCCCGGGCGCGGTGCTCGGCAATGGCGCGCAGGGCGCCGGGACGCAGTCCGCGGCCGATGCACTCGGCGACGAAGGCCTCGGCGTAGGCCGCGACCTCGGCGCGCGAGGCTCTGCCCAGAACGGCTCTCAGCATGAACTCCTTCACCCGGCCCCTTGAAATCAGGCCGATCTTGTAGGCCAGTCCCGCCCCGAGGATCGGCGCCACGTAGAGCAGCTTGAAGACCTTGTGGCGGGCAATCGACAGCAGAAAGGGAATGTAGGTCGCCCGCCTGGTGATGGTCTTGTCCAGATCGAAGACGGCCGCCACCGGGCGCGCCGCGACATCAAGGGAATTCGACTGTCCGGTCATGACGGTATCCAATACCGGCCGAACCGCCGCCGTCGAACCGACACGCGTTACCTTGCCGCTCACCCCGGCTCGCTCAGCCAGGACGTGATCCGGCCGCCCCGGGCGCGGACCAAGGCGGCCTGGGCAATGCGCTCGAAATGAAAGACGATGGAAAGGACGGTCCAGACCGCGACGGCGATGAATCCCAGATCGGGCCGGCCGAAGAGTGCGCCCACCATGAGGATCGCCAGGTTGGGATTGCGCCGCGCGGTGATCGTGCGGAAGAAATAATCGACCGGACGCCAGATGTGGGTCTGGATCTTGAAGGTCCAGTGGAACACCCCCTCCAGAAGCCGGCCGACGACATAGCCCACGACGACGATCCACAGCGCGAGATCGAGGGTCGCCGGCGCGGCGGCAGTCCCGGCCTGCTGCAGGCCATGCCACCAAGCCCACCACCAGAAGGGTGGATGGATCAGGTCGATACCGTGGTCGTAGACGTTACCCCATGCGGAGGACGTCATGGTCACCCTGGCGAGCTTGCCGTCGACCGTATCGAGAAAGGTCATGAACCAGGCCGCGGCCACGCCTAGCAGGAACTGGCCCTCGGCGAAGAGGTACATGGCCAGGAGCACGAAGACCAGGCTGACCGTGGTGATGGTGTTGGGCGAAATGCGCCATGCAGCCGCCCAGCGGGTCACCCAGCGGGCCGGGACGGGCCAGCACCACTTGGTGACGAAGTCGGTCGCGCCCTTGTAGACCGCCGCGAAGGTCTTCTTTTCGACCTCGGCGCGCGAACCTTCGCTCAACGGCAGGACGAAGGGAGCGGCGCGCTTGCGCAGCGACCTGTTGTACGAGGGACCGAGCTCCCCGGGCGACAAAACACGCAGGTCCGACGGCACATGATCGTTCCCGCCGAGCGCGCCGCGCGCCAGGAGCCTCTGGACCTCGCCGGCCTGCGCGGCGTCGATGTGGGCCGCGACGGCCATCCTTTCTCCGGGACGCTCGCCCTCGACCGCAAGGACGACACCGGGCGTTTCGGCCAGGGCTTGGACCAGCTCCGCGGCAAAGACAAACTCGCTCCGGACCATGATCACGGCGCCCTCTTGCGGCAGGGGCTGCCCGGCCGACAGAACCGAGGACACGCCGACCCGCCGGAAGGCGCGGGTGTGGCGCTCGACGGGGGTCAATCCCCAGATCTCGGTGTCGCAACTTCCGACGAGATACAGATTGGGCGACCCGGCCTCGTCCGCCCCGGGGACAGCTGTCTTCACCAAAGCATCCCTCCAATAAATTCGTCACCCGACCGGCAAAGCTGCGGCCGAGGCCCCCCGCATCGACCACGCCCCTCGCGCGGCGGCGGTCCAGTCGACCCTGGCCAGTCGGCCCTGGCCCGTACCGACGGCCCCCGGGACCCCGCGGATTTGGCTGGGTACATAGTGCATCCCATGCCGAAAGGAAACGCCCAGATGGCTTGTGCTTTGCGATTTCCCCGTCAACGCTTAGAGTGCCGGCGCCACCCGGCGACGCAGCTACGATACGAAGGACGCGGAGACCGCCACATGCCCCAAGACGCCGAATATCCGGCCGCCGCCAACGAGACCATCGCAAAGTTCGGATATCCGCACACCCTGCTGGCGAATTACGAGCACTGGACCGTGCTGCTGCGGCCGCAGCAGGTGACCCTGGGCTCCCTGGTGCTGGCCTGCCGGGAACAGGCAACGCGCTTCTCCGACATCAGCCAGGGCGCCTTCACAAGCCTGGCGGCCGCAACCGGAGACATCGAGGCCGTTTTGGGCCAAGCGTTTTCCTACGACAAGCTCAACTACCTGATGCTCATGATGGTCGACCCGCACGTCCATTTCCACGTCGTTCCGCGGTATGCGGAAACCAAGGGGTTCGGCGGGGTCGATTTTGCCGACGCCGGCTGGCCCGGCATCCCCGACCTGAGCGCGTCGACCACGCTCAACCATTCTCAAATCGACGCATTGGCCGAATTTCTGCGCGGCCGCTGGCCCGCCCGATGACGGCGCATCGGCCTTCGTGACCGGCCGGGCCCCTGTTGCAGCCCGTATTGGTGGCTGGCGAAACCGCGGGAAGTCTGTTAGGAAGCCGTTGATTCGCCAGAGAGTCGTGGCTTAATGCCGGATTCGTCACAAGTGCCGGCACGCGTGGCCAGGCAGATTCGAGAACGATCAAGGAGCGCGCGCTTCGGGCGGCTGAACGGATGCTCGGCATCATACGCATATTCCTGGCTTTGAAGGGTGCAACCCGGTGGACGGTTCCCCTTCTCCTGTTGCTTGCCGGCCTGGCGGAAGGCATCGGCGTGACCACCTTGCTGCCCCTCGTCTCGATCGCGGGCAACGATGCCGCGGCGCAGTCCTCGCCAGCCAGCAAACTGGTCGTGGAGACACTCGAGCGCGTTGGCCTGTCCAGCACCCTGGAGACTCTCGTCCTGCTCGTGGTGGCTGGTATCAGCTTGCGCGCCGCACTTGGCATTCTGGCAATGCGTCAAGTCGGATATGCAGCCGCGGAGGTCGCGACCCAACTTCGGACCAAGTTGATCGACGGTCTCTTACGAGTCAGGTGGAGCTATTTTACCCGTCAACCTGTCGGACGGATAGCGAACGCGGTCAGCTTTGAAGCGACCCGTTCGGCCCAGGCATACGTAACTGCTGTTCAGTTCCTGACGATTGCAATTCAATGCCTCGCTTATTTGGCGGTGGCCTTGCTGCTGTCGTGGAAACTCGCCCTTTTCGCTATTGGCATAGGTGGTTTCATTGCCCTCGTTCTGAGTTCGATGGTCCGCAAAGCGAGAAAGGCGGGACGACGTCAAACCAAGCGCACCAACGAACTCGTGACCCATTTGAGCGACGCCCTGGTTGGCATCAAGCCGCTCAAGGCGATGTCCAGGCAGACCCACTTCGCCAATTTGTTCCGGCGAAAAACAACCGACCTGCGATATGCTCTGCGCCGCCAAGTGCTCAGCCGCCAGATGATGCAGAACCTGCAGGAACCGCTACTCACTGTTTGCTTGGCACTCGGCTTTTACCTCGTGGTCAGGATCTGGTCCCTGCCGATCTCCGAGTTGCTCGTCATGGGTCTGGTGCTGCAGCGGACGGTCAGTCGGATCAATAAGATGCAAAAGCTCTACCAGGACGCCGCCATCGTCGAGAGCGCCTACTGGTCGATTCACAACCTGATCGCCGAGTCCGAACAGGCAAGAGAGATCCTGCACGGCACCGTTTCTCCGACCCTCACGCGTGGCTGCTCGATGCGGGACATTTCCTTTGCCTTCGGATCGAAGCCCGTCCTGCAGGACGTTTCCATCGACATCCCGGCCAAGCAGGTGACGGTAATCATGGGTGCTTCGGGTGTCGGCAAAACGACGCTGACCGACCTCTTGCTTGGCCTCTATCGGCCGGACCAGGGCCAAATCTTGATCGACGGCGTACCGCTCGAGCAGATCGATCTGCAGGCCTGGCGCGCCATGATCGGCTATGTGCCACAGGAACTGATCCTGTTCCACGATACGATCCTGACCAACATAACTCTCGGCGACGAATCGCTCGGGGCCGAGCAAGTGCAGGCCGCGCTCGAGGCCGCCGGGGCCTGGGACTTCGTCTCGGCCCTGCCCGAGGGCCTCATGTCCGAGGTGGGAGAGCGGGGCATCAAGCTGTCGGGTGGGGAGCGCCAACGCATCGCACTCGCCCGGGCCCTGGTCCACAAGCCGGCGCTGCTGATCCTCGACGAGGTGACCAGCGCGCTGGACCCCGAGACCGAAGCGGCCATCTGCGGGAACATACGTGGCCTTTCGGGCTCCTTGACGATTCTCTCCATCACGCACCGACCGGCCTGGATCGCTGTAGCCGACCAGATCTTCGAGCTGGGCGCGGACCAATACAGCCTGGTTCGAGAGTCGGAGTCCCGCGCCAACCTGCTCTGACCGGAGCGGCCGGACACTTTGAGCTTGCTTTTTGGGCAAAATGTTGGAGAAAGCATCCCGGAAGACAAAGACGAGGATAGTCGTATAATCACCGCCAAGGATTCCGGGCCAAGCCGGCCTTACCTGACCCCGGCGAACGCTTCTGCGTGTGATACACCGCAACCCTGATGCAACGCCCTACCCCGACATCGAACAACGCCCTACCCTTCCAACTAGGCACGTTTGAAACTCTGGTGGAGGGGCTCGATTACGCCGCCAAGGGCGAAACCGGTTACAACTACTACACGAGGCGAGGCGAGCTTCGGCAAATCCTCTCCTATGCCGAACTTCGCGAGAATGCCATTTCGCTGGCCAGGAAGCTGGTCAATCTCAAGCTCCCGCGCGGCGCCAGAGTTGCCCTGGTCGCGGAAACGACGCCGGACTTCCACTGTTTCTTCTTCGCCTGTCAGTACGCCAGTCTGCTTCCGGTCCAGCTTCCCGTTCCCATGAACCTGGGCGGCAAGGACGCCTATGTCGAGCAGCTTCGGCGCATGATCGTCTCGGCCGATCCTTCGGTCGCCATGGCCTCTTCGGACATGATCGGTCTGCTGCGGCAGGCGGTCGACGGCCTGGAGATCCCGATGGTCGGCACGCCGCAAGACTTCTACACGCAGGCAGAGGGCCCGGAGTTCCGCCCGGCCGGTCGGGACGATCTCTGTTATATCCAGTATTCTTCGGGTAGCACGAGCGATCCCAAGGGCGTCATCGTCTCGCAGCGTTCGGCCAGCAGCAACGTCAGGGCGATTACGCTGCATGGCCTGGACGTGCGCCCGGGCGACCGCTGCGCCTCCTGGCTTCCCCTCTATCACGACATGGGGCTGATCGGATTCTGCATATCGCCCACGCTATCCCAATTGTCCGTCGACTACATCGCCACCGCCGATTTTGCCCGGCGCCCCCTGATGTGGCTGCGCCTGATCTCGGAAAACCGCGGCACCGTTGGATTCAGCCCGTCCTTCGGATACGACCTGTGCCGGCGCCAGGGCGGCAACGGAGCCGCGGAGTCGTTGGACCTGTCCTCGTGGCGTGTGGCGGGCATCGGCGGCGACATGGTCAGGGCCGGTGTACTCAATCGGTTTGCCGAGACATTTGCCGGCGCGGGGTTCAAGCGTTCGGCATTCGTACCGAGCTACGGATTGGCGGAATCCACGCTGGCGGTCAGCTTTGCCCCCTTGGACGGCGGTTTCGAGGTCGACAGGGTCGATAAACAGGAACTCGCCCAGGCCGGCCGGGCGGTGCTGGCGGCCGCCGATATGCCCGCCGAGAAAGCCAGGTCCTTCGTACTGTGCGGTAAGGCCATGCCGGAGCACGAGGTGGAGATCCGGGACCAGGACGGCGAGCGTCTGCCCGACCGCGAGGTGGGCCGCATCCTGGTCAAGGGACCGAGCGTAATGGTCGGCTTCTTCCAGGACCCGGTAAGTACCGCGGCCGTGCTGTCGGAAGACGGCTGGCTCGACACCGGCGACCTGGGGTACACGATCAACGGCTCCCTGGTCATCACAGGGCGAAGCAAGGACCTGATCATCTGCAACGGCCGGAACATCTGGCCGCAGGACATAGAATGGGCGGTCGAACGGCTGCCGGGCATCCGAAACGGCGACGTGGCGGCCTTCTCCGTGGACTTCCCGGACACGGGAGAGGAAGTGGTCACGATTGTCCAATGCCGAACCAATGAAGAGGATGCGCGCGAGCAGCTCTTGCAGGACGTGACCGCGATCGTACGCAAGTCGGTTGGGGTCGATACCAAGGTCGTTCTGGCACCGACGCGAAGCCTGCCGCTCACATCTTCGGGAAAGATAAGCCGGACCTTTACCAAGGTCCGGTACCTATCGGGGTATTTCCCGGCTACGCCGAACTGATCGGGCTTCGGCGCGGTTCCAACGCGGCAGGGCAGACATGGCGAAGAGCGTAGCGCTGACCGGAGCGACCGGTTTCATCGGCCGTCATTTGGTCAAGTCCCTGCTGGCCTCGGGGCTGGAGGTGCGCGCCCTGTGCCGCCATCCCGGGATAGCGCGTTTGCCAACCGAGGTCACCGTCGTCGAAGGCGCCCTCGAGAACGATGCGAGTCTGGCGGACCTGGTGGAGGGCGCCGAGGCCCTGGTCCATTGCGCCGGCCTGATCAAGGCGGCCGCGCGCAAGGACCTGGACCGGGTAAACGCGACCGGGACGGCACGACTTGTCCAGGCCTGCGCCCGCCAGCAAAGGCCGCCGCGCCTGATCTTTGTGTCCTCGCTGGCTGCGCGCCATCCCGAGCTCTCCGACTACGCCGCCAGCAAGAGGCGCGCGGAAGAGGAACTGGCGCAACAAGCCGAGGCTGTCCACTGGACCGCGCTTCGACCGCCGGCGGTTTACGGTCCCGGCGACCGGGAGACGTTTCAACTGTTCCGGCTGCTGCGTCATGGTTTGCTCCCCGCGCCGGCCCTTGAAAGCGCCCGCATCTCACTCATCTATGTCGAGGATCTTTGCGAAGCCATCGGAACGTTGCTTTCGGCCTCGATCGAAAGCGGGTCCCTGTTCGAAATCAGAGACGCCTGCGAGGAGGGCTATTCGTGGCGCGCGGTCGCCGAGGCAGGCAGTCGCCATATCGGACGGAAGGTCACCTGCGTACCGGTGCCCCGGTCCGTCATGCACGCGGCCGCAATTGCGAACCACTCTTTGTCGCGGATCACCGGACATGTTCCGAGAATTTCCCCGGGCAAGGTGCGAGAACTGTACCATCGCGACTGGGTGTGCAGGGACAACCCGCTGACGCGCCTTACGCGGTGGCGCCCGAAAGTGGACCTGGACGAAGGACTTCGACTGACCCTGAATTGGTACGAAGAGCACGGCTGGCTCTAGCGAGAATCGGAAAGAGGCGCGTCGTGTCGATGAAACGCCGAGGCACAGTCGGCCGATGGAGCCCGATCGTACGGCCCCGGAGGCCGCGTCGGTCAAGGCGAAGAGTAACGGAATTGACGGCGGCTAGCACAAAGGCGCTAGCGCAAAGAATACAGCATGGTGACCTCGAAACATATTGTAACAAACGGTGATTTGAGTGCTTGAAGGCGACATTGCTAAACACTTCGGGCAGGTCGTGGCGGAAAGTCACCGGAAGAGCTAAACCAAACAGTAACGATTAGGATGGTATCTGGCTCGATGGATGTCGCAGACGACTTGGTTTTGCGTAAAGTCTGCCGAAAGTTGCAGCAGTTCAACGTCAGAAACCTAGATCTGACGGCCGAAACCGACATCACGGGAGACTTGGAGATCGATTCGGTTGCAGTGCTCGACTTGATCATGGAAGTCGAGGATGAGTACGGCATTTCATTTCCGATGAATCTCTTGTCGGAAATTCGGACAGTGGGGGATCTGGTCCGAGCAATACACAAACAGGCGGGGGCCCAGTAGGCACATGGATCTTTTTGACAAAATAGCCGGTCTGCCAGGACTGCACGAGCAAATCGTTTCGGCCGGCAGAGACCCCTTCGGTGTGTGCATGGATAAGATGTGCTCCGCCACGGAAGCCATAATCCAGGGACGAAATGTCGTGCTGGCCGGCACCAACAACTACCTCGGCCTGACCTTCGACCAGGATTGCGTGGACGCAGCCCACGATGCGCTCGATCGGCTGGGCACGGGCACGACCGGATCACGGATCGCCAATGGCACCTATTCGGAGCACCGCAGGCTGGAGGACGATATCGCGTCCTTCTTCGGATTTGCCTCGTCCATGGTCTTCCCGACGGGCTATCAGGCTAATCTGGGCGTCATCTCCGCCTTGGCCGGGCCCGGCGATTACATCCTGTTGGATGCCGACTGTCACGCCTGCATCTACGACGGCTGCCGCATGACCGGGGCCACGGTCATCCGCTTCCGGCACAACTGCCCGGAGGACCTGGATAAGAGGCTGAAGCGGCTCGACAGCAAGGACACGAACAAGCTGATCATCGTCGAGGGCTTGTACAGCATGTTCGGCGACATTGCGCCGCTGGCCGAGTTCGCCGAGGTCAAACGCCGGCACAAGGCCTATCTCTATGTGGACGAGGCCCATTCGGTCGGCGTCTTCGGCGAGAAAGGTCGTGGCGTTGCCGAGCACGCCGGGGTGCTGGACGACGTCGATTTCGTCGTGGGCACCTTCAGCAAGAGCCTGGGCTCGATCGGCGGCTTCTGCGCCTCGGACCATCCCAAGTTCCCCTTCCTGCGTTTCGCAAGCCGGCCGTACATGTTCACGGCCTCCCTGTCGCCGTCCAACGTGGCCTCGGTCACGACGGCCCTCGGGCGCCTGCGGAGCGATCCGGGACTGCAGGAGACGCTGTGGCGCAACGCGCACGCGCTCTACGACCGGTTGAGCGCGTTCGGATTGACCCTCGCCGCGCCGCCCAGCCCGATCATCGCGGTGAAGATCGCGACGCAGGAGCAGGCGGTCATGTACTGGAACAAGCTGCTCCAGGCCGGCGTCTACGTGAACCTTGCAATACCGCCCGGAACGCCGAACAGCACCTCGCTGCTACGCTGCAGCGCGTCCGCCGCCCATACGCCGGAGCAGATCGACTGGATCGCGGAGGCCTTCGGGCAGGTGGCCGAGGAAATGCACGCCTACGAGGCGCAGAACGCCGGGCGGTATCTGCTGCGCCAGTCGGCCGAGTAGCCTGACCGCGCCGGCGCGGCGCGCTTTCAGCGGAAGGCGCCGCGCCGATAGAGCCGCCAGGCCAGCGATGGCGCGGCCATGAGCGGATGACGCCGCTGCCATGGCGTGGGTGTCGTGTGCACGCCCGAGTGCTTCTCGATCTTCCAGAGGATGTAGTCCAGCCCGTCCGTGAAGGTATAGGCGGCCTTCAGGAGCCTCAGCACGTGCGTGGTTTTCCCAAGCAGACGCCTGATCATCCAACGCAGCCGGGCCGCTCGGCGCTTGCCCGCACCCGCCCGATGGCGGATCGCCGGCGCGCCCGCCGCGTCGTCTGCCGCTCGGCACTCCAAACCGGACAGCGCCGCGGCGGTCAGGCCGTCATAGCGCTCCGAGTAGGCGCGATACAGGTCTTGGGGCCGGTTGGATCGCTCTGCCCTCAATTCCGTGCCGTAGCTTTCCCGAAAGGCCCTGGTCCACAGCTGGTCCGGCGTGAATTCGGCCGGCATCAGGGCCAGCGTCTCGCCCGCCATGGTCTGCACCGCCGCCGCAAGCGCGCCGGCCACCGTCTCCTCCGCAACGGCATCGCGCGCATAGACCAGCGCGCAGGGCTGTGCGAGCCGGCCCCAGAGCGAAGGCTGGAAGGCCGCCGGCGAGGTGCGGCGGATCAAATGCCCGAGCGACACGACCGCGTACTTCGCCCGGACCACCCGATCCTCGAAAGGAGTTTCGAGGTAGTAGACGTTGGGCGGCAGAATGGCGTTCAGGACCGCCGGGACCCAGCTATCGTAGAAACGCCGGTAGTCGTCGGCTATGGCGTAGAAGTCGATGACACGGTCCTCGTCCCGGCCGTCCCTGAGACAGGACCCGTAGAACAGGCACGCGACAAGCGAAGCGCCGTGACGCCGACGGACCTCCTGTGCGGCCACCCGGACCGATGCCGCGACCGGCTGGCGAAGTTCGCGCAAGATTATCGCGCTCATCGACCGGCCGCCTGTCGGAGGCTCGCTCAACACTGCACGAAGCGCAAGCGGCCGGCCCCGCTCAGTTCCACCGGCGTGCCGGGTTCCGGATCGAAGAGTTCCCCGTCCAGCGTAAAGGGGCAGGTCATCTCGAAGACCACCTTGTCGGCATTGAGGCTCACGTACTCCTCCGGCAGACGGCGATCCGGGGGGCCGTAGAGGACGCGATAGGCCGAACGGCCCAACCGCCTGGGCGGATAGGTGATCCCCATGTAGCGCAGCCGTCCGGCTCCCCGGCCCCAATAGGGCCGCGATTTCAACATCAAGCGATCCAATGTGGTGACCAGTGCCAGGAACTGGGTCACCTCCTTGCCCGGCGCGCCATCGAACCGCACGGTCATGTCGTCTCCGGCAAGCAAGGGATCGGCCGCGCCGCGCCCGAAGAAATAGCGGCCCAGCATATAGGCAAGTGTCGCGGCCGCAGCCGTGGTGGATTTGAGCTTGGCCGTGTGCACCCGTTCGCTGCACAGCACGATACCCCGATAGATGGCGGCCGTGCCGAAAAACAATCCGTAGACCGGAAGCTTGTTCCTGCTGTAGCTCAGCCGGATCACCTCGCGCTCTATGCAGGCGCCGGCCAGATCGGGCTCGGCGGCACGCGCGGCCAAGCGTGCCAAGGCTTTTTCGGGGCCCCCTTTGAGGCCCGCGTCTGCCGCGCTCATGTTGAGCATACCGCCGGACAGAAGCGCGAGCGGTGGCACCTCCTCGAAGCGGGGCCGCTCCATGAGCCCAGTCAGGGCCGCCGAGATGGTACCGTCGCCCCCGTTGACGGCGATCAACCCGACTTCGACCGCCGCGAACTCGTCGAGAACCTCGGCCATGCCGTCAATACCGTCGAGAGGCCTGTGGAGCACCTCGACACCGCAGGATGACGCTCCGGAGGGCTTCGGCAGGCCGCGTTTGTTGCGCTGGCTCAGCGTATTGCTGATCAGACCGATCTTCATTGCTCCGCGATCACCTCATACCTTGGCGTTAGCGCCCATCCTGACGCAGGATCAACGCGTTGGCGATGGCGCCCAGAACGAAGGGCGCGGTCCAGGCTGCCAGCACCGAGGGCAAGAGCCCCGCCTCGCCGATCGTCACCACCAACTCGTCGAATATCCAATAGACGAACCCTATCCCGATGCCGGCCGCCAGCATGAGTCCGGCGGGCCGGCGCGGATGCATGCGCTGCACCGACGCCACCGCCAGGAAGACCATAAGAACTGTGCCAATCGGGCGGGCGATCCTTTTCTGAATCCAGATCTCGTAGAGATAGGTCGGTTGGTTGCCGTAGCCCGATTTTTCGGCGAGTTGTTTGACCTCGGTCCAGGGCAGTTCCCGAGGATGGACGCTGAGCGAATGCAGCACGGCGCTTTCGATGGCCCCCGGCCAGGTCAGGCGCGCGACGTTGGTCGACGCTCCGGTATCCGGATCGGTCCGGACAATCTCCCTCAGGGTCCAGTTTCCATCGTCGTAGGCCGCACTCCGGGCCTCGACTTTCTCGATCAACTGTCCTTCGCTATCCCGGTGAAAGATCGTCACGTCGAAGATCTCGTCTCGAGCCGCCTCGACGCGGCCAATCCGAACAAGATTTGCGCCTTGACGGATCCAGGTCGTATGGTGTGGTGCGCCTGCGACAAGAACCTTGTAGTCACCGACGCCCCAGGCGCGCAGGCGTGCGCTGGCCGGCGGCACCGCCTGGTCCTCGATTATGAACTGCGCCACGGCGATCGACAGAGTCGCCGGCATCAGCATCAGGATCACCCTGAAGTGGGACAACCCGGCGCCAAAGATGGCAGTCAGCTCGCTGTGTCGCGCAAGTCCGGCCAACAGGGTCAGAGAGGCCAGTAGGACCGATACGGGTATGACCTGTGCCAGAATAGCCGGCAGCCTGAGAACGGTGTATCTGCTCAAGGACCACGCCACGTCCTGAGTGGTCTCGATGATCTCGTCGCTGTTGGCCAGCAGATCGGCCATGACCATCAGTGCGGCCAGCGCCACCAGGATCACCAGCAAGCGGGCCAGGAACAGGCGCGCAACATATCCGCCGACGATGGAGATCAAATTCGCCACCGCCGCCATGGTCTCAGACGTCTCCTGATCGAGAGGAGGATTTCGACAGGTGCCGGCAGCCTGCGCAGCCTGCCTTTCGAAACCTTGGAGGCCGCCCGGTAGGAGAGGAGGCCGCTGCCCGCTGCCAGCACGGCGAGGGGAAGCCACATGCCGAGCCATGGAGTAAGGCGGTCGAGATCCGCCATGGACTCGCCGAACTTTACGACCTGTTCGTAAACCAGCAGGGTCAGCAGTCCGACGGCGATCCCGTAGGACTGGCCGCCGCGCCCGCCACCGAGGGCCAGCGGTACGGCAAGCAATGGCAGGACGAGAATCGACGACAATCTGACCAGGCGGGCATGCAGCTCCGCACGGGCCTCCGACGCACTGATCCGGTCCAGCGGCGCCGACATCACCGCCCAGAGTTCCGGTAGGGTAAGCTCTCGCTCGTCCTTGCCCCGGGCCCGAACCGCCTTGCCGGATGCGTCGATGGGCCATTGGAACTGCTCGAATATCAGGGTGCCGTCCCCTTGGTCCCGGCCGATCTTGGATCGCCGTCCGTCTCTGAGGACCAATATCGAGCCCGCATCGTCGGCGGCCCTGCGCAGAGTGGCATCGTCGGCGGTCGTGACGATGGACTTTCCGTCCTCGTTCTCTTCGTAGACGAAGACCTTGCGAAGGTTCTGGCCGTTGCGCGACGTCTCCTCCGCGATGAAGGTCATGCCGTCGGCATGTACAAAGGTGCCCTCCTTTACCGCCGCGCTGAGCGATGCGTGAGCCGCCGCCACGTTCAAGGCCCGGTAGTTGTAGCGCGCCAACGGTTGGAGATAGCTGACGGTGATCGCGGCGAACACCGCAAGCAGCAGGGCCAGGCCCATGACCGGTGCCATCAGCCGCCGCAAGCCCGCCCCGGCAGCGGTCATGACCGCGAGCTCGTTGTCGCGGTTCAAGCGGTTGAAGGTCAAGATGATGCCGAGGAAGAAGGCGAGCGGTAGGGAGACTCCTAGGTAATGCGGGATCAGGGTCACCAGCATCCGGGACACGTAGCCGAGAACCGCGTCCGCGTTGACCGCGCGTTCGAGGATTCGGAGCAGCCGCTCCAACAGCAGGACTGCCAGCGCAACACCGATCATCGCCGCCGACGTCACGATGACCTGCCGCAGGATGTAACGATCGATGGTATTGATCATGCCGTCTGCTTGCGTGCCCTATGAGTGCCCTCTGCCAGCAGGGGGCGTTCCTTGGCGAGGCTAGGTTTAGCGCGCCGGACCGGCCGAAAACAGGCCTTTCGTGCGGCGCACCGCACCGCCCGGCGGCCCGTGCCGATCGGGCCAACGCCATTTGCGCCGTGGTCGAGAAAGCGCACCAAGCAAGAGGCACGTCAAAGGCCGATCCGCAGGGCGTTCCGACCGACGCGACGGGTGTCGAACGATACTAGGATAATCCCTTGAGATCGGTTAAAAGGACGCGCGATCGGTGGATCGGCCCGGCGGGGGCGCCGGGACCTGCGCCGCCGTCGTGCGGCATCGCCAAGGGCGGGCGTTTCCCGGTCCATCGATTCTGGCGTACGACCGGCTGGAACAGGCACGGCGTGGGCGGCATCTCGGAAACATCGGGTGAATACGTGGATATCGGTTACAAGAGCTGGCTCAAGCAAGACTACCTTCTCGACAGAATGACCCTCGGCGATCTGGTGAAAGCCTATTTCACCTATCCCGCGATCCAGGTTTATCTCCTGCTGTTCGCGGTCTGCGTCGGCGCGGCTCTCTATCTGATGGAGGCCCCGTTGCCGCTGCTTCTTGCCGCGGGGCTGTGCTTTCTGGTCTATCCCCTGGTCGAATACCTGCTGCATCGCTTCCTGCTGCACGGGCGCTGGCTGTACAAGTCGCCGCGGACCGCGGCGCTCTGGAACGGCGCCCTGCACACGACCCTGCCGATCATCGTGCTGGTCACCGCCCCGATCGGCTGGCTCTCGGCCGGACTGCCCGGCATACCGGCCGGCCTCGCCGCCGGCTTCGTGATCATCTGCTTCTACGAGTACGGCCATTGCATCCAGCATCTGTCCTACAAGCCGAGACTGCGCTACCTGCAACGGATCAAGCGGCTTCATCTGGCGCATCACTTTCACAACGAGACCGGCAATTTCGGCATCACCAGCAATATCTGGGACCACGTGTTCGGCACCTACTACGGCAAGCCGGGCGCCGTGCCGCGCAGCCCCACGGCCCGGAACCTCGGATACACCGGCCAGGAGCAGGAGCTATATCCCTGGGTGGCGGATTTGACCGAAGCAGAGGGGGGCGACGCGTTGGCGAGGGAAGGCCATGGCGCTACCTGAGTCCCGACCGGCCCCGGCGGGCGAGCAGCGGGCATCCGGCACTTCGGCGATCGAGATCGTCCAGGTCCGGAACAAGGCCGATCTGAACCGCTTCATCCGCGTGCCCTGGCGGATCTACCGGGACGATCCCCGGTGGGTGCCGCCGCTCGTGTTCGAGCGGCGCCAGCACCTGGACCCCGCCGCCAACCCGTTCTTCGACCATGCCGAGGTGCGGTTCTGGCTGGCGCTACGGGGCGGCGAGCCGGTCGGCCGGATCAGCGCCCAGATCGATCAAGCCGCGCTCAGCCAGCACCAGGACGCCTGTGGACATTTCGGCTTCCTGGAGGCCGAGGACGACGACGAGACCTTCGCCGTGCTGCTGCGAACCGCCGAGGACTGGCTCAAGGAGCGGGGCATGCGGGGCATGCGCGGCCCCTTCAGCCTGTCGATCAACGACGAATCCGGCCTGCTGATCGAGGGCTACGACAGGCCGCCGGCGCTCATGATGGGCCACGCGCCGCCTTACTATGCCGGGCGCCTGGAGGACCAGGGCTACGCCAAGATCAGGGACCTCATCGCCTACGACTTCGACGTGGTCACGGCCAGGTCGGTGCCGCGCGCGGTGCGGCGCCTGGTCGACAACCTGGCCAAGAGGCCGAACGTGACCGTTCGCCGGCTGCGGAAATCGAAGTTCGGCCGGGACCTGAAGGCGGTGCTGGAGGTCTTCAACGACGCCTGGTCGAACAACTGGGGCTTCATCCCCTTCTCCGAGGTGGAGATCGCCAAGATCGCCAAGGACATGAAACCCCTGATCCGGGAGGACTTCGTCTGCATCGTCGAGATCGACGGCGATCCGGCCGCCTTCGCGCTCGCCCTGCCCGATCTCAACGAAGCCATGGCCGACCTGGACGGCGCGCTCCTGCCCTTCGGCTGGGCCAAGCTGCTCTACCGGCTGAAGGCCGGCAAGATCGCCAGGGTGCGGATGCCGCTCATGGGGGTGCGCAAGAAATACCAGGGGGGCGCGATGGGCGCGGGGCTGGCCTATACGGTCATCGAGAAGGTCCACGAGAACGTCCGGCGGGCCGGCTACAAGGGCGCCGAGCTCTCCTGGGTGCTCGAGGACAACCTGCCGGCCCGCAAGGTCATCGAGGCGGCCGGCGGGGTGCCCTACAAGACCTACCGGATCTACGAAAAGGCCCTCGCTTGAGCGGAGCGACCCAGTCCGGCGCCGGCCGGCGCTTCACCGCCTTGATCCTGGCCGCCTCGCGCGGCGCGGCCGACCCGGTCGCGAGAAGCGAGGGGATCAGCCACAAGTGTCTGGTCGACGTGTTGGGGACCCCGATGCTCGTCCGTGTCGTGGAGACCCTGACCGCCAGCCCCTCGATCGGCGCCATCGCCATCTCGATCGAGGCGCCCGAGGTGCTCGAGGCCCTGGCCCCGATCGCCGAGGCCGTCGCGGCCGGCCGCATCACGGTGCTCGCGAGCGGACCGACGACGAGCGCGAGCGTGCTCGGCGCCGCCGCGGCCCTGGGCAGCCCCTACCCCCTGCTGATCGCGACGGCGGACAACCCCCTGCTCGCCCCGGAGATGGTCGAGCATTTCTGCGCCGGGGTCCTGGCTTCGGACGCCGATCTGGCCGCGGCCCTGGCCTCGGAGACCGTGGTCCGGGAGGCCGTTCCGACCGCCCAGCGGACCTTCCTGCGCTTCCGCGACGGACGATATTCCGGCTGCAATCTCTACGCCGTGACGCGCGAGGCCGGCCTCGGGGCGGTCCGCTTCTGGGCCGCGGCCGAGCGCCACCGCAAGCGCCCCTGGCGCCTCGTGGCGACCTTCGGCCTCGGGTCGCTGGCGCTGTTCCTGCTCGGCCGGCTCTCCCTCGAAGAGGCTTTCGCGCGGGCCTCGCGGGTCATGAAGGTCCGGGCCAAGGCGCTCGAGTTGCCGTTTCCGACCGCGCCCATCGACGTCGACAAGCCCGCGGACCTCGCCCTGGTGCGGCGGATCCTCGCCTCGGGCAGTAGCTAGCTTTGCCTAGACGGCGTCGACGTAGTGGGGTTCGGGGCGGCTGTAGAGCTCCTCGTAGTGGACCAGAACCGGCTCGCCAAGGGCGCGGGGCTCGCCGCCCTTGAAGGCCCATTCGCCCCGGTCGCAGTGCTCCGCCGCGACATAGCCGTTGAGGTAGAAGCGCCGGTCGATGGCCGAGGTGTTCGCTCCGGAGCCGTGCACCGTGAAGAGGTTCCAGAACGCCACGTCGCCCGGTTCCAGGATCAGCTCGACCTTGGAGGCCGGGTCGAGACCCGCCCGGGCGATATCCTCGTCGCTCATGGGGGTGTCCATGACCCGCCCATCGCTGCCAAGGTTCAGCTCGCCGAGCTTGTGGCTGCCCGGGAAGACGATCATGGGGCCGTTGTCCTTGCGGTGCGGGTCGACGGCGATCCCGGTCTGGACGTAGGAGCTCTCCGGGAGGCGGTAGGCCGAGCGCGGCCGGCGGAAGCGGATGTCCTGGTGATAGCCGAACTCGACCTTCCCGGCGCCGGGCGGCTTCCAGTGCAGCTGGTTGATGATCTGCTTGAGGTCCTGGCCGAGGAGCGGCGCCAGAATGTGCCACATGCGCGGGTCCAGGCGAAAGCGCTCGAACACGTCGTCGAAATAGGCGGGCCACTGCACGAAACGCACGATCGGTCCGAGCTTCGGGTCGGGGGCGACCTGGTAGAAGACGTTCTGATGGCGAAAGCTGGCGCCGTGGGCCAGACCCCGTGCGTAGACCCGGTCGAAGGCGGTGGCCAGCTCCCGGATCTCGTCCGCCGCGAAGACGCCGCGCACGACCGCGTAGCCGAACTCCCTGTAGTGGTTCAAATAATCCCTGTTCATCGAACCCCCAAGCGCCTCGTTTTGGATCTCGTCCCCGGGTCGACCGGAGATCGAGAATCCGTTCGCATAGTCACATCCTGGGTTTAATATTGCAGCTGCAATGTTAAATAATTGTAACTGTACAGACACAAATTAATTGTGAAAGAGGTTTTCTCTCATGTAATAGCAGTTAAGTGCAATCAAAAATAAGTGAGAAAAAATTATCAGAATTTGTATATATCCTATCTTTCTGTTCTTGTATTATAACCACCGCCCTGGGAGCGATATTCGTTTCACAGTCCAACATAATTCATAGCGCGCCTCTTGAGGCCGCATGGCTGCGCATCGGGCCGAGAATCCGTCGGGGCGGTTCGTATTGAAGAAGGGGTCGAGCGGCCCCGCGCCCGTCTCGGCCTCGGGAAAGTCGACCGTCGCCAGCCGGTAGCGCGCGGTCCAGACGTCGACCTTGCGGACCGCCTCCTCGCGCATGGCCCGGGCGAGGTCGTCCTTGAGGCCGAGTGGCCAGAGCCCGAAGACCGGGTGCGGCCGGCCCAGGGAGGCGGCGCAGGCCAGCTCGGCGCCCTCGTGCTCGACGGCGGCCAGAAGGCGCACCACGAGGTCCGGCGGCAGGAAGGGCGCATCGCAGGCGAAGCTGGCCAGCCAGCGGCAGTCCGGCGCGTGCTCGGCCGCCCATTCGAGCCCGGTCAGCACGCCGGCCAGCGGCCCGGCGAAGCCCTCGACCACGTCGGCCGCCACCGGCAGGCCGAAGGCCTCGAAGCGCCCCGGATCGCCGTTGGCGTTCAGCACCAGCGGCCCGACCTGCGGGCGCACCCGCTCGACGATCCGCGCCAGGATCGGCCGGCCGGCGAGCGGCCTGAGGCACTTGTCGCCGCCGCCCATGCGCCGCGACAGCCCGCCGGCCATGAGCACGCCGGCGACTGCGGCCGGCTCACGCCCCATCGCCAGCCTGTGCGCCCTTGCGCTGGTGGCGCGGGTCTTCATCGGCGACGGCGGCCGGGTCGCCGTCGAAGACGATCCGCTCTTCGCCGGCCAGCGCGATGAAGCGCCGGCCCTTGGCCCGGCCGACCAGCGTCAGGTTCGCCTGGCGCGCCAGTTCGACCCCCCAGGCGGTGAAGCCCGAGCGCGAGACCAGGATCGGGATGCCCATCTGCACGGTCTTGATGACCATCTCCGAGGTCAGGCGGCCGGTCGTGTAGAAGATCTTGTCGTCGGGCGCGATGCCGTGGACGAACATGTAGCCGGCGATCTTGTCGACCGCGTTGTGCCGGCCGACGTCCTCCATGTAGACGAGCGGCCGGTCGCCCTGGCAGAGCACGGAGCCGTGGATCGCGCCGGCGCCCAAGTAGAGGCTCGGCGTGGTGTTGACCTTGCGGCTCAGGCTGTAGAGCCAGGAGGTCCTGAGCTCCGCCTCGGCCGGCAGCCGGACCTGCTCGAACGTTTCCATCAGGTCGCCGAACACCGTGCCCTGGGCGCAGCCCGATGTCCGCACCTTCTTCTTGAGCTTTTCCTCGTAGTCGGTCTCGCGCTCTGTGCGGACCACGGCGACGTCCAGGTCCTCGTCGACCTCGACCGCGGTGATCACGTCGTCGGAGCGCAGCATATTCTGGTTCAACAGGAAGCCGATCGCGAGGTAGTCGGGGTAGTCGCCGATCGTCATCATGGTGACGATCTCCTGGCTGTTCAGGAACAGGGTGAGCGGCCGCTCGACGACGACCCCGGTCTCGATCTCCGCGCCGTCCTGGTCGACCCCCCGGACCCGTTCGGTCAGCCGCGAGTCCTCCGGATCCGGCGCCAGGAGAAATTCGGCCTGGGCCGCCGGGTCGGCCGCCTTGGGCCTGGCCCGCCGGACGGTCTTGACTCCGTCGGTGCCGGCTTCGTCGTTCATGCTTCCCGCCTCTCGCTCCCTTCAAGCCAATATGCGCCCGGCTCGGGTGCGCCGCAAGACCGCGGCCGGCCGCCGTCGCCCCTGCACTATTTTCAAATTCGCCTGTATACTGTAGATAACGCATAAGAACGCATGATATTACAGGATGAGCGGGGAGCTGCCGGCCGATGGACGACTTCGCGGGGGCCTTTTCGGCGGCCTTCAGGCTGATCGCCACGCTCGACCCCGGCTTGGCCGAGATCGTCGGGCTGTCGCTCAGGGTCAGCCTCGTGGCCGTGGGGCTGGCTGCCCTGGTCGGCCTGCCGCTGGGCGCGGCGCTGGCGCTGCTCCGCTTTCCCGGGCGCCGGGCGCTGACCGTCGCCATGAACGCGCTGATGGGCATGCCGCCGGTCGTGGTCGGCCTGATCGTCTATCTGCTGCTCTCCAGGGCCGGGCCGCTCGGCGTGCTCGGCCTGCTGTTCACGCCGACGGCCATGATCGCCGCCCAGTTCCTGCTGGTCGTGCCGATCGTCGCGGCGCTGGCCCGCCAGGTGGCCGAGGACCTCTGGGCCGAGTACGAGGAGCAGCTGCGCTCGCTCGGCTGCGCGCCGGGCCGGGCGATCCCGACCTTGCTCTGGGACGGCCGGTTTTCCCTTATAACGGCCGTCCTGGCCGGCTTCGGACGGGCCAGCGCCGAGGTCGGCGCGGTGATGATCGTCGGCGGCAACATCGACCACGTCACCCGGGTCATGACCACGGCCATCGCGCTGGAGACCGCGCGCGGCGACCTGGCCCTGGCGCTCGGCCTCGGCGTGATCCTGATGGTCCTGTCGCTCGTGATCAACGGCGCCGCCTTCGTCCTCGGCGAGACGGCCAGGGCGGGCGCCCGGTGAGCGCCTCGATCCTGCCCGGCCGCCTGGAGGCCCTCGGCTTCGAGGCCGGCGGCCGGCGCCTGATCGACGGCCTGACGCTCGCCTTCGAGGCCGGGCCGCGCACGGTCATCCTCGGGCCGAACGGCGCCGGCAAGAGCCTGACGCTCCGGCTCGCCCACGGCCTCCTCGCGCCCAGCGCCGGCCGGGTCGTCTGGCGGACCGCCGGGGCCGGACGGCGCCAGGCTTTGGTGTTCCAGCGCCCTGTGATGCTGCGCCGCTCGGCCGCGGCCAATGTCGACTACGCGCTGGCCCTGCGCCGCGTGACTGGCGCCGAGCGGGTCCGGCGCCGGGACAAGGTGCTGGAGAGAACCGGCCTCGCGGAGCTGGCCCGGCGGCCCGCCCGCGTGCTCTCGACCGGCGAGCAGCAGCGCCTGGCCCTGGCCCGCGCCTGGGCCATCGAGCCCGAGGTCCTGTTTCTCGACGAGCCCACGGCCAGCCTCGACCCGGCGGCGACCCGCGCCGTCGAAGCGATCGTGAACGCGATCCACGAGGCTGGCACCAAGATCGTCATGACCACGCACGACCTGGGCCAGGCTCGGCGCCTGGCCGACGAGATCGTGTTCCTGCACCGCGGACGCCTGGTCGAGCACGCGGCCGCCGAAACGTTCTTCGATGCGCCCGCAAGCGCCGAGGCACGCGCGTTCCTGGAAGGAGACCTGCTGTGGTGACCCTGAGGATATATTGCCTTGCCGTCGCTGCAATCCTCGCCTTGACCCAGCCGCAAGGCGGCCAGGCCGCCGAGCGCTACATCACCGTGGCCTCGACCACCTCGACCGAGGCCTCGGGCCTGTTCAGGCACCTGCTGCCAGAGTTCACCAAGCAGAGCGGCATCGAGGTGCGCGTGGTCGCGGTCGGCACCGGCCAGGCGCTCAAGCTGGCGCGCAGCTGCGACGCCGACGTGCTCTTCGTGCACCACAAGCCCTCGGAGGAGAGGTTCGTCGCCGAGGGCTTCGGCGTCGCGCGCCACGACGTCATGTACAACGACTTCGTCGTCGTCGGCCCCGAAGCGGATCCCGCCGGCATCCGGGGCGAGGCGGACGTCGCCAAGGCCTTGACGGCCGTCGCCGCGGCCAAGGCTCCCTTCGCCTCGCGCGGCGACGACAGCGGAACCCACAAGAAGGAGCGTTCTCTTTGGACAGCGGCCGCCATCGACGTCGCCGCCGCCAGCGGCACCTGGTACCGCGAGACCGGCGCCGGCATGGGCGCGACGCTCAACACCGCCGCGGCCATGGGCGCCTATGCGCTCGCCGACCGGGGCACCTGGCTGGCCTTCAGGAACAAGGCCGGCATGGCGGTGCTGTCCGAGGGCGATCGGCGCCTCTTCAACCCCTACGGCGTCATCCTGGTGAGCGAGGCGAAGTGCCCCTACACCAAGTCCGCGCCCGGCCAGGCCTTCGTCGATTGGCTGATCGCGCCGGCGGGCCAGCAAGCCATCGCCGCCTTCAAGCTCGGCGGCCAGCAGCTGTTCTTCCCCAACGCGGCCGCCGGCGGCTCCCGATCGCGTTTCATTTCTCCCCTTGAAGGCGCGACACCTTTGGCATAGCAGGGCATACAGGACTCAGCGGCGCATCGGGAGGCGGTGGAGATGAAGAAGAGCAACTGGCGGACGGGCCTGCGCACCATGGCGATCCACGCCGGCGAGGCGCCGGACCCGACGACCGGCGCCTCGGCGCCCAACCTGGTCATGTCGACGACCTACGTGCTCGACAGGCCGCTCGGCTTCTCGGCCCAGGACCTGGGCGACGAGGCGCCCTTCATCTACACCCGCTGGGGCAACCCGACGGTGCGCCAGCTGGAGGACAAGCTGGCCGCCCTCGAAGGCGCCGAGGCCGGGCTCTGTTTCGCCTCGGGCATGGCGGCCTCGGCGGCGGTCCTGCTCGGCGTGCTTAGCGCCGGCGATCACCTGGTGGTCAGCGACACCAACTATGCCGGCACCGCCGAGCTGGCGCGCAAGACCCTGCCGCGCCTGGGCATCGCGGTGACCCCGGTCGACGCCTCGGATCCGGCGGCGGTCGAGGCCGCGCTCCGGCCCGAGACGCGCCTTATCTGGACCGAGACCCCGGCCAACCCGATCCTGCGGCTCTCCGACATCGCGGCCCTGGCCGCGCTGGCGGGCAAGGCCGGCGCCAAGCTCGCCGTCGACTCCACCTTCGCCACGCCGGTCGCCACCCGGCCGCTCGAGCTGGGCGCCGACTTCGTCGTCCACGCGCTGACCAAGTACGTCGGCGGCCACGGCGACGCCCTGGGCGGGGCGGTGCTCGGCCGCAAGGCGGATCTCGACGCGCTCCATCTGGAGGCCACGGTCCACCACGGCGGCGTCCTCAGCCCCTTCAACGCCTGGCTGATCCTGCGCGGCGCCGCCACCCTGCCGCTGCGCATGGCGGCCCACGAGGCCGGCGCTTTGGAGGTCGCGCGCTTTCTGGAAGGCCATTCGAAGGTCGAAAATGTGCTCTACCCGGGCCTGCCCTCTCATCCCCAGCACGATCTCGCGAAAAAGCAGATGGCCAACTTCTCCGGCATGATCGCGTTCCAGGTCAAGGGCGACGGTCCGGCCCTGGCCGCGCGCATGGCCGAAAAGCTCGAGATCGTCCACTACGCGGTCTCCCTCGGCCATCACCGCAGCCTGATCTACTGGATCGGCACCGACGACCTCATGGCCAGCTCCTTCGCCCTCGAGGGCGCGCAGCTCGCCGCCTACCGCGCCTTCGCGGGCGACGGCGTGTTCCGCCTCTCGGTCGGCCTCGAGGACGCGCAAGACCTCTGCCGCGACCTCGAGCGGGTGCTGTCGGGGGGGTGAAAACCTTGTCCGAACCGACGCAGCCAAAGTGCCGACGCGCCAAGCCCCTTACGCCCTGCCATATGTCATAGTGTCTGTCGTGGCCGATTGGCCGAAGGAGCCGCTATGCCCTCCGCCACCATGCGCGCCATGGTCCTGGATGCGCCCCGCCGGCCGCTCAGGCTGGAAGAGCGGCCCGTGCCGGCGCCGGGCGAGGGGCAGGCGCTGGTGCGGGTTTCGGCCTGCGGGGTCTGCCGGACCGACCTGCACGTGGTCGACGGCGAGCTGAGCGAGTCCAAGCTGCCGATCGTGCCGGGGCACGAGGTGGTCGGGCGCGTCGCGGCGCTGGGCAAGGGCGTCGCGCGCTTTGCCGAGGGCGCGCGGGTGGGCGTGCCCTGGCTCGGCTGGACCTGCGGGGACTGCCGCTTCTGCACGGCCGGCAAGGAGAACCTCTGCGAGAGCGCGCGTTTCACCGGCTATACGCTGGACGGCGGCTACGCGGACTATCTGGTGGCCGACCAGCGCTACTGCTTTCCCCTGGGGGAGGGCCTAAGCGACGCCGAGGCGGCGCCGCTGCTCTGCGCCGGGCTGATCGGCTACCGCTCGCTCAGGATGGCCGGCGAGGCGGAAAGCGTCGGGCTCTACGGCTTCGGCGCGGCGGCGCACATCGTCGCCCAGGTGGCGCGTCATCAGGGCCGGCGGGTCTTCGCCTTCGTGCGGCCCGGAGACGAGGCGGCCAAGGCCTTCGCGCTCGAGCTCGGCGCCGCCTGGGCCGGCGATTCGGACGAGGCGCCGCCGGAAGAGCTGGACGCGGCGATCCTCTATGCGCCGGTTGGGGCGCTGGTGCCGGCGGCGCTCCGCGCCGTGTCGCCCGGCGGCACGGTGGTCTGCGCCGGCATCCACATGTCGGATATCCCGAGCTTCCCCTACGAGATCCTGTGGCGCGAGCGCAAGGTCGTCTCGGTCGCCAACCTGACGCGACAAGACGGCGAGGAGTTCCTCGCGCTCGCCCCGAAGGTGCCTGTCGAGACCACGGTCGAGATACTACCCCTGGAGCAGGCCGACGACGCGCTGGCCCGCCTGCGCGAGGGCCGCCTGCAGGGTGCGGCCGTGCTCACGACCGGGGGCTGAAACTCCGGGCGGTTCATCCGTTCCGTCGCGAGTCCCTCGAAGACATGCTGCCGCCAGAGCGGCTCAGGCCTGGCTCAATGTAACAAGCGCCGGCGCCTGGTACTCGGCGGGCAACTCAAGGCCGAGCCGGGCAAGAACCGTATTGGTGCCGGCGCCGTATCTGGCTCTGCCGCCGCCCGGGCCGCCACCGGAGCCGCCGCCAGACCCGCCGCCCGAGCCGCCACCGGAGCCACCGCTCGAGCCGCCGCCCGAGCCGCCACCCGAGCCGCCACCGGAGCCACCGCTCGAGCCGCCGCCGGACCCGCCGCCCGAGCCGCCACCGGAGCCACCGCTCGAGCCGCCGCCAGACCCGCCACCGGGACCGCTACCGGGACCACCACCCTGACCAAGCCCGACAGCCAGGCCCTCCCGGCCCGCGTCGGCCTCCCCCGTATCCTCCACCTCGAGTTGGTCCGGCGGATAGTCCGTCACGCCCAGCAAGCTGTCGAGCTCTTGCAGTCGGGCGAGCGCCCAGCTCGGCGGCCGGCCCGGGGCCGTCAAGGCGCCGTCGCGGCCGACGACCGTGGCGAGGCCGCTGGCGTCCAGGTTCACCGTCTGTCCGGCGCGGCCGGTCACCGTGATCAGGCTCTGCGAATCGAGAATTGCCGCGGTCGTTCCGTCCGGTGCGATGAATCCGGACAGCAGGGTGCCGCGTATGCCCATGACCGCCGTCGGCGTGCGGATCTCGTAGTTCGCGCCGCCCAGCTTGCTGATCTGGCCGGTGGCAAAGCGGAACGCGCCCTCGACGATGTTCACCACGAAGGTGCCCGTCCCCTTGTCCGGGTCGTAGACGAAGCGGTCCAGCGTCATGCGCGCATGCGGGCCGAGCGACAGCTTCGAGCCGTCCCGGAACACGATGACGGAAGCGCTGAACGCCGCGGTCTCGATGACCTCGTTCTGATAGACCTCGTCCCGCAGCGCGAGCTCGCGGAACCGATCCTCGACCGTGCCCGTCACACTCTCGACGACGATCGAGGTCGAGCCAATCCGGACCGCGGCCGAAGCCGGGCCGGCCGATGCCGAGACGATTACGGCCAGAGCGAACAGAACCCCACCCGCACGGCAAAGGCTCCGCGCCGGGACGCGGCCTTGAAGCATGTAACGCACTCCCATCGTTCCGGCTCCCTGCCTTGAACGTGGCCTCTCTCCAGGTGGCGTTTCCCGCCATCCATTGGATCTAACATAAATGGTACAGAACCCGGCCGGAGTCCATAGCAAAGCCCGCAAGCAAAGCGGGGGCCGGGGTTAGGGGCCGTTGAGGTGGACCCGGCCCAAGCCGGAGACGTCGTAGCCGCCCATCTGCCGGGCCCGGGTCCGGAAGGCCGTGCCGCGGGCGAAGGCCAGCAGGGCCTGGACCGGCGCCTCGAAGTAGTCGCGCCGGCGCAGCAGCAGGTCGTAGCGCTCTTGCATCAAGGGCACGAAATCGAGCTTGAGCGTGCGCGCCGCCGCCTCGACGGCCAGGCCCGCCTCGGCCCGGCCCTCCAGAATCGCGAGGCCCAGGTCGGTCTCGCTGTGCGCGGTCTCGGCCGCGAAGCTCAGGTCCTCGAGGCCGAGCCCCTCGCGCTCCAGCAGCTGGGCGAGCAGGAGCCGCGAGCCCGCCGCCTCCTGGCGGCGCGCCACGGTCACCCCGTCCCGCGCCAGGTCCTTCAGGCCCGCGAGGCCCTTGGGATTGCCGGCCGCCACCACCAGGCCCTGTCTGCGCCAGGCCCATTCGATCAGCACCAGGCCGGCCTGCGGCAGGGTGCCGGTGACCGCCTGCACGTTGAAGCTCTCGGTCTCGGCGTCGTAGAGGTGCAGGCCGGCCACCTGGGCCTCGCCCCCGGCGAAGCGCTTGAGGCCGTCCAGGCTGCCGCCGGGCAGGAGCGCCAGGCCGCAGCCCGACTCGCGGGCCGCCCAGTCCAGCAGCGGGTCGTGGCTGCCGGCGACGACCGGCGGCGCCTGGATCCGCGCCGTCCCCTGCCCGGCCGCGCTCTCGGCCAGCCAGACGTCGATGAGCGTCCTGGGGAACAGCCACTTGCCGGTGACCCGCGTGCAGGGAATGGCGCGCCGGCGCACCAGCTCGTAGACCCGCCGCTCCTTGATGCGCAGGTAGTCCGCGACTTCCTTGGTGGTCATGAAGTCGTGCATCGGGCGCCTCGCCTGTTCAGCGCGGGCAGTATAACCGCCGCGACGCGGCGATGGCCGCACGAATTTTGGGGTCGTCTCGCGGGCGGCCCGACCGCTAGTATGGCGCCGGACTTGTGGTATACCAGAGCGCCGGCGCCGCAACGGGGCGAACGGCGCCACGCCGGGGAGAGACCGTTTCATGGAGCTGAAGGGCAAGACGCTCCTCGTCTGCAATTGCGAGACCAGCATGCCGCTGGACGAGGGCAAGCTGGCCAAGGCCTGCCGGGCGACGGGGGCGACCGGCGAACTCCCAGCTCGGCAATTTCCAGGCCGCGGTCCTGGGTCAGGCACCGGTGCTGGTGGCCTGTACGCAGGAGGCGCCGCTGTTCGCGGAGGTCGCCGCCGAAGACAGGCCCGAAGCCCGGGTCGCCTTCGCCAATATCCGCGAGACCGCCGGCTGGTCCGAAGAGGCCGCGGGCCCGGACGCGACGGCGAAGATCGCCGCGCTGCTCGCCGAGGCCACGCTCGATCTGGAGCCGACGCCGGCGATCACGATCGAGTCCGGCGGCGTCTGCCTGGTGGTCGGCCGGGACGAGCGGGCGATCGAGGCGGCCAAGCAGCTCGCCGGCCGGCTCGAGGTCACGGTGCTCTTGAGCGAGCCGGGCGAGGTCCTGCCGCCCCGGTTCATGGACGTGCCGGTCTTCAAGGGCACCGTCGTGCGCGCCGAGGGTCACCTCGGCAAGTTCGCCGTCACCGTCGACGGCTACGCGCCGGCGGCACCGTCCTCGCGGCCCGCCTTCGTCTTCGAGGCACCCAAGAACGACGCCTTCTCGGAATGCGACCTGATCCTGGACCTGACCGGCGGCGCGCCGCTGTTCCCCGCGCACGAGAAGCGCGACGGCTATTTCCGGCCCGACCCGGGCAACCCGGCCGCGGTGCAGAAGGCGCTCTTCGACATCGCCGACATGGTGGGCGAGTTCGAAAAGCCGCTCTACGTCCATTACGACGCCGGCATCTGCGCCCATTCGCGCAGCCGCAAGACCGGCTGCACCCGCTGCCTCGACGTCTGCCCCGCCTCGGCGATCACGCCGGCGGGCGACACGGTGGCGATCGATCCCGTGCTCTGCGGCGGCTGCGGCGCCTGCGCCAGCGTCTGCCCGACCGGCGCGGCGGCCTACCAGCTGCCGGGCGGCGATGGCCTGTTCCAGCGGCTGCGCACGCTCCTGACCGCCTACCGCGAGGCTGGCGGAAAGGACGCGGTTCTGCTGCTGCACGACCCGCGTCACGGGGCCGAGATGATCGCCATGACGGCGCGCGCCGGGCGCGGCCTGCCGGGCCGGGCCCTGCCCTTCGCGGTCAACGAGGTGACCCAGGTCGGCCTCGATTTCCTCGCCATGGCCTTCGCCTACGGCGCCGCGGGTATCGTGGTCCTGGCCGGCCCGGAGAAGGCCGGCGAGCTTTCCGGCCTGGCCCAGCAGATCGGCCTGGCCGAGGCGGTCATGGACGGCCTGGGTTACGGCGGCGGGCGGCTCGTCCTGCTGGACGGGCCCGACCCGGCACAGGTCGAGCAGGCGCTTTGGGACTTCGCGCCCGGCCCGCCGGCCCCCGCGGGCAGCTTCCTGCCCCTGGGCGGCAAGCGCGGGCGCAGCCTGCTGGCGCTCAGGCACTTGCACGGTGCGGCGCCCCGGCCGCTCGATGTCCTGCCGCTGCCGCCCGGCGCGCCTTTCGGCGCGGTGACCGTCGAGACCGCCGGCTGCACCCTGTGTCTGGCCTGCGTCGGCGCCTGCCCGACCGGCGCGCTGCGCGACGACGAGGCCCGTCCCTGGCTCGGCTTCAACGAGGAGGCCTGCGTCCAGTGCGGCCTGTGCAAGACCACCTGTCCGGAGGGCGTGATCGCGCTCGAGCCCCGGCTCAACTTCACGGAGGAGGCGCGCGGCGCGGTCAAGTTGTGCGAGGAGCCGCCGTTCCACTGCATCCGCTGCGGCAAGCCCTTCGGCGTCCAGCGCACGATCGAGCGCATCGCCGACCAGCTCGCCGGCAAACACTGGATGTTCGATGCCGGCGACCAGGCCGAACGGCTCATGATGTGCGACGACTGCCGCGTGGTGGTCCAGTTCGACCGGACGGACCATCCCATGGCCGGCCCGCCGCGGCCGGCGATGCGCACGACGGACGACGACCTGCGCGAGCGCGAGATCGAGGAGGCCCGCGCCAAGCTGCTCGAGGAACGGGCGCAGACGGGCGGCGACTCCGGCGACGAGAACGCCTGAGCGCCGAGGCATCGGAAAGGCATCCGAATGGCAGGTCCCGTGCTCTATGGACCGGCCTACAGCGTTTATGTCCGTGCCGCGCGCCTGGCGCTCGAGGAGAAGGGCGTCGCCTACCGTCTCGTCGAGTTCGACATCCTGGGCGACTACGAGCTGCCGGCCGGCTATCTGGCGCGCCACCCCTTCGGGCTGGTGCCCGCCTTCGAGCAAGAGGGCTTCTCGCTCTACGAGACCGGAGCGATCACGCGCTATGTCGACGAGGCCTTTCCCGGGCCGCCCCTGCAGCCGGCCGGGACCGCGGCGCGCGCGCGAATGAACCAGGTCATCGGCATCATCGACAACTACGGTTACCGCCCCATGGTGCGGACCGTCTTCGTGGAGCGCGTCATGGCGCCCCGCAGGGGTCAAGCACCGGACGAGGGCCGGGTGGCCTCGGCGCTCGGCAAAGCCGCCACCTGCCTCGCCGCGCTGGAGGATCTGCTCGGCGAAAAGACTTTCTTAACCGGTGAGGATATTAGTCTGGCCGACCTCCACGCGGCGCCCATGTTCGCGTATTTCCTGCAGACGCCGGAGGGGAGGGATCTCATGGCCGGGTGTCCCGGCTTGGAGCGCTGGTGGGCGGAAGTCGCCGCCCGGACCAGCATGGAGAAAACGCGCTCGTTCCTGGGATGACCGCGGATGACCGACGACCGGCTGGACCCGCGTCTCAATGCCTACCGTCCCGATCTTGCGGCCGCGGGGCTGAAAGGCCGCGTCGACGCGGCGCGCTTTGTCTCGGGCACCTGCCGGCAGGTCAAACACGGCGTGGCCGAACTGCGGCGCGCGCCCGCGGCCGGGGCCGAGCTCACCAGCCAGTTGCTGGGCGGCGAGGTGGTCACGGTCTACGACGAGGCCGACGGCTGGGCCTGGGTCCGGAACCAGACCGACGGCTATGTCGGCTACACGCCGGCCGCGGCGCTCTCGGCCGAGGTGCGCCAGCCCAGCCACGTCGTCAAGGTGCTGCGCAGCTTCGTCTACCCGGAGCCGGATATGAAGGCGCCGCCGCGCGACATGCTCGGCCTTTCGGGAACCGTCGCGGTGACCGGCGAGACGGCGGATTTCTGCGCGCTTGCCGGCGGCGGCTGGGTCTACCGCCGCCATCTGGCCCCGCTCGACGAGCCGGCCCCGGACTATGTGGCCACGGCGACCGAGTTCCTGGGGACGCCCTATCTCTGGGGCGGCAAGACGAGCCTGGGCCTGGACTGCTCCGCCCTGGTCCAGGTGGCGCTCAACCGCGCCGGTCAGCCCTGTCCGCGCGACAGCGACATGCAGGGCAAAAGCCTCGGCGAAACCCGGCCGGCCGATGCCCCGCCCGAGCGCGGAGACCTCGTATTCTTTTCGCGCCACGTCGCCATCGCGCTCGACGGCTGGCGCATCCTGCACGCGACGGCCCACGATATGCTCGTCGCGATCGAGCCGCTGGCCGATCTGGTTGCCCGCGCCGAGCGGTTGACCGGCCGGGGCATCACCGCCCTGCGCCGGCCGGCGATCGTGTGAGTGGGATTACTGCTGCGGTAGGGGTGGCGGGGCGCCGGTCTGCTCGGCCTGGGCGCGGCAGAGCGCCTCGGCGCGGGTCTTGAACAGGCTGGCCTGCTCGGCGCTGAACGTGCCCTCGGCGCGCAGCGCCTCGATATCCGCCGTCCGTTGGGCGATGCAGGGCGCGGCGGGGTCGTCGGCCGCCGCCGTCGCGGCGTCGCCCGGAAAGACGTCGTCCCAGTGGATGTAGCCCAGGGTGGCGATCACCAGGGCGACGATGCCGAACGCGACCAGGCGTGCGGCGGGCCGGTCCAGAGAGGATTCGGGCCGCTCCGGCCGGAAAGGGGGGTGCCTGTTCATGGCGCCAAGGCTAGACTCCGGCGCCGGCCTTGCCAACGGGGGTCCGGCGGGGCCTGGGTCGCCACAGGAATCTTAGGGGCGAAATCGCCGGAATTTGCGCTTAGACTGCGTATCTGGTACAAGAATTCGGCAGAACAAGAAGAGGCTGGAGGGGGCGTATGGCGGCGATGATCGATCCCTATGGACGGGCGATCACCTATCTCAGGGTGTCCGTGACGGACCGCTGCGACTTCCGCTGCGTCTACTGCATGTCGGAAGACATGACCTTCCTGCCCAAGGCCGACATCCTCAGCCTGGAGGAACTCGACCGCCTGTGCAGCGCGTTCGTGCGCCAGGGCGTCCGGAAGCTGCGCATGACCGGCGGCGAGCCCTTGGTCCGGCGCAACATCATGAGCCTGTTCCGCAGCCTGTCGCGCCACCTGAAGAGCGGCGCGCTGGACGAGTTGACACTGACCACCAACGGCAGCCAGCTCGCACGCTACGCGGAGGAGCTGGCCGGTCTGGGCGTCAATCGGGTCAACGTCTCGCTCGACACCCTGGACCCGCACAAGTTCGCGGCGATCACCCGCTGGGGGCGGTTCGACCAGGTCATGGACGGCCTCGACGCGGCCAAGGCCGCGGGCCTCGGGGTCAAGATCAACACCGTCGCCCTGCGCGGCGTCAACGACGACGAGATCGAGCGCCTGGCGGCCTGGTGCGGCGCGCAGGGCTTCGACCTCACCTTCATCGAGGTCATGCCGATGGGCGACATCGGCGGCGAGGACCGGCTCGACCAGTACCTGCCGCTTTCCATGGTGCGCGCGCGCTTGGCGGAACGCTGGACGCTCGAGGAGAGCGGGCACCGGACCGGCGGGCCGGCCCGCTACGTCGACCTGCGCGAGACCGGCCAGCGCATCGGCTTCATCACGCCGATGACCCATAACTTCTGCGAAAGCTGCAACCGGGTGCGGCTGACCTGCACCGGAACGCTCTACATGTGCCTGGGCCAGGAGGACGCCGCCGACCTGCGCGCGCCGCTCAGGATGAGCGACGACGACGCCCTGCTGGACAGCGCGATCGGCGAGGCCATCGGGCGCAAGCCCAAGGGGCACGATTTCGTCATCGACCGGCGCCGCGGACGGCCGGCGACGTCGCGCCATATGAGCGTGACCGGCGGCTGACCGGGACGCCCCCGCCATGACGGAAAAGGCGACGTTCGCCGCGGGGTGCTTCTGGGGCATCGAGGCGGCCTTCCGCCGGGTCGACGGCGTGGTCTCCACCGCGGTGGGCTACGTGGGCGGCGACTTCGAGAGCCCGACCTACGAGGACGTCTGCTCGGGCCAGACCGGCCATGCCGAGGCGGTGCAGCTCGAGTTCGATCCGGCGAAGGTGAGCTACGACCGGCTGCTCGAGCTGTTCTGGGAGATCCACGACCCCACGACCCCGAACCGCCAGGGGCCGGACATCGGCAGCCAGTACCGCTCGGCGATCTTCTTCCATGGGCCCGAGCAGGAGGCCGCGGCCCGCGCCTCCACGGAGCGGCAGGTGGTCGCAGGCCGGTTCCGGAACCCGATCGTGACCGAAATCGTTCCGGCCGCGACCTTCTGGCGCGCCGAGGACTATCACCAGCAGTACTTCGAAAAGCGCGGCCGGACCTCCCACGGCCTGTTCTAGCGTGTCTCCGACGGCGGGCGGCCGAACGTGGCGCCACACGTCGCCTTTGTTTCGCCAGACTCTCCGGGCCAGATAGCGGAGACGTTCGCACGGGAGAGGATGGCCGCATGTGCTCGCGGGTTATTGCCGGCGTGCTGGCCGCGCTGCTGGTCCTCGCGGCTCTGGCCCGGCCGGAAGCCGCAAGCCACCTCTCGATGGAGACGCGGCTCGTTGCCGCCGCCGTCGAACGCACCCGGCATTCCGTGACCTATGACGGCGCCTACCGGCGCCTCGGCTATCCGGGCGGCGACGTCCCCGCCGACCGCGGCGTGTGCTCCGACGTGGTGATCCGCGCCTACCGGGCGGGGCTCGGCATCGACCTGCAGCAGCGGGTGCACGAGGACATGACGCACGCCTTCCACAGCTATCCGGCGATCTGGGGGCTGAGCCGCCCCGACCCCAGCATCGACCACCGGCGCGTGCCCAATCTGGAGACCTTCTTCACGCGCCACGGCGAGAGGCTGCGGGTCACCCGGACTCCCGGGGACTACCGGCCGGGAGACCTCGTCACCTGGCGCCTGGGCGGCCGGCTGCCGCATATCGGCATCGTGACGGACCGTCGATCGCGCGATGGTAAACGGCCCTTGATTGCCCATAACATCGGCACGGGGCCGACGCTGGAGGACATGCTGTTCAACTATCCGATTACCGGCCATTTCCGCTATCTGCCGGAGGAATAGCGGCGAGCGGCGCGTTATGGCAACGGGACTACACGTTCGCACAAGGCCTGTTGACACAGGAAACGCACAGCGCCTATCCCTAACGTGATGGCATACTGTGCGTTCGGACGTGACGGGAAGGGCTGTTCCGAACACAGAACCGAACCCCTTAGAGGAGTTGCGCGAGTATGATGTTTCAGACGAGCAAGAGCACGGACCCGGCAACAGAATCAGAAAAGAGCGAGAAAGTGGATACTCCAAGGAAACAGCCCCCGCAGCAGTCGATCATCAGTTCCGACCTCACGATCAAGGGCGACCTGGTCTGCACCGGCGACCTTCAGATCGACGGCAGGGTCGACGGCGACATCACCTGCCGCACGCTCACCCTGGGCGCCGAGCCGGTCATCAACAGCAAGGTCAAGGCCGAGACGGTGCGAATCTGCGGATCGTTCAGCGGCGAGATCCGGGCCAAGAAGGTGATCCTGACCAGCACGGCAAAGGTCAAGGGCGATATCTACCAGGAATCTCTCGAGCTCGAGCGGGGCGCCTCCTTCGAGGGCTTCGTCGGCCGCCTGGACACCGAGAAAGGCAGCCAGGAAACCAAGGTCACGGCGCTCAAGTCCGCCTAGCCGGGTTTCATTCGGCGCCGCGCCCCGTCCGTCGGGCCGCGG
The DNA here is from genome assembly GCA_947258885.1 of uncultured Kiloniellales bacterium. Taxonomy (GTDB): domain Bacteria; phylum Pseudomonadota; class Alphaproteobacteria; order Kiloniellales; family JAKSDN01; genus CAMYKD01. The sequence continues at coordinate 19,019 of CAMYKD010000050.1, read as the reverse complement.
GCGCGTTCAGCGGGTGACCGACCCGAGGAGAAGGCTGTGCCCGGATTCCAGACCTGGACCGGGCACAGGTCTTTCTCGAGCCCGCGATCAATCGACCGGAGTGGTCCAGGCGGGATCGTCGTGCTTCGCCCAGTAAAGCTCGGTGAGCTTGCCGGTCAGGCGTCCCGGCGCGCCGTCGCCTATCGCCGCGCCGTCTATCCGGGCGACCGGCATGATGCCGCCGGCTGTCGATGTGACGAAGACCTCGTCGGCCGCCGTCAGGGCCTCGGCGCTCACCGTGCCGGTTTCGGCCGGCACGCCCAGTTCGGCGCAGAGTTCGAGGACCGTGGCCCGGGTGATGCCTTCGAGCACGCCGCTCGACGGCGTCGTCACCCGGCCCGCGGACACGGCGAAGAGGTTGAAGCCGGCCCCTTCCGTGACGTTGCCCTCGAGGTCGCACAGCAGGACGTTCTCGGCGCCGCGGTCGTAGGCCTCGAACAGGCCGGTCACCAGGTCGAGCCAGTGGTAGTTCTTGACCCGCGGGTCCACGGACTGAGGCGGGATGCGGCGCACCTCGGCGATCGCCAGGTGCAGGCCGCGCCGGCGCTGCTCTGCGTCGGCGATCCAGCCGAAGGGGATCGCGAAGGCAATGAAGCGGTTGACAGCGGCGCGCGGATCCCGGCTGAAATCGGGCGAGAAGCCGCGTGTGCAGATCATTTCGACGTAGGCGTCATCCAGGCCCGAGCGGCGCACGCACTCCTTCAAAGTCTCGGCCAGGGTCGCCCGGTCGAACGGCAGGGAGAGCCGAAGCTTGGCCACCGAGGCGAGGAAGCGATCGAGATGCGCGTCCAGGCGGAAGAAGCGGCGCTGCCAGACATGCACCACGTCGTAGGTGGCGTCCGAGCGCAGGAGCCCCCAGTCCAGCACCGAGATCCTGGCCTCCGAGATCGGGCGGAACCGGCCGTCGATATAGGCTATGCCGGGGGGAAATTTCTGCGCCGCCCGAGTCTTCCGTTGCTCCGATCCGATCGACATGCTCCGGCCTTTATACCTTTGGTATTACGCTGCGAACGACTACTCGATGATTACCTGATGCGCGAAGTCGCGCCCGTCGGTGATCGTGATCCGCTTGAAGCCCAGTATCTTTGCCAGGTCGAAAAAGGTGAAGCGGTCCCGCGCGCCGAACTCGGCGAAAACCGGCAAGGTACGGGCCATGGCCGTCAACTCGGCGAGCACCGCGCGCGCCCGGTACAGGGTGTCGACCGGGCCGTCCTGCAGCGCCACGATGATCAGCTTCTCCGCCTCCTCGCCCTTGGCGAAGAATACGTAGGGCGGCGGATAGGCGCGCTGGGCCCGCTTTGCCGCCATCCCCGTCACGAAACCCACCCGGACCGGCCGGCTCGCCTCGGCTATCGTTTCGGCGCGCGCCCGATAGATCTCGCGGCTGTCCGGGGCGGGGTAGTAGTAACCGACGTACCTGTCTTCGTTCGGCTCCTCGCCTCGCGCCGCCGGCGGCAGAACCGCCAGCAGGCCCAGCAGAACCAACGAGCGCGCTTTGCCCAGCCCTTCCATCGTCGCTTCCCTATTCCATGACCACGCCGACCAGAGTGCGTAACGGCACCGCCTTTGGCAAGCGCGGCGGGCCTTCGCGCAGGAGGCTGGCGTCCGGCGGGCCAGGCGTTATACTTCACCCGGCCCTGGCCGCGCGGGCGCGGGGCAGACGTGGGTGCGCACCGGAATCAAGCCGCAACGGGGCCATGAACCAGCCGACCTTCGCCCTGGTCGCCTCAGACACGGAAGAGGCGCAGACGGCGCTGAAGCGCCTGGAGGCGCGCTACGCGACCGTGGCGCCGGAGCAGGCCGACGTGATCGTCGCCCTCGGCGGCGACGGCCTGATGCTCGAGACGCTCCATGCCTCGATCCCCCGCGGCACGCCCATCTACGGCGTGAACCGGGGCACCGTCGGCTTCCTGATGAACAGTTTCGACGAGGAGAACCTGCCCGAGCGCCTGGCCCGGGCCGAGCGGGTCACCTTGCATCCCCTGCGCATGGCGGCCTGGTCGGTGGACGGCACGCATACCGACGCGCTCGCCATCAACGAGGTCTCGCTCCTGCGCCTGCGCCGCCAGGCGGCCCACATCCGCATCGCCATCGACGGCGAGGTGCGCATGGAGCAGCTGGTCTGCGACGGCGTCATGGTGGCCACGCCGGCCGGCAGCACGGCCTACAACGTCTCGGCCTATGGCCCGATCCTGCCGATGGGCGCGCCGCTGCTCGCGCTCACCCCGATCAGCGCGTTCCGGCCGCGGCGCTGGCGCGGCGCGCTGCTGCCCAACACGGCCCGGGTCGCCTTCGAAATCCTCGACCCGGAAAAGCGACCGGTCAGCGCCACCGCGGATTTCACCGAGGTGCGCGACGTGGCCCGGATCGAGGTGCACGAGGACACCGGGGTGTCCCTGCACCTGCTGTTCGATCCCGAGCACAACCTGCAAAAACGCATCATCCGGGAGCAGTTCCTGCCCTGAGAAAATGGGGTCAGAAATTGGGGTCTGACCCCATTTTTGCATTTTTGTGGGTCAGGGCCGCCAGAACGGCTTGGCGGCCTCCCGGTCGGCCTGCGCGCGGCCGATTCCGATGTCTTTCAGGAGATGATCCTCGAGCGCCGCCAAGTGGGCGCGCTGGGCGGCGCGCTCCTGCCAGACGTAAAACGTCTCGGCCGCCGCGCCCGCCGCGCGGACAAGGGTACCCAGGAGTCCGGTCCGCGGCCCCCGATGGGCGGCGAGCGAGGTTCCGAAGGTTTCGCACCGTGCATTCGACATAACAACTCTCCTTATCCGAATCTTGCGCTTGTTCCGTTTCGTCTTCCGACCTGGATACCGCATCCCGCTGGACAAGAAACTCCGAATCTTGCCTGCCTTTGCCTAAGACATCTTGAAACCGATGCGGATGATGGCTCTTTCCTTGCCCAGAAGATATTGCCTCTTGGCCAAGCCGACAAACGATGTTATCTCATGTTTCGAATAAGTATTTCTAATTTGAATGCTGTGCTATGGCCCGCCGTCTTCCGCCGCTCAACGCGCTCCGCGCCTTCGAGGCCGCGGCCCGCCACCTGTCCTTCACCAAGGCGGCCGAAGAGCTCTTCGTGACCCAGGCCGCGGTCAGCCACCAGATCAAGTCCCTGGAGGCGGCGCTGGACGTCCAACTGTTTCGGCGCTTCAACAGGCGGCTCATGCTGACCGATGCCGGCCAGGCCTACCTGCCGCCGCTGCGCGAGGCGCTGGACGGCATCGCGGCGGCGACCGATCGGCTGCGCGCGACGGAGCGGACCGGACCGCTCAAGGTCAGCGTGCTGCCGTCCTTCGGCGCCAAGTGGCTCCTGCCCCGCCTGTTCGGCTTCCGCGAGCGGCATCCCGAGATCGACGTGCTGGTTTCGGCCAGCGACAAGCTGGTCGACTTCGCGCGCGACGATGTCGACATCGGGATCCGCTATGGCCAGGGGCGCTATCCGGGCCTCCGCGTCGACCTCCTGATGCGGGACGAGATCTTCCCGGTGTGCAGCCCCAGGCTGCTGGAGGGACCGCATCCCCTGCGCCGGCCCGCCGACCTCGAGCATCATACGCTACTCCACGACCAGGTGGCGGGTACCGAGGACGACCCGGATTGGCGATTTTGGCTCAAGACGGCGGGGGTCGAGGGCATCGATGCCGGGCGCGGCCCCGGGTTCAGCCACGCCAGTTGGGTGATCGAAGCCGCCATCACCGGCCAGGGCGTCGCCCTGGGCCGCCAATCGCTTGCCGGCGACGACATCGCGGCCGGTCACCTGGTGCGGCCCTTCGGTCCGAGCATGCCGTCGACCTTCGTCTATTCCGTGGTCTCCCTGCCGGAAGCCGCCGATCAGCCCAAGGTCCGCCTGTTCCGCGAGTGGCTGCTGGAAGAAGGATCGACGGCGCGGCCGGAGGAGGCACCGCCCGCGGCCTGACGGCGACGGGCGCTGGCGCGGCGGTCCCGGCTCTGCCATGCTGAGCGCCCGCCGACTCGACCCCCAGCCGGAGAGCAGCCGTGTCCGAGACCGCCCGGATCGACCCCGAGACCCGCGCCATGCTCGAGCGGTTGATCGCCTTCGACACGACCAGCCGCAACTCGAACCTGGAGCTGATCCACGACGTCCGGGACTACCTGGCGACGCACGGCGTCGGCTGCCACCTGACGCACGATGCCGAAGGCCGCAAGGCCAACCTCTACGCCACGCTGGGGCCCACGGACCGGCCGGGCATTGCGCTCTCCGGCCACACCGACGTGGTGCCGGTCGACGGCCAGCACTGGTCCGGCGATCCCTGGACCGCGGTCGAGAGGAACGGCCGCCTCTACGGCCGGGGCAGCTGCGACATGAAGGGCTTTATCGCAGTGGCGCTCGCCTTCGTGCCGCGCTTCCTGGCGCGCGGCCTGGAGACGCCGATCCACCTCTGCCTGTCCTACGACGAGGAGGTCGGCTGCGTCGGCGTGCACGGGCTGTTGGACTTCCTGGCCCGCCGGCCGGTCAAGCCGGCGGCCTGCATCATCGGCGAGCCGACCGACATGAAGGTGATCACCGCGCACAAGGGCAAGTTCTCCATGCGCTGCCGGGTGCGCGGGCTGGAGGCGCACTCCTCGCTCGCGCCCAAGGGGGTCAACGCGATCGACGCGGCGGCCCGGGTGATCGCCCGTCTGTCCGAAATGGCCGGGCGCAAGGCCGCGGACGGCCCCTTCGACGAGGCCTACGACGTGCGCCATACCACGGTGCACACCGGACTGATCCAAGGCGGCACGCAGCTCAACATCGTGCCGGGCGCCTGTGCCTTCGAGTTCGAGTTCCGCAATCTGCCGGAGGACGACCCGCTGGCCCTTCTGGCGGAGATCCAGGCCTACGCCCACGGCGAGGTCGAGCCGGCCATGAAGGCGATCAATCCCGAGACCGGCTTCGCCTGGGAGCAGATGGCCTGCTTCCCCGGCCTCGAAACGCCGATCGACGCCGAAGTGGTGTCGCTGGCCAAGGCGCTCAGCGGCGACAACCTCACCGGCAAGGTCGCCTTCGGCACCGAGGCCGGGCTGTTCCACGAGAGCGGCATTCCCTCCGTGGTCTGCGGCCCCGGCTCGATCGAGCAGGCGCACAAGCCCGACGAGTACGTCAGCCTCGAGCAGCTGGCGCTCTGCGAGCGCTTCATGGAGCGCCTGCTCGACCGGGTCGCGGCGGGCTCATACCAATGGTCATAGATAATATCATGACCCGTCCGGTGATCTTCGACCTGGGCGGCGTCCTGATCGACTGGGACCCGCGCCATCTCTATCGCAAGCTGTTCGGCGACGAGGCCGCGATGGAAACGTTTCTGGCCGAAGTCTGTACCCCGGAATGGAACCAGCGGCAGGACGAAGGCCGGCCCTTCGCCGCGGGCATCGCGGAGCTGACCGCGCGGCATCCCGAGCACCGGCGGATGATAGAGGCCTACCACGCGCGCTGGCCGGAGATGCTGGCCGGCGCCCTGGACGATACGGTCGCGATTCTGGCCGAGTTGAACGCCCGCGGGCAGCCGCTCTACGCGCTCTCCAACTGGTCCGCCGAGACCTTCCCGCATGCCCGCGAGCGCTTCGACTTCCTCGGCTGGTTCCGCGGTCTCGTGGTCTCCGGACAGGAAGGGGTCAGGAAGCCGAGCCCCGCCATCTTCCACCTGTTGTTTCAACGCTACTCGATCGACCCGGCGGAGGCGGTTTTCATCGACGACGTCCAGGCCAACGTGACGGCGGCCCGATCGATCGGGCTCGAGGCCCTGCGCTTTACCTCCGCCGCGACGCTGCGCGAGGACCTCGGGCGCCTCGGGGTGCTCTGAGCTTACTCATGACCGGGCTCCCAATTCGGCGGCTGTCCAAATTGCTGCTCGCGCTCGCCATCGGCACGGCGGGCGGCGCGGGTGCCACCTGGCTCGGCCTGCCACTGCCGTGGATGATCGGCGCGTTGGCCGCGACCACGGCCGCCGCCATGGCCGGTGCACCGATCGCCCTGCCTCCTGGGCTGCGTAGCGTCATGATCGCGCTGCTCGGCGTCATGCTGGGCAGCGGCTTCTCGCCGGCGATCCTGGAGCATCTGGCCGACTGGGCGGCCAGCCTGTCCGCATTGGTCGCCTATACGGC
>CAMYKD010000050.1:11139-12867 GCA_947258885.1 uncultured Kiloniellales bacterium | reverse complement strand
GGCGCCAGCATGCTCTACTTCCAGCGGGTCGCCGGCTACGACCGGCCGACGGCCTTCTTTTCGGCCATGCCCGGCGGGCTGTCCGAGATGATCCTGGTCGGCGGCGCGCTGGGCGGCGACGCCCGGGTGATCTCGCTGGTGCACTCGTCGCGCCTCCTGCTGGTGGTGCTGAGCCTGCCCTTCGCTTTCCAGCTTCTGGCCGGCTACGAGCCGGCGGCCCGGCCGGCGGCGGGGCCGGGCCTGGGCGACATCCCGGCCGACGACCTGGCGGTCCTCGCCGCCTGCGGTCTGGCCGGCTTCCTCGGCGCGCGGGCGCTCAGGCTGCCGGCCGCCGCTGTGGTCGGCCCCATGGTGCTCAGCGCCGGCGTGCATCTCGCCGGCTGGACCGCGGCCAGGCCGCCGGTCGAGCTGGTCGCCGCCGCCCAGGTGGTCGTGGGTTCGGCCGTCGGCTGCCGTTTCGCCGGCGTGGCGCTCGCCCTGATCGGACGCACCGTGGTGTTGGCCGGCGGCAGCACCTTCATCCTGGTCGCCGTGGCCGTCGGCTTCGCGCTGGCTATGAACCGCGCGACCGGCCTGCCGGTGCCGGCGCTGGTGCTGGCCTACGCGCCGGGCGGTCTGGCCGAGATGAGCCTGATCGCGCTCGCGCTCTCGCTCGACGCCGCCTTCGTCGCGACTCACCACCTGCTGCGCGTCTTCCTCATCGTCGTGCTGGCCCCGACCTTCTTCCGCGCCCGGGCGCGCGGCGGCACCTGACGCTTCCCGGCCCAATCAAAATGAAGGCGGCCCGGGCGGCACTCGTGTATGCTGGCGGCTTGCGAACAGGCTGCGAAAGGAGACAGCCATGAGGGACAAGGCCCACAGGATCGTCGTTATCGCGCTGCTCGGCGCGCTGGCGGGATGCGCGACGGGAACGGGAGACATCGTCCGCGACCAGCCCGGCCCCGACTACGTGCAGGATGCCGCTGGACTCGTTGCGGCGGCCGACTGGTCGAAGACCCGCGACGTCACCGTCGTGCTGTCCGAGTACAAGTTCGCGCCGGCCGATCCGATTTTTCAGGTGCGCCGCGCCTACCGGTTGATCCTGCGCAACACCGGTAAGAATACCCATACCTTCGTCTCCGACGGGTTCTTCAAGGCGATCGCCGTGCAGAAGCTGGTTTCGGCCTCGGGCACCATTGCGAACCCGGCCCTCGAGTCCATCGAGCTCGCGCCGGGCGCTGAAAAGCAGCTCTATTTCGTGCCCGTGAAGCGCGGCACCTTCGCGCTCGAGTGCTCGGTCTTTCTGCACGACACCTATGGCATGGAAGGCCGGATCACGATCCTGTAGCCCCGAGATCCCGCGGCTATTACGACACCTTGGCCGTGATGCCGCCGTCGACGACGAGTTCGGTGCCGGTGATATAGCCGGCCTCGTCGGAGACGAGGAGGAGCCGGCATGGGCTCCAATCCAGGCCTCGCCCGCGCAGCCCATGAGGCGGTGGGCGGGGCGCGCCTCGAGCATCTTCTCCACGTCGCCGCCGGCATAGACGTCCTTCAGGGGTTCGACGATGCTGACGTTGTTGTCGAGTGCGTCGATCCGGCCTTAGAGCTCCGGGCAGCGCGCGACCAGCGCGGCCCGGTCCTTCAAGCGCTCGCCCATGACGGTCTCCCCGCTTCCTTCGGTAGCATCGCCCCAATCCCCGACATGGACTCCTCCGTTCGGCAAGCCAAGCACCGCGAGCCCGGCAA
>CAMYKD010000050.1:1869-11101 GCA_947258885.1 uncultured Kiloniellales bacterium | reverse complement strand
ATCGGGCAGAGACGATCCGAACCAGGGGAAGGTTGATGACGACAGACCAGGGCAAGGACGGACCCGAGATCATCTGCGCCGAGAACGGGCCCTACATCGTGGCGGGCCTGGAGAGCCTGACCGGCTCGGACGGCGCGGCAATCCCGGTCAAGGACAAGATCGCACTGTGCCGCTGCGGCGGCTCGGCCAACAAGCCGTTCTGCGACGGGACCCACGCGAGGATCGGCTTTACCGTCGACAAACTGCCCGACCGCGTGCCCGATCGGCGCGACAGCTATGCCGGCGCGCGGATCACGATCCACGACAACCGGGGCCTCTGCGCCCACGCCGGGGCGTGCACCGACGGCCTGGCCACGGTCTGGCGCATGAACCAGGAACCCTGGATCGACCCCGACGGCGCTGCCCTGGAGGCGGTCGTCGAGACGATCAGGCGGTGCCCGTCCGGCGCGCTCGGCTACACCCTGGACGGGACCGAGGTCCGCGACCAGGACCAGCCCCCGGCAATCGGCGTCACCAAGGACGGCCCCTACCGGGTCACCGGGGAGATCGAGCTCGTCGGCCAGGCCTGGGGCGAGGGCGCCTCGCGCGAGCGCTACACCCTGTGCCGCTGCGGCGCCTCCAGGAACAAGCCGTTCTGCGACGGCAGCCACTGGAACGTGGGATTCCAGGCCGAGTGAGGCGCCGGGGCGGGAGACGGTAGATGACCGGATGGCGCGATTTCCCCTTCAAGATCGAGGTTTCCGCCGGCGACAGGAAGGCGTTTTGCCTGTGCGGACTGTCCAGCAACGGCCCGTTCTGCGACGGCTCGCACAAGACGACCGACATCACGCCCGAGGTGATCGCCTTCCACCAGGACCAGACGCTCTTCATCTGCGGCTGCCGGCAGTCGGCCAAGCGGCCCTTCTGCGACGGCACACACAAGACCCTGAGCGGCCGGCAGGGCGCCGAGGCGGCGGCGGACAATGCCGAGTGGCACAAGGTCGCCGAGCGCGGCGAGCTGGGCGAGCGGCAGCCCAGGGTCGCCGCCGCGGGGGGACGGAACCTGGCGCTGCTGCGCGTCGATGGCGGCTATTTCGCGCTCGCCAACGACTGCCCGCACCAGGGCGGGCCGCTCGGCGAGGGCACAGTCGACGATAAGGGCCTCCTGCGCTGCCCCTGGCACGGCTGGGGCTTCTGCCCGGCGGACGGCAAGGGCACCCACGGTGCCGACGTGGAGAGCTTTCCGGTCGAGGTCCGCAAGGACGGGGTCTACGTCCGGGTCGAGGAGGCGGCCGAGCCCGGGACCACGGTCTCCGACGTCATGGTCGAGACGCTGGTCGCCTGGGGCGTCACCCACGTCTTCGGCATGGTCGGCCATTCCAACCTCGGCCTGGCCGAAGCGATCCGCAAGCAGGAAGCTGCCGGCAAGCTCACCTTCATCGGCGTGCGCCACGAGGGCGCCGCGGCCTTCGCCTGCTCCGGCTTTGCCAAGGCAAACGGCCGGCCGGCCGCCTGCCTCACCATCGCGGGACCGGGCGCGACCAATCTGCTGACCGGCCTGTGGGACGCCAAGGTGGACCGCGCCCCGGTGCTGGCGCTGACCGGTCAGGTGAACACCCAGGTGCTCGGCCCCGGCGCGTTCCAGGAGATCGACCTCGCCAGCGCCTTCGAGGCCGTGGCCGGCTGGAGCCAAACCGTGCTGCCGGGCAGCGACCACGCCGAGCTTATGGCCCTGGCGCTCAAGCACGCGGTCGTCGAGCGCAAGGTCGCGCACCTGATCTTCCCCGACGAGGTCCAGGTCCAGCCGGCCGGGGCGGCGCATCCGGCCTCCGGCCCCGAGGGTCGCCTGGGCGACACCCGGATCGCGCCGGCCGAGGACGCGGTCGCCGAGGCCGCGGCCCTGATCGCAAGGGCCAAGCGGCCGGCGATCATCGCTGGCTTCGGCGCCAAGGGGCAGATGGCGGGCGTCGTCGCCCTGGCCGAGCGCCTGAACGCTCCCCTGCTAACCACCTTCAAGGGCAAGGGTCTCGTCGGCGACAACCATCCGCTCGCCACCGGCGTGCTCGGGCGCAGCGGCACGCCGGTCTCGGCCACCTCTATGAGCGACGCCGACCTGCTGGCCGTGTTCGGCGCCTCCTTCGCGGTGCACACCGGCATCGACCGCGGCAAGCCGATCGTCCAGGTCGATTTCGACCGCATGGCGCTCGGCAAGTTCCACCCGGTGACGGTGCCGATCTGGGGCGAGATCGGGGTCACAAGCCAAGCCCTGCTCGACCGCCTGCCCGCGCGGACCGCCGCCGAGGACCAGCGCGAGCGGATCGCCGGTCTGTGGGCCGACTGGCGCGCCGAGAAGGCGAGGCGGGCGACGCAGGATCGGGGCAAGGGCCTCGCCTCGGCCGCCGTCTTCGCGCGTTTGAGCGCGCTGGTCCCCGAGGACGCGGTCATCGCGGTCGACGTCGGCAACAACACCTACTCCTTCGGCCGCTACTTCGAGTGCCGCCGGCAGTCGGTTCTGATGTCGGGCTACCTGGGCTCCATCGGCTTCGGCTTCCCGGCCGCCATGGGCGCCTGGGCCGCCTGTCCGGATCGCCCTATCGTCTGCGTCGCAGGCGACGGCGGCTTCGGGCAGCACTTGGCCGAGTTCACCACGGCCGTGAAGTACCGCATGAACATCACCCTGGTCCTGCTCAACAACCACGAGCTGGGCAAGATCTCGAAGGAGCAGCGCGACGGCCGCTGGGAGGTCTGGCAGACCGCCCTGCACAACCCGGACTTCGCGGCCTACGCCACGAACTGCGGCGGCCTCGGCCTGCGGGTCGCGGAGGCGTTCGAGCTCGACGCGGCGCTCGCCCGCGCCCTCGCCGACGACGGCCCGGCCCTGGTCGAGATCCTGACGGATGCGGAGCTGACCTAAGGCCCGGCCGCAAGCGCGCGGTTGCACCCGCGCGGCGCCTGGGGCAAAAGGACGGAGTGGCACCGGCGCCTCGCGGGCGTGGCGGAACTGGTAGACGCAAGGGACTTAAAATCCCTTTCGCTTCGGCGAGTGCGGGTTCGAGTCCCGCCGCCCGCACCATCCTCTCGGTCGCTTCGCTTGCGCACGCCGTTCAAACATCGGCGAGACCGTAGCTGGTGCTTCGTCCGCCGCCCGGGTTCTTCTCGAGAGCGCCCCGTTCCACCAGGTCCAGAATGTCCCGGTAGGCCGTATCCTGCGAGCAGATGGCGAGTTTCGCCCATTTGGACGAGGTCAGCTTGCCCTCGAAGCCATCCAGCATCCGGTCGGGCACCATGATCTGGCGGCCGTTGGGCGGCTCGGCCGCAAACCGCTCCCAGAAACGCGCCTCGAGGAGCACGGACGCCAACGTCTCCCCTGCGCCCGCGATTGCGGCTAGGTGCCGGGCCGCGGCCGGACCCTTGATCCCGCATCTGCCGGGATCTGCTTCGCGGGGCTACGGATTTGGCCCGCGCGGGCCCCGACGGTCGCAGTCGGCGTCGCGACCGGGAGCCCGCGCGAGGGGGCGATCAGACATTCACGTTGCCTTCGCCCACCAGGACATTGACCGAGAAGGGTTGCACCGCGGCGGTCATGCGTTCGAGCAGCTCCTTGTAGGCCACGCCCTTCTTCAGCTCGACCTCGTAGATCACGTCCTCGATCGCGTCCCCGTTCGACCGGCTGATCGAGACCACCGAGAAGCGCGTGCACATCTCGGCCCAGAGCTCGGCCAAGCGGTCCTTGTCCGAGCCGTTGATGCGGACCTTCAGGACATAGCCCTTGTGCGCCAGCTCGCCGAAGCCGCCGTAGTGGAAGCCGAGCAGCAGCGCCGCCAGGAAGATCACGAAAATGCCCGCGAACACGTGGAATTGCGTGCCGCAGGCCATGCCGACCGCAATCGCCGCGAAGACGAACACCAGGTCGCGGGCGTCCTTGACCGGCGTGCGGAAGCGGACGATCGACATCGCGCCGACCAGGGCGAAGGCCCGCGCGATGTCGGAGCCGATGATCACCATGATCAGCGTCACGGTGATACCCACCAGCACGATCGTCTGCAGGAAGGACTTCGAGTAGGAATAGCCGCCGTGCGTGAACGTGTAGAGCTTGGCGACCACCAGGTTGAGCACCGTGCTGCTCGCCAGTGCCACGATCAACCCGTAGCTCGTGACCGGCGAAGCCAATACAATGTCACCGAAGATCTCTTGGGTTAACGACTCCATGTCACGCCTCCATTATTTCGGCCAGCACCACGAGTGATTGAGTTCGTCCATTCGGCTGTTCCGATCTTGCCGGGGCCGAGCCGGGGGCGGATCGGGGGACGTCGCTTTGGTAGGCCACGAAGACGCCTGCGATGGCACCGACCGTCCGGCGCCATGCCGAAGCGCGGCGGTTGGAAATCTTTCGGGTTCCAGGCTTTGGTGCAGTCCGCTTCGCGCCGCCCGCAACCAGTCCAGGTTTCCATCTTCCCTTTTTCCCTTAGTAAGCAATAATTTACAAAAATCCGATTTTGAGACTTATTTTACGTATGATATGTTCTGCGAGGGACCCTGGAATCGCGTATATGGGGTATACGAGTCTATGCGAGACCCTTTGACACCAGAACCGTTCCCGAGCTGGGACGACTTCCGGTTCTTTCTCGCAACCACCGAAGCGGGCAGCTTCTCCAAGGCCGCCGACCAATTGGGTATGACCCAGCCCACGATCAGCCGTAGAATCGAAAGCCTGGAGCAGAGGCTCGGCGTTCGGCTGTTCGACCGTCTGCCGAGCGGCGTCGCGCTGACCACCCGCGGCGAGAGCATCCTCGATGCCGCGCGCCACATCGAGAACGCGGTCCGCGAAATCCACCGGAGCGTCATCGGCTCGGACAAACGTTTGGAGGGCCCGGTGCGGATCTCCGTGACCGACGGATTGGCGACCTACTGGATGACGCCGCGCCTCGGGGAACTGCTAACGAAACATCCGGGAATCTCGATCGAGTTCCAGTGCTCGATAGAACCGGCCGACGTGCTGAAGATGGAAAGCGATCTGTCCATCCAGTCTCGAATGCCCGAAGCGGGGGAGCTGATCGCAGCGAAGCTGGGGACCTTCCATTTCGTGCCCTGGGCGTCACCAGGATATCTGGAGCGGCATGGCAGACCGCGCCGGCCGGAGGAGCTCTTGCTGCACCGGCTATTGGATCATCGCGTCTACTATAAAGAGGAAGGGGAATGGAGCGATTGGTTCGGCCTGGCACGCGCTGCGAACCTCGTTACCTACATGACCAATTCCAGCTCGTCTTTGATTAGCGCGATAAAGGCCGGCCTTGGGATCGGGATGCTGCCGACATACGCATGCGATTGCCTCGATGGGATCGTGCCGCTCGACCTCGACCTGAGAACCTATTCGGAGATTCGACTGGTGTATCACCCAGACATACAGGATACGGCCCGAGTACGTGCGGTGATCGACTGGACGAAGGCGCTGTTCGACCAAAAGAGATGGCCTTGGTTCAGGGACGAGTTCTACCCGCCGACCGGTCCCAAAGCGTAGTGCCGGCGTGTGAAGGATTCGCTTGACGCCCGATGCGTCGATCCTTGGAGCCAGCTCACGATCGACAGCTTGCACCAGATTGCACCAGGCGGATTGGCCGCCGCTGCACCAACGCCTGCGCCGCGCCCCGAAAAGCCATCACCTAGGCCAAGAGCAGCTCCGTGCCGGTCAGACCTCAGCCGAAGCGTTCCATCCGGCTGCGCAGCTCCTTGGCCCAGCCTTCCTCATCCCCGCCGTCGCCGGCCAATTCCAAGCCGGGGCTCGGAATCGAGCGCTCGGCCGGGCCGGGTTCGTCCCAGGCGCCCTCGGGCCGCATGAACAGAACGGGATTCTTGCCGATCACGATCGGGTCGGGGTGCGGCTCCAGATCGCATTCGATTTCCACATATCGATGACCGGCATAGACGAAGCTGGGCGCACTCGTTCGCCGCCAACCATATCGCTCCCAGAACCGAAGCAGACGTTTCTCCGCATTGCCATGGATCTTGTGGTAGCCCTTTTGGCGGCACAGCTCGAGTACGAACTCGATGATCCCGGCGGCCGCGACGCCCCCCCTGAACTCGCGCCTGACCGCCACGCGTTCCAGCCGCGCAAAGCCGGCGAAGTACCGGATGCGTGCGGTGGCAATCGGTTCCGCGCCGCGCAAGCCGAGGATGTGCGTCGCCGCGAAGTCGTTACCGTCGAACTCCTCGGCGTAGGAACAGTCTTGCTTGTTCAAGAAGACGGCCGCCCGCACCGCGAAGCCCTGCATCATTTCCTCGATGCTGTGGGCCACCTTTATGGTGGTACATGCCAGACCCGACAGCGGCGAGCTCTCGCTCTGCGCCGCGTTGTCTATCTCCAACCTGTCCTGAGTCACGATCTTCATAGTTATGCCCCTTTGCCGTCAGAGCCTTTCGTGCTCCTATCTCCCATTGGCCCGACGCTCGTCTGGAGCGCCGGTTCTTCCCATAGTGCTTCGCGTTCGAGAGGATCCGGGCCCCGAACACGACCAAGACCGCGGTTTCCTCGAACGCGGCGAAACCGCCCCGCGACACGGCCGGGTCGACCGACCCCCGAAGCGGGCGACGCCGCGCGCAGCGACTGTTGTCAGGCAGGTCATGATCTTCCCTGATCGTCTTCGAGCTTTATTCGACGAAAAGACCCGGTTTCGCTATCGAGGAAGACTACCTACGGCTTATTAACAATTTATAACTATATATGCGAAGTTTTCGATGTTGTTAAACCTCTTACAATAAGAGATTTATTTAAAATACCGGCTATTAATGAAGTATTCATGGTTGTAATTACAAAAGATGTTCGCTCCAATCGAAAATTAAAATCTTACAGAGATCTATATTTGATGATTTTTTACATTCTAATACTAAGTGGCTCGACGACCTGCGCTCCCCATGAGGGATAGGCCTCACGACCCGGTTGCGTCCCTATTTGTCTCCCCCGCGAGGTGGCAGGCGACCGGCCGGCCGCCGGGAAGCGGCCGCAACGCGGGCGTCTCTTCGCGGCACAGCGGCTGGGCCAGCGGGCAGCGCGGGTGGAAGCGGCAGCCGGCGGACGGATCGATCGGGCTCGGCGGGTCGCCGGTCACCGCGACCCGGACCTGGCCGCGGCTTTGCGGCGAGGGCACGGCGGCGAGCAAAGCCTGGGTTAGGGATGGAGCGGCTTGGCAGACCTTCCGGGACGATGAGCTCGGATCGATCGAGCCGAACAAGCTGGCGGATTTCGCGGTCCTCTCCGCCAACCCTTTGGACGACCCCGAAGGCATCAAAGACATCGAGGTCGAGGCGACGATCACCGAGGGGCGCACGATTTACAGCCGGGACGGGAGCGCGGCAGGCCCGTAGAACAAGGGCACGGGCGCCCGCTGCGCCGGAGGATCAGGATCCATCGGCGGTCGAGGTAGCCGGCTGGGCCGGGCGCCGGCGTCGCTCCAGCCAGGCCGTGATCAGCCTCTCGACCTTTTGCCAGGACTGATAGCCGGGCGTGACCACGGCGTAACCCTCGTCGTTGCTGCCGGCCAGCAGCGTGGGAAAGCCGGTGATGCCCGCTCGCCGGGCGATGGCGAAATCCCGCCGGGTTTCCGAGATGGTCTCCTCGTCGTCGCAGGACTTGGCGAAGGTCTCGCGATCGAGGCCGAACTCCGCGGCCAGGACGCAGAGGGTCTCGCGGTCCGTGACGTCCTTGTTCTCGGCGTAGAAGGCATGATGGAGGTGCTTCAGGAAGGCCAGCGCCGCCCCGGCATCCCGGCGGCGCACGGCAACGACCGCCCGGGAGGCCGGCTCGGTGTCGTAGACGAAGCCTTCACGTTCGAAGAACGCATGGTCGAAGGGCTGGCCGCTGGCCTCGTGGACGTGGTCCCAGTGCTCGCGGATCATCCGCTTGGCGGCCTCGTCCATGACCTCGGTGGTCCCGGGGCGCAGGCCGCCGAGTATCAGCCGCACGCGGAGTTCATCGCCAAAGCGGCTCCGCGCCGCCTCGATCACCGGCGAGAAGCCCCAGCACCATGAACACATGGGATCGGCGAAATAGACAAGCTGCTCCGGCAACGCCCTGTTCCTGTTCGAAATCTCGATTCACTCCGGCGAACGATCGATAAGGTCCTCGAGCTTGCCCGACTCGTCGAGCAGTTGGAGGTCCTCGTAGCCGCCGACGTGCCGGCCGGCGATGAAGATCTGGGGGAGCGACCGCGCGCGCGGCAGACGTCTCAGCAGCTCTTCCCTGTGGCCTGCTTCGCCCGCTATGTCGAGGTCCGCGTAGGCCCATCCCTTGTCGTCGAGCAGCGTCTTGGCCCGCTCGCAATAGCCGCAGTTCGGGCTCGAAAAGACTTCGATCTTCGCCATCGTCGTGTCAGTGGGCCACTTCCAGGATCGGCTGGATCCCGGAGAACACGGGCTCCAGCGCGACGCCGAGCGCGTCGCCGAACTTGCTCACGGCGATATAGATCGTGATCGTGAACACCGCCTCGACGATCTGCGGCTCGGTGAAGTGCGTGTGCAGCCGGTCCCACAGGTCCTTCGACACGCGGTTGGCGTCGATGCCGATCTGGACCGTCAGGTCCATCAGCGCCTTCTCGGCCTCGGTGAAGTGCGGGCTCGCCTTGTAGCGGTCGTCGCCGATGTCGTTGATCTTCTCCTCCGAGATGCCGAGCCTTTTCGACAGGGTCTCGTGCTGGACGACGCAGTACTGGCAGTCGTTGCGGTGGGTGGCCTTGAGGATGATGAGCTCCTTGGTCGTCCACTCCAATTCGCCGTCCTTCAGGATCGCCATGATCAAGTCGGTGAAGACGGTGCCGAGCTCCGGCGTATGGCCGAAGACCTTGAAGATGTTCAGCAGCATCTCGAAGCGCGCCTCGGCCTTGTCGTAGAAGGCGAGCGTCTCGGGCGTGGCTTGTTCGCGTTCGACATAGGATACGGTCATCGGTTTTCCTCCCGGTCGATGTTCAGGCAGATCATTGGACTGGGCCATTGACTGTTCGTTCCAGACCTTTCAAAAAAAAACTCATTCGAGCAGCGCTTTCGCCTGCGCGGCGATGGACTCGAGCAGCGATTCGTCCGGCCGGCTCCTGGCCAGCACGCGCATTCCGATCATCAGTCCGAGCAGCGCGCGGGACACCTCGACGGCGTCGACGCGTCCGGGGATGTCGCCGGTCTCCCGGCCGCGCTCTATCGTGTCCCGAAAGAAGGTCTCGATGCCGCGCAGCCCGTCTGCGACGATCTCCGCGATTTCCTCGTCGTGGGG
>CAMYKD010000050.1:0-1817 GCA_947258885.1 uncultured Kiloniellales bacterium | reverse complement strand
CGCGCGGCCACGGCTATTCTCGGCCCCTGATAGGTCGCCTGGTAGTGCCTCAGGGCGTCCAGGAACAGACTGCGCTTGCTGCCGAAGGTGTCGTAGAGGCTGCCCCGGTTGATGCCCATGCGCGCGAGCAGGTCCTGCGTCGAGGTCGCCTCGTAGCCCTGCGACCAGAAGGCCTCCATCGCCCGGGTGAGCGCGGCATCCACGTCGAACTGCTTTTCCCAGGGCATCCGGCGCCAACTCCCTTTCGCGCGCCACGATGACGAGTTTGGAACGATCAGTCAATTAAAACCGCCAGGGGCCATGCTCGCTTGAAGCGCAAATCGGTTCGTAAGCAGCCCCGACAAGCGGAGGCGCCTCCGGCCATCCGCACCTGCGCCGCGCCGGTTCGAGTTTGCGCCCCGACACCTGGCCCCGTCCAAGAGCGGCGCCCCGGCTCTCCTGCTCCCGGATTGACATCACAAACTATACGGTTAAGACTACTATACCTAGTATTACAAGTAAGCGACTTGTCAATACGGCACACACTTTACGCGCGGCACGGAGCACCGCGCGGGCGAATGACCTGGGTTGGCCGGGACGAAGGTTACTAGCGAGGTCTTCGTATTCGACTGCGGTTTCGGCCCTGAATGCCGGGAAGTCGACAATGCAGAATCGCAGCGAGCAAGCGGAGCAGGAGGTTCAAAAAGCGCACCACTATGCCGAGAACATAGTGGCAACCGTGCGCGAGCCCCTCGTTGTCCTGGACGGCGACCTGAGGATCCTCCTGGCCAGCCGGTCCTTCTACCGGATCTTTGGCGTGGCGCCCGAGGAAACCGAGGGCAAGCTGCTGTACCGCATAGGCGGCGGCCAGTGGGATATTCCGGCCCTGCGCCATCTCCTGGAGCAGATCATTCCCGAGAATACGACCGTCGACGACTTCGAGGTCGCGCACGACTTCCCGAACATCGGGCATAGAATCATGCTGCTCAACGCGAGGAGGCTGTATGAGCAGCGCAAGAACACACCAGCGATCCTACTGGCCATGGAGGACGTCACCGAGCGCAGACATGCGGAGCAGGCCGTTCGCAAGGCGCGCGAGGCCGAGCTCGCCAACCACGCGAAGACGGCCTTCCTGGCCAACATCAGCCACGAGCTGCGCACCCCGCTGAACGCCATCCTCGGCTTCTCGGAGATCATGTCGAACCAGTTGCTCGGTCCGCTCGGCCACGACCGCTACCGCGAGTACGTCGAGCACATCCACGCCGGCGGCTGTCACCTTCTGCACATCGTCAACGACCTGCTGGACGTGTCCAAGTTGGAGGCGGGAGAGATCGAGCTGGAGGAAGAGGAGGTCGACGTGGCGCGTGCGATCCAAGACAGCGTGGATCTGGTCGAGGAACAGGCCAGGCGCGCGGGGGTCGAGATCCGCACGGACATCGCAGGCCCCTTGCCCAGCCTGCGCGTCGACCGGCGCAAGCTCAAACAGATCCTTATCAACCTCTTGTCCAACGCGGTGAAGTTCAGCACAGCCGACGGGCAGGTCGTGGTAATGGCCGGGCTCGATCGGTCCGGCGGCCTCGGTATCGCGGTGCGCGACAGCGGCATCGGCATCAGGCCCGAGGACCTGCCCAAGGTGCTCGCGCCGTTCGGCCAGGTCAGGGACGCGATGGCCGCCAGGCTGGAGGGTACCGGGCTCGGCCTGCCGCTGGCCAAGGCCTTGTGCGAACTGCTGGGCGGAACCTTCGATATCCACAGCAAGGCAGGCGTGGGCACCAAGGTATCGATCCGGTTTCCCGAAGAGCGCGTAGTGCGCTAACAGCCGGGCGGACCGCCGTCAA
>CAMYKD010000049.1 GCA_947258885.1 uncultured Kiloniellales bacterium | reverse complement strand
GGCGATGACGTCGGCGGCTCGTTCCAGGTCGGCGGGACCTCGAGGCCGGTGGGGCCGGTCTTTTCGTCTCGATCTACGGCCTCGGCTTTCTGACCGGAACGCTCAACGGCTGGATCATCGATCGGGTCGGCCCCGAGCGCAGCCTGTGTATCGCCACGGCGGCGCTCGGCGTGCTCCTGTTCGCGATTCCGCAGGCCACCCCTTCGGCGGTCCCGCTCGCCATCGCGATGTATCTCTGGGGCGTCTTCCAGAACGCCGCCTTTACCTCCTTCACCACGGCGGTCGGTAAGGCGGAGGCGGCGATTCGCGGGCGCGCGTTTTCGATCAACACGGCCTGCGTCTTCATGGGGTCGTCGATCGGGACCGCCGCTATGGGGGTCGTCAACTCATCCAAGGGGTTCGTGACCGTCGGGTTAGTCTGTATGGTCGCGACGGCGGCCGCGTCGGTTATCGTTGCCTCCAAACTGGTCACGGCGCCCAAGGCATGAAGGAAATCGTCGTGAATTGGCAGGATTGCGTAAAGAAAGGAGACGCCCGTCACGACCGCCTCTACGACGCGCTGCTTCGCCGCGATCCGGAGTTCGACGGCAGGTTCTTCGTCGGCGTACGTACCACCGGAGTCTACTGCCGGTCGATCTGCCCGGCGCCGAAGCCGAAACGGCGAAACTGCGTCTTCTACCGTACGGCGGCCGAGGCGGAGCGGGTCGGCTTTCGGCCCTGCCTGCGCTGCCGGCCGGAAACCGCTCCGGGCAGTCCCGCCTGGCTTGGAACGGCGACGACCGTGGGGCGGGGGCTACGCCTGATCGAGGAGGGCTATCTCGACCACCACTCGGTTGCCGAGCTGGCGGACCTTCTGGGCATCGGCGCGCGCCATCTGTCGCGCCTCTTCCTCCGACATGCCGGCGCGAGCCCGGGGGAGATCGCTCGGGTCCGCCGGGTCCAGGCCGCAAAGCGGCTGATCACGGACTCGGACATGCCCTTGGCCCAAATCGCCTTCGAAGCGGGATTCGGAAGCCTCCGCCGCTTCAACGACGCTTTCGCGAAGAGCTACAAGCGCCCCCCTTCGAGTTTTCGCCACGGCCGGCCCTGACACGGGCGCTTTGCCCGGCCCTGTACGCTTGCGAGCGCAAATCGAACGGTGGGGCACCCGTCGGCTCAGCGCCGCCGGGTCGCCAGGTAGATCCCCGGCAGGACCAGGGCGGCGCCCGCAAGATGGTAGGGCTCGAGGCGCTCGCCCAGGAGCAGCCAGGCCAGGACGCCGTTGTAGAGCGGGATCAGGTACATCAGGAGGCCGGTCGGGCCGGCGCCCAGCGTCCGCTGGATCAGGCCGTAGACCTGATAGGCGCCGAAGGAGGCGACGACCGCCAGGAACAGCACGGCGGCGA
Organism: uncultured Kiloniellales bacterium; assembly: GCA_947258885.1. Lineage (GTDB taxonomy): Bacteria > Pseudomonadota > Alphaproteobacteria > Kiloniellales > JAKSDN01 > CAMYKD01. The sequence goes on along the minus strand of CAMYKD010000049.1, from coordinate 32,856 downwards.
CCGTCGCGCTGTCGAGACGCGGGACCTCGCCGGCCAGGGCCTCGGCCAGCGTGAAGGGCAGCAGGACGAGTACGCCGCCGGCCACGATCGCGGCGAAGCGCGCCATCGGCGGCAGGCGGCTCGGCCGGTGGCGCAGCAGCACGGAATAGAGAGCCCAGGCGACCATGGCGGCCAGGATCCAAAGGTCGCCGACGGAAAGCCGCAGCCCGAGCAGCACCCGCGGGTCGCCGCGGCAGATCACGGCGAGGACCCCGGCCAGCGACAGCGCGACGCCGAGGCCCTGCAGGGCCGAGAGCGGCTCGCCATAGCCGAAGCGGGCGAAGACGACGATCAGGATCGGCGAGGCGGCGTAGATCAGGCCGATGTTGGTCGCCGTCGTGGTGTCGGCGCCGATGTAGACGAAGGCGCCGCAGACGCCCATGCCGAGCGCGCCCAGCAGCACGAGATCCCGTCCCTCGCGCGCGACCTCCCGGCGATAGCGCAGCAGGGCGCCCGCCGCGAAGGGCAGCAGCAAAAGCAGGGTCGCGAACCAGCGCCAGAAAGCCAGCGCGACCGGCGGGATCAACTCGTGGGTCGCCCGCGCCGTCAGCATGTTGGCGGCGAAAAGCGCTGGCGCCACGAACAGCAGAACGAGCGCCACGCGCCGCCCGGATAGGCTGAGGCGGCCCGGACGCTCTTCTGCTGGCGTTGACGTGGTCCCTGTGGCCATTGGGGGGACGCCGAAGGTTTGTCGGGCCCGCCTGCCTAGGGCCTCGCTGCCGGAGCGTCAAGCGCCCCGGCTATGAGCCGTGGCCCCGTCGACCCTCGCCCTTTGGGAGAGGGTGGCGAGGCGGAGCCGAGCGGGTGAGGGCGTTTTGGTTCGGCCGAATACGGCAGTGCAGGTGCCGGGAAACCCAGGAAACAAAGCGCCCTCACCCTAACCCTCTCCCAAGGGAGAGGGTCTCCGTCGGGGCGGCGGCCCCCAGCGGGCTCGTACGGCTCAAGGTCATGGTGCCTGTGTCGATGTCCATGCTGGTCGGGTCGATCGGGCGGCCGACCGTGCCGCCAGGCCCCGTACGGCCAGGACCTGGAACAGCACGGCCAGGTGGGCCATCAGGAACAGCGGCACGATGAAGGTCGGGAAGATGCTGAGCGGCCAGACTTCCATCGCCACGCTGGTGAGCGGGCCCGCGTGGAGCGCGGGGAATGCGCCCGAGGAGAGCGTCGCGGTCCCGGCGGCCACGGCGAAGTCCAATATGCCCAGCAGGTGGAAGGCGAGAAACCGGCGGCTCTGCGCGAAGTCCGGCCGGCGGGCGAGGGCCGCGACCACGAAGGGCGCCGCGATTCCGATCGCGACGTCGCCCAGGCCGGCCGGCCAGGCGAAGAGGCCCGGCAGCACGCCGAAGGCTGTGAGCGGCAGGAAGGCGAAGCCAATCACCCGCCAGTGCTGCAGCATGGTCAGCAGGCGGATATCAAGATTCAATATGAAGGTCCGGAAGCGGGCCGAGCCGGCCAAGGCGGCCAGGAACAGGCCGAGCGGTCCCAAGATCGTGAGCAGGACCGGCCGGAACGGTTGCGGGCCGTCGGTCGTGAGCGCCTCTGTGGCGCCCAGCGCGTAAGCCGCAGCCAGCCAGGCCAGCAGGACGGCGACGAGGAGGGCCTTCATGGAGGAAGACCAGGGGCGTTCTTGCGGAAGGTCGTGCGAAACGGTCATGTCGAATACTCCTTTGTGCGGTGTCACGGGGTAAAAAGTTGCATATACACGTAAATGTCCAAAAAAAAATCAGTCGGGGACGAGGGCTTGGACGGCCGTGTGCAGCCGCGCGATCAGGTCGCCAGACAGCTCCTCGCCGAGTAGAGTTTGGGCGCGCGTCTGGGCGTCCCGCCAGCTGGGATAGGCGCGGGCGAGAGCGCGCTGACCCCGGGCCGTCAACGACACCATACGGACGCGGCGGTCCTCGCCGGGCTCGGTCCGGACCAGACCCGCGCGCTCCAAAGGCGCGAGGTTGCGGGTCAGCGTGGAGCGGTCCATGACCGCTTTGCGCGCCAGCGCGCTCACACTGACAGGCGCCAACACGCGCAACGCGACCAGCAGGCCGAACTGCGTCGCGCGCAGGCCGCAGGGCCTGAGCGCCTCGTCGTAGATCTGCATCGCCGCCCGGTCGGCGCGGCGCAGCCCCAGGAACAGGCAGGACCGGCCGATCTCCGCGGCTGTCGCTATGTCGAGCTGTGAGGGCGGATTTGCATTCATGATATATGTATATACACCTTTATCGCGCGCGTTCAAGGTGGCCTTGACCTGGGGGCCCGTCCGGCACGAGAAGCAAAGCGTCGGGCGGTGCGGCGGCGGGAGCCGTCGGCATGGCAGCGCTTTGGGAATCCGGAACAATTGGGTCTTCGTTTCCCGCGAAAACCGGCTATCCTGCAGCCGTTCTTTGATGAACTGATCTGCGGGATTGACGATGCCGATCTGCGAAGCCGACCCCTGGCGCCAGCAGTACTTCGAGAACGTGGCCTGTCCGGAGACGGTCCGAATTCCGACCGAGGATGGCGACGCCTGGGCGTGGAATCCCGAGTACAAGTGGGTCTACAACAAGCTTTCGATAGCCGAGAGCCAGGACTTGGCCTGCGGACCGCACGGGCTTGATCCGCCGTCATTTCCCGTCTTCAGCAAGCCGATCTACAACCTGCGCGGCATGGGCGCGGGGACCCGAGCCTTCCGCACGCTCAAGGAGTACAAATACCTTCAGCGGCCCGGCCACATGTGGATGCCGATGTTGGACGGCGCGCATGTGAGCAGCGACGTCGCGGTCGTGAAGGGCGAGCCGAGGTGGTGGCGCCACGTCATCGGCAAGCCGCTCGAGGGCGGCATGTTCGACTACTGGACCGTGCTGGCCGACTCGCGCCCGGAGATCGAGGACCACTGTGGCCGGTGGACGCGCGAGCACTTGGCCGGCTATACGGGCATGGTCAACTTCGAGACCATTGGCGCCAGGATCATCGAGGCGCATCTGCGGTTTGCGGACCAGTGGCCCGATCTCTACGGCGAGGGGTGGACCAAGGCCTTGGTCCGGCTCTATGCCGAGGGCACATGGGATTTCGAGGACGCGGACCGCCGCGAAGGCTACAGCGTGGTGCTGTTCGGCGCCCACGGCGTCCAGTACGCCCACCCGCCCCAAGGACTGGTCGACGAACTGCGCCGCACGCCCGGGGTTTCGAGCATCCAAGTCACCTTCCACGAAGACCGGCCGCCCAGCGCCCATTCGATGCCGCCCGGCGGTTTCCGCCTCGGCATCGTCAACTGCTGGGCGCTGGAAACCGGCTTCGCCGTGCGCGAGAAGCTGGCGCTCAGCTTCTGGTCGACGCAGCAGCTCTTGCAGCGCGGCGGGCGCAGGCACAAAGCGAACGACACGGCGGCATCGTAATATGCTGCGAGCCGTGAGACCGGGCGCTCTCGCGCGCGAAGGAGAACTTTGAAGGTAGCCGCACTGCGGCAGATTGGGAATTATTGAGCGGGAGGGTCCGTGTGGTGTCCAACACGATGCGAATCTAGGGGGGGCAGACGATCCTCCGGATGTCTGCCGCAGATGAGAGCGACGGAATGATCTTGTTTCATGGTAGATGCACGGCCCCGCCCGCGAGCGGCCATGGATTCTCAGGCTTCGGAGCCGTCGCTCGATCGGCGTTGCCATGCGAAAATCGACGAACGAGACGCGCAGATTGCCGTCTGCGACAAGCCCGGCGAACCGGGCTCATGCGACTCATCCCGGCCGTGCTTTTGCTCCTGTCATTGGTTGCCGCCCGTGCCGCTGCGGCCGGAGACCCCATCGTTCTCGGCTGGCTGGAACTCGCGCGTCTTGGCCCCGACCGACTCATCCTGCGCGGCAAGTTGGACACCGGTGCGCGCAACTCTTCGCTGAACGCGCAGGATGTCGCCAGGTTTCGCAAGGACGGGCGACTATGGGTGCGGTTCAGCGTTACCAACAACAAAGGTCGCACGGTCAAATTCGAGCGCCCTGTCGAAGGCATCGCCACGATCAAACGCGCCGGGGCGGACGCAGAGGAACGCTACGTCATCTTGCTGGACGTGTGCGTCGCGCAGATCTCGAGGCGGGTCGAGGTCAACCTTACCGACCGTTCGGACTTGAACTATCAATTGCTGATCGGCCGAAGGTTTCTGGAAGGCGCCATATTGGTGGATTCATCCTCGACCTTTACGACCAAACCGACCTGCGCCGCGGACGCCTCTTAGGGTGCCCCAACGCCATCTCTACATGCTTGTCCTGGTGCTCGCTGCGACCGGCCTAGGTGTATTCCTGTACAAAGCCCTGGCGCTGGCAGTCCCGATACTGCCCGGGGATAAGACGAGCCATTGGGTCGCTGAAATTCGAGCGACCTTTCGCGGTCTCGGCGACCCGATCAAGCTCTCGATACACATGCCGCGGAACGTCGGCCATTTCATGCTTATCGACCAACAGTTCGTCGCTCCCGGATATGGCCTGTCCACCAGATCGATCCAAGGTAACCGCCAGGCCACTTTTTCCATCCGGCAGGCGACGGGCGAACAAAACATCTACTATCGGGCGGTCATTCATCGCGGGCCCGAGGTCGGGGCCCCGGTCTCGGAAGATCCGCCACGCCTCTTCGAGACACGCTTCGAAAGCCGGGACCAAGTCGCCGCCCAGGCGGTCGTGGAGCAGGCGAAACGGGAATCCGCGGACCCCGAAACGTTCGTGATCGCTTTGCTCCGGGCCCTAGGCCCTGCTTCGGGTATGAATGCCGAGGCGTTGCTTGGATCGAATCCCACGCCCAGGAAACGAAGCCGCCTCGCGGCCCAACTCCTGGCACTGGCAGGCGTGGCGGCCCGCCCCGTCCACGGCGTACGACTACCGGTTCAAAAGGCAGAGGCGGGATTGGTCCATTGGCTCGAAGCCCATTTGGGCACGGCTTGGCAGCCGTTCTCCTTGGAGACGGCCGAGCCGCAGATTCCAGAAGACTACATGAGGTGGTGGCATGGCGATAATCCGCTCGTGCGCCTGGAAGGGGGCGAAGCGCTGCGCCACAGCCTAGCTGTGGAACGCATAACCGAAAGCGCCGTCCAGACCGTGGTGAGTACCGGGTTGAAAAGGAAATCGTCGTTGTTTGCGGTCTCTTTGTTCGGTTTGCCGCTCGAGACGCAGCAGGTCTATCGGGTGCTTATGCCGGTTACCCTGGCCGTCCTGGTTATCGTGTTCTTCCGCAACGTGGTCGGAGTCCAGACCTTCGGGACCTTCATGCCCATACTGATTGCCCTGGCCTTTCGAGAGACCGAACTCCTCTGGGGGCTTTTTCTTTTTTCGGTGATCGTGACCTTTGGGCTCGCCGCGAGATTCTATCTGGAAACACTGAAGCTTCTGGTGATTCCGCGGCTGGGTTCCGTCCTAATTCTGGTGATCCTGCTCATGGCCGCGTTCAGCATTGTCACGCACCGGCTCGGGATCGAGCGCGGCCTCTCGGTGGCGCTGTTTCCAATGGTCATCCTTACAATGATGATCGAGCGAATGTCGGTGGTTTGGGACGAAAGGGGCGCTCGCGAGGCGCTCACTCAAGCGTTCGCCAGCTTGTTGGTTGCGGTCTTTTGCTACCTGATCATGACGTTGGCCGTGGTCGACCACCTTCTCTTCGTGTTTCCAGAACTCGCGCTCGTGCTGTTGAGCGTCACAATGCTGCTTGGGCGCTATTCGGGCTATCGACTCCTGGAACTTCGCCGCTTTGCGGTGCTGGCGGGAAGAAGACCATGATCTTCGCGCTCGCCAGGCGGCTGCGCGACGCCGGGGTCATTGGAATCAATGCACGCAACGCCGAATTCCTCCTCAGATACAATCAGCGGCGCTGCTATCGCCTGGCCGACGACAAGTTCGAGACGAAGACGGCAGCCTTGCGCGCGGGTATTGCCGTGCCCGACCTCTATGCGGTGGTCGAGTTCCCCTACCAAGTGCGGGATCTGCCGCGATTGCTGGGCGCTTACGATCAGTTCGTCGTCAAGCCGGCCGGCGGCAGCGGCGGCGACGGCATCATTGTCATCACGGGCCGGACGAAGAATGGCTACCGCCTATCCACCGGGCTGCTAATGAGCCCGGAAGAGTTGCAGTTTCACGTGAACAACATCCTCAGTGGGACGTACTCCTTGGCCAACCAACCGGACAAGGCGCTGTTCGAATACCGGGTACGATTCGACCCGGTATTCGAGAACGTGTCGTACCAGGGCGTACCCGACGTGCGGGTCGTCGTCTTCCTGGGTGTCCCGGTGATGGCGATGGTGCGCTTGCCTACGGGGGCGTCGAAGGGCAAGGCCAATCTGCATCAGGGCGCGATCGGAGCGGGCATCGACATAGCCACTGGTCGGACCTTGACGGCCGTTCGCGGTCACGATGTCGTGGAGGAGCATCCTGATACAGGGGTGTCCGTGAGCGGCCTCTCCATACCGCGTTGGGACGAACTCCTGACTCTCTCGGCCAGGTCCTCCGAGTTGACCGGGCTGGGGTACCAGGGGATCGACATCGTGCTCGACCGAGACAAGGGTCCGCTGATCCTGGAGATCAACGCGCGGCCCGGCTTGAGCATTCAGATCGCCAACCGATGCGGCCTGCTTCATCGCCTTAGGCAGACGGAGAGAACCGCCGGGGAATTGGCCGAGATCCGACAGCGCGTGGATTTCGCGAAGCGGCATTTCGGCGCGCACGGCCGGCCTGATGAGGCAGGTCGTTTCGCGCCGAGCGATTTGTCGGCCGACCGGTACCTGTGACCTCGTATCGGCGTTCGAATCGTCGCACGCCACCCAACCCTCTTGCCGGTTTTGGCATCCAAAGCACTCCAGCTACGAGGGACCGCCGCGCGCACGCCTATTCCCTAGAGAAGCCGGCGCTCGGATTCCGGTCGACACAACGGCTCTTGCCGCCGCGCACGGCTAGGCGTAAAGCGGGCGAGGGGGCAGCGGTCCTAACGGGAGCAAGGGCCGGGATCCTTTGGGTCGCCTAGTGGGTTGAAGCGCCATGATAGCAACAGGCCTCGGAAGCATCCGCGAAATCGAGAATGCCTGGATCTCCATGTCGGACGGCTGCCGAATCGCCGCCCGGATCTGGATGCCGAAGTCGGCGGACCAGGAGCCGGTGCCGGCGATCCTGGAGTACATCCCTTACCGCAAGCGCGACTTCATGCGCGCGCGCGACGAGCCAATCCACCGCTACTTCGCGTTGGAGGGCTATGCCAGCGTGCGGGTGGATATCCGCGGCTCGGGCGACTCCGGGGGACTGCTGCACGACGAATACACCCTGCAGGAGCATGAGGACGCGCTGGAGATCATCGCCTGGATCGCGACGCAGCCCTGGTGTTCGGGCGCCGTCGGCATGATGGGCATCTCCTGGGGCGGCTTCAACGCGCTGCAGGTGGCCGCGCTGAAGCCGCCGGCGCTCAAGGCCATCATCACGCTCTGCTCGACCGACGACCGCTACGCCGACGACGCCCACTACATGGGCGGCTGTCTCCTCAACGAGAACATGCAGTGGGGCTCGATCCTCACGCTCTACGGCGCCCTGCCGCCGGACCCGGAGATCGTGGGAGAACGGTGGCGGGACATGTGGCGCGAGCGCATCGAGGCGCTCAAGCCCTTCCCGGTGCTCTGGATGGGGCACCCCTGGCGCGACGACTACTGGAAGCACGGCTCGGTCTGCGAGGACTATGGGGCGATCGAATGCGCGGTCTACGCAATCGGCGGCTGGGCCGACGGCTACTCGAACGCCGTGCCTCGGTTAATCACCCATCTCGACTGCCCGCGGAAGGGGCTGATCGGCCCTTGGGCCCATGTCTTCCCGCACGACGGCGTGCCCGGCCCGGAGATCGGATTCCTGCAGGAGGCGGTGCGCTGGTGGGACCACTGGCTCAAGGGCCGGAAGACGGGGATCATGGACGAGCCGCTCTACCGCGTCTGGATGCAGGACAGCGTGGCGCCTCGACCGTACTACGAGACCCGGCCCGGCCGCTGGGTCGCCGAGGAGGCCTGGCCCAGTCCACGTATCCAGCAGCGCCGTCTGCACTTGAACCCGGGCCGCCTGGACTCAGTTCCCGCGCGCGAAACCGAGCTGTCGTTCTGCTCGCCGCAGACCACCGGCCTGCGCAGCGGCGAGTGGTGCGGCTTCGGCGCCGAGGGCGAGATGCCCTCCGACCAGCGCCCCGATGACGGCGGCTCGCTTGCCTTCGACGGCGAGCCGCTGGGCGAGCCGCTCGAGATCCTGGGCGCGCCGGTCCTCGCGCTCGAGCTGCGGGCCGACGCGCCGGTCGCGCTTTTGGCCGCGCGGCTCTGCGACGTGGCGCCGGACGGCTCGTCGCTGCGGGTGAGCTACGGCCTGCTCAACCTGACGCACCGCGATGGCCATGAACAGCCCGCGCCGCTCGAGCCCGGTCGCTGGTACCAGGTGCGCCTTCAGCTCAACGACATCGCCCACGCCATTCCGGCCGGCCACCGCCTGCGGCTCGCGCTCTCCACCAGCTACTGGCCGATCGCTTGGCCGCCCCCGGAGGCAGCGGTGATCGGCCTGCGCACCGGGGCCAGCACGCTGACGCTGCCGGTCCGGCCGCCGCGCGCGGGCGATGAACGCCTGCTGCTCTTCGAGCCTCCGGAAGCCGCGCCGGCAAAGGGCCATAAGAAGCTGCGCCACATGGTCATGCGCCGGACCATCGAGACCGACCTGACCAGCAACGAAACGGTGTTCACCCTGCGCGGCGACGGCGGCGAGCTGGGCGGCGCCACGCTCGCACGGATCGAGGTGATCGACCTCGATCTCGGCTACTCGCTGCTAAGGCGCCATCGGATCGGCGAGAGCGACCCGCTGTCGGCCCAGACCGAGCTCGTCCAGACTACGACGCTGCAGCGCGGCGACTGGTCCGTGCGTATCGAGTGCCGTACGCGCCTGACTGCCACATTCGAGTCGTTCAAGTTCAACGGCGATCTGGAGACTTATGAAGGCGAGGCGCCCTTCGCCCGGCGCGAGTGGAACCTGACGATCCCGCGGGCGCTCGTCTGACCGGCGGTTCAACCGCGCGATCCTGCCACGCGGGCGATCGCGGCCTCGAGGATCAGGCGCAGCATGCCGCGGTAATCGATCCCGGCGAAGCCCGCCATGGAGGCGAGCTTGCCGTCGTTGGCCCAGGCCGGATTGGGGTTCACCTCCATCAGCTTGGGCTCGCCGTCTGCCGCGACGCGGAAATCGAAGCGGCCGTAGTCGCGCAGGCCGAGGCGGCCGAACAGCCTGCGGGTCCAGGACTCGAGCCGCGCTTGCATCTCGGGTTTCAGGTCCGCGCGCTTGAAGGTGATGTCCGTCCAGTAGGGCGAGTCCGGCATCGCCTTCGACTCGAAGGACAGGATCGGGCTGAGCCCCGCCGGCAGCCGCGTATAGTCGACCTCCAAAGGCGGCAGCATGCGCAGGCCCGTTTCCGGATTGCCGATCACGCCGATGCCGTACTCCGCGCCCGGCAGATACTCCTGGACCAGCGCGTCGCGCCCGGGCAGAGCCGCGCGCAGCCAGGCGATGTAGTCCAGGGCCTCGCCTCGGGAGCGCACAACGGCGTCCTTGGTGATGCCCACGCTGCCGTCGGCCGTGTTCGGCTTGATCAGCGCGGGATACATCTCGGGCAGGGCGTCGACCGGCATATCGGCCGGGACATAGATTTCGCGGGGAACCGGCAGGCCGAGCGACTGGGCGACGAGGCGCACGATCGCCTTGTCGTAGCAGATGACCATGGCGGCCGGCGGCGCGCCGGTGTAGGGGATGCCCAGAAGCTCCAGGTAGGCGGGCAGGTTGAGTTCCTGTGTCGGGACATTGCGGAAACCCGTGTCGCAGAAGTTGACCACTAGGTCGGGCGGGTCGTCGCGCAACAGGTCGAGCAGGTGTTCGTGCTCGCTCCGGCAATCGAATTCGTAGCCCTTGAGGCTTTGAAACGCCGCCATCATGGCCTCGTGGGTGACCGCGTCCTCCTCGTGGTAGCGTCCGCCCCGCTTGGTCGGGTCGGGCAGGGAGGGATCGCCCGTGATCACCGCGATGCGACGGAGTCTTCTGGACATATCTTGCGTATACCATGCTCGCGTTGCGCAGAATCCCGGGTCCGTGCCCGGGCTTTTTTCGGGACCCGCAGTCAGGCGTTCCGATTTCGAGGCGTTCTTTGCATGGGACGGGGCGCCTGGCCTTTGCCAAGCGCCCCGATCTCCCAGACTCCGCCTCTCATCCGCTGGCGGCTCGAGGTTACTCGGCGATCTGAAAGCCACCGTTCTCGATGTAGACGTCTTCGTTGCCTTCGAAGCTTTCCTGGACGCCGTTCTCCAAGGCGATCGTGCAACCGTCCTCGCAGAGGCCCTCAAGGGTCTGCTCGGCCCCGAGGACGACGTCTTGCGTCACCGTCTCGTCACCGCCTTCATTGATCTGCACACGCTGCTCGACCGCGTCGCGGTTGGTCAAGGTCAGGGCCTGGACCGGGCCGGTCAGAACGAGAGCCAAAGCGGCCGCGGTCAATGCAATCATGGGATTCGTGGTCATTGGTTCCTTGCTCCTATCCTTCACCTGTTGTGCGGCTTCCCGTGCCATTGCTGGTTCGAGCCGGAGGGCTTGCCGTCGGACTTCGGCTTCGCGGACGAGGCTTGGTGAGGCGCCGTCTTGACCTGGGAAGCGGGGTGCTGCCGCGAGCCGGTCTTCACTTGGCTCGACGATTTTCCGGTCTTGGTCGGTTTCATCTTGTGTTGCTCCAGACGTCGGCGAGGATTCGCCGAACGAGGCATACCTGTGGCGCCGGCGGTCATTCGGCAAATGAATTAAATTGGTATTTGATATTTGGAAATACGATTAATGACTGAAGCCGTCCGCGGTGTAGGGCAGCCACTACGGGGGCGAGGCCAGAGACTCCCGGTGTCTTCGACCGGTGCCCTCTTTTGCCCGAAGCGTGAGAATGTCGTCGGGACGGGAATCGGCAGACTTGGCCTTGCCTCATTCCGCCGGGCAAGGAGCGGTTTAGGCAATGACCGGTTCGAGGTCCACGGTTCGGTCCTGACCGTCCAAACTCGTCTGCCAATCGGGCATGGCAACGGTCGTTTCAGGCAACCCGGTTCCCCTCCTCCCCGCCGGTATCGCCTTTCGGTCGTCCGCCCTCATCCACGGCGTGTCGGGTCCAATAGACCGTGGCGCCGGGTCTTTTTCTCCGCCGGCTCCGGTGCCGAATCGCGTGGGCAAGCACGCCACTCGCCATCCAAACCGCCTTGTCGAGCAAGGAAGCGTTCCTTCGCTTGGGCGTCTCGTGCATAGCGGACAGCAGGTTTTCCACCAAGCGGTCGATCTCCTTGCGCTCCAAGTGCATGCTTTGAGGCAAGTACTTGTTGAGGACTCTGAGCTCGGAGACAGTCCGCGCGCGGAAGCGCTCCACGGCTTGTTCGATGGTCAAGCGGCCCGGTTCGACGGAAGAGTCCATGCTCGGGGCCTCCGTGAGTCAGGCGGCCCGGGGCGTGGCAAGCCGATCGCGCCAGCCCGGCCCTCCGTCTTCGTTCCGCCAAACGGTCACGGGACGAGTCGGCGCGATGGGGTCGGCCTGCCAAGGAATCAAGCCTTGGCGCGCCAAATGGTGCCGCTGGCGGGCCTGTTCCCAAGCTTCCACCGATGCTAGCGGAGCATGATTTGTGACCTTGCGCTCCGACGGGTCGTATCGAGGCAGGCGGTCCTGGAGGCGCCAGAACTCCGAGACGGCCCGAGAGCGGAATCGCTCGACCGCTTTTTCCAGGGCCAGGCGTTCCTTTTCAATCGACGAAAACTTTGTTGCCATCGCGGCCATTCGACCTCTCTTCGCCGAGCGCACTTTGGACTTCAGCTCCAAACGGTGCAGGCATACGTTGCGGTGCCCGGTCAACCAAAGCATCGACATGGGTCGTTCGTTGAAATTTGGCAAACGAATTTACTTATATGTTGATATCGTGGAATCAAATGGATGAAATGAAGCGGGGCACGAACGGGACATGGATATCGACCAAGCGCGGACGTTCCTCGCCGTCGTTGAGGCCGGCAGTTTCGTTGAAGCGGCCAAGCGCGTCTTCGTCACCCAGTCCACGGTCTCAATGCGCATCAAGGCGCTCGAGGGGCAGCTGGGCAAGACGCTGTTCGAGCGCAGCAAGGCCGGTGCGACGATGACGCCCGCCGGTACCCAATTTCAGAAGCATGCGCTGGCGATGGTCCGGGTCTGGCAGCAGGCGCGCCTCGAGGTCTCTTTGCCGGAGGGCTATCACGCGGCGTTTACCGTCGGCGGCCAGTACAGCCTGTGGCACGGTTTTCTCCTCGAATGGCTGGCCCGGATGCGCGCGACGTCTCCCGATGTCGCGATCAGGACGCAGATGGGTTTCTCCGATGTGTTGATGCAACGCCTCGTCGACGGGACCCTCGACCTGGGCGTCATGTACACGCCGCAAAGCCGGCCCGGCTTCGAGGTGGAGATGCTGTTCGAGGAACAGCTGGTCCTTGTCTCGAGCGAGCCGCGACCGCCATCCGAGCCCGGCAACAATTACATTTACAATGACTGGGGCCCCGAGTTTCGGGCGGACCACAGCCTCAATTTCCCCGACCTTTCGACTCCGGGCCTCTACATGGAGCTCGGTTCCCTCAGCCTGAACTACCTCCTGAGGAACCATGCCTCGGGCTACTTCCCAAAGCGGCTGGTCGCGCCTTATCTGAAAGGCGGGACGCTCAAGCTCGTGCCTCGGATGCCCGTCTTCCACTACCCCGCCTACGTGGTCTACCCGGCCGAAGCGGATGCGAACCTGCTGGACGCCGTTCTCGAGAACTTGAGGAAGATCGCCTCGAATCAACGCGTCGGCTGACCGGCGATCGGATTTGACCCGCGCTCTATATCGATACTATGAAGACGATCAGGGCAATTCGGGGAGCTTTCGCGCAATCCGGTCGCCGATGATCTCAGGGGAATGAAGATGGATGATCCCAAGGGTGTCAGCCATAACGCGGCCCCCGCGTTCGGCGGCGGACAGGACGCTTTCTATGCCAAGGGGAACATCGTGCCGCTCCCGGTGATCGAGCGCGCGGCGGGCATTCACATGTGGGACGAAGACGGCAATCGCTATATCGACGTCTCTTCGGGGCCGGTCGTCAGCAACATCGGCCATGGCAACGCGCGGGTGGCCGACGCCATGGCCACGCAGGCGAAGACCCTCGAATACGCCTTCGCCCGGCTCGCCAGAAACCGCGCCAATATCGCCTATTCCGAACGCCTCGCCCGGCTGGCCGGGCCGGGCTTCGAGCGGGTCAGCCTGACGTCGGGCGGCAGCGAGGCGATGGAAAACGCCCTGAAGTTCCTCCGGCAATATGCGATCGCCACCGGCCGGCCATCGAAACGCATCATCATCACCTGCCAGCCGTCCTATCACGGCGCGACCATCGCGACTCTGGCGATGAACGGCGAGGTGACGATGGCCCCGTTCCTCGAGGGATTCGCCGCGATGTCGGAAAAAGTGCCGGCGCCCTTCGGCTACCGCCTGCCCGAGACCCACGACGCCGAGAGCTACGCCCGGCACTGCGCCGAGGCGCTGGAGCAGAAGATCCGCGAGCTCGGCGCCGAGCAGGTGCTGGCCTTCGTCATCGAGCCGGTCGGCGGCCTCTCGACCGGCTGCGTCGTGCCGCCGGCGGCCTACATGCGCGCCATCCGCGACATCTGCAGCCGCCACGAGGTCCACCTCGTGTTCGACGAGATCCTCTGCGGCGCCGGCCGGACCGGCAAGTTCCTGGCGGCGCACCATTGGCCGGACGCGCTGCCGGACATCGTCACGCTGGCGAAAGGACTGGGCTCCGGCTACAGCCCGCTGGGCGCCATGCTCGCGCCCGCGGCGATGGTCGACGAGCTGGCCGGCCTCACGGGCTTCGAGTTCCAATACTCCTACAACGCCAATCCGGTGTCCTGCGCAGCCGGTATGGCGGTCCTCGACGAGTTCGAGCGCCTGGACCTCGTCGCCTGCGCGGCCGAGCGCGGCGCCCAGCTGCGCGCCGGCCTGGAGGACCTGCGGACGCGAAGTCCGATCGTCGGCGACGTGCGCGGGCTCGGACTTCTGATGGCGGTCGAGCTGGTTGCGGACCGTGAGACGAAAGCGCTGCTGCCCAACGACCTGCTCCCCGCCGACAAGGTGCGTATTCACGGTCTCCGCAACGGCCTGATGATCTATTCGCGCCCGACCTCCGGGGGCCGCTACGGCCAGTGGTTCATCGTCTCTCCGCCGTTGACCATCACCGAGGAGGAGAGCCGCGAGCTTCTCCGCCGGCTCGAGGCCACATTGAACGACTTGGCTCGGGACCTGGGGCTGTCGGACACCCGAAAGAGGTGACAGGCTTAGGCGCTGCGATCACCCGGAGCGGGCCCCAGCCATTCGAGCCAGTCGCCGTGGGCTTCGCAGTGCGCGAGACGTTCGCTCCGGGCATCACGCTCGTCGTAGCGGGTGAGCGTCAGCTCCGGGGCTCGGCCCTCGCCCCATTCCAAGGCGACCCGAAACAGCGGGCGCTGGCGAGCGAGGATTCGCAGGACGGCCTCGAAGTCCGCGCGCGCCGCTTCGCCGAACTGGTTCAGGGTGAAGGAGTGGTAGACGCAAAGCGTGCCGTCCCGCGGCAGGGTTGCCGCGACCCGCGGCAGGAGGTCGCCGGCTGGCCGGGCCGCGCCCCGGCCGCCAGCGCCAGCAGCCGATCGTCTTCGGCGATCGCGCGGCCGAGGGCCTCGTAGAGCGGCGAGACACCCGCGCATTCCCGCGCGGCGAAGCGGCGGAACCGCGCCGCCAGCGCGGCGGCGCCGGTCATGGGCCGGCGAGCGGCGCGTAGTAGGCGGTGGGCAGGCCGGCGCGGTCGCGGGCTTCGGTGTTGAAGGGCGGCTTGAGGGCGCCCTTGAAGTGGCGGCGCACCAGGTCCTGCCAGGTCGCGAGCGGCTCGAGGCCGCGCTTCTCGCAGAAAAAGTCGAAGCTGCGCTTGCCCGCGGCCACGTGGCCGATCTCCTCGTCGTAGATCGTCTGCAGGACGGCCGCGCTCTCCGGGTCGCCGGCCGCGGTCAGTTTGGCGATCATGGCCGGCGTCACGTCGAGGCCGCGCGCCTCCAGCACCAGCGGTACCACGGCCAGGCGCGCCAGGAGGTCGTGGGCGGTCTCCTCGGCCGCCTGCCACAGGCCGTCGTGCGCCGGGAGGTCGCCGTAGGCCGCGCCGAGCTCGGCCAGGCGCCCGGCCAGCAGCTCGAAGTGCCTGGCCTCGTCCTCGGCCACGCTTACCCAGTCGTCCGAAACGGCGCAGGGCAGGGGTTCGCCGGCGAAGCGCGCGATCAGGTCCCAGGCGAGGTCGATGGCGTTCAGCTCGATGTGGGCGAGCGCGTGGAGCAGGGCGATCCGGCCCTGCACGCCGCCGGCCCGCCGCTTGGGCATCTCGCCTGGCCGGCGCAGCGCGGGCCGGTCCGGGCGGGCCGGGTGCCGCGGCGGCTCTGCGGGGCCGACACTGGGCAGGTCCCCGGCCTGCCACGCGGCGGCGTAGTCCCGCGTCAGCCTCACCTTGTCCGCCGGCTGAGCGGCCGAGAGCACGGCGACGGCGGCTTTCGGGAGCGAGAGGGTCATGGCATGGTCTTTCGGGACGCGCTTCGGGTAGTCCCCCAAGGTGATAACGGCGGAGGCGGGCGATGACCAGCTTGGAAACAGAGCGGCTGCGGCTCAGGCAGTTCCGCGAGGCGGACCTGGACCAATATGCGGCGATCGTGGCCGACCCGGAGACCATGACCTTCATGGGCGGGCCGAGGGACCGGCCGCGGGCCTGGATGGACATCGCCTGGTGCCTCGGCCACTGGACGCTGCGCGGTTACGGCCTCTGGGCCGCCGAAGAGAAGGCGAGCGGGGCCTTGATCGGGCGAATCGGCCTGCTGAACCCGGAGGGTTGGCCGGGCCTCGAAGTCGGTTGGCTGGTGGCGCGCAACCACTGGGGCCGGGGCCTCGCCACCGAGGGCGCGCGCGCGTCCCTGGCCTACGCCTTCGAGGAGCTGGGCGCCGACCACGTCATCAGCCTGATCCGGCCGGACAACGCCGCCTCGATCCGGGTCGCCGAGAAGCTGGGCGAGCGCCCGGAGCGCCGCACCGAGCTGTTCGGCGAGGAGGCTCTGGTCTACGGCATCGCGCGCCCGGCCGACTTGGAATTGGGGTCAGACTCGATTTAGCGGGCCTGTTCCATTGGAATTAAATAGGGTCCGACTCCAATTCCTCGCGCTGCTGCAGAATCGGCGGAATTGGGCCCTGTCTGACTCAATCTCCCGAAGTGCCCGGCCGCAGCCTGTCTCTCGAGATGAAGCGAAACGGCCCGATCATGGTTGTCCCGAAGCGGGCGTGTCGGGCTTGGAGAGGTCGGTACGGCCCAGGATCGCGAGCGGCAGCCAGAAGGTCAGCCACTCGGGATTGAGGTTCACGTAGAACAGCCGGTAGTCGGTCTGGCCGGCGAGAAATCCGAACAGCAGCAGGGCGCCGGCGAGGAAGACTTCGGGCCGGCGTATCCGCCGCAACACGGCGGCAAACGCCAAGGCATAGATCGCCAGGACGAGGGCGAGCGCTACGCCGCCGCCGTGCACGAGATTGGCCAACAGGATGTTGTGCGGCGAGCGGTAGGGGATGCCCGCCTCGTTCCGGAACGCGACCTCGGCCATCAGGCCGTGACCGAACAGCGGCGCCTCGCCAACGAGGTCCCAGGCCGCCGACCAGAGCGCCGGACGGCTGCTCGCGCCGCGCGAGACGAGATCGCCGAGATCAAGCCCGAAGAGGGCGTAGACCACGGGGATGGTGACCAGCAGCAGTCCCGCCGAAAGGTAGATCCAGACATTGCCTCTCAGGAGCGCCATGACGACGATCGTCAGAGCCACCGCCAGGATCGGTCCGCGGCTGAGGCTGAGCCCGATCACGAGCGCGAAAAGCACGACGGCCGACTCATAAAGCAGACGCAGCGACAGGCTCTCCACCCGCGGCAG
Source organism: uncultured Kiloniellales bacterium (assembly GCA_947258885.1). Taxonomy (GTDB): domain Bacteria; phylum Pseudomonadota; class Alphaproteobacteria; order Kiloniellales; family JAKSDN01; genus CAMYKD01. The sequence goes on along the minus strand of CAMYKD010000049.1, from coordinate 15,843 downwards.
GAGGTAGGCCACCACAACCAGAAGCGCGGCGGCGTAGAGGTGGGCGCCGAGAATCGGGTGGCCGGCCCGGCCGAAGCCCTCGAAGCGGTCGTGAAGCGGGGCACTCGTCGCGAGAAACAGGACGAGCGCCATGCCAGCCGTCACCGCGGCCACGACGAAGGTCACCGTCGAGAGCTTCGCGACGGCCGCCGGCACCTGCTCGAAAAGCGTGATGCCGACCGCCAGGAAGATCACGATGAACAGGAAGATCCGGGTCGCATTCATGAAGTCTTCGAGGTCGTAGTCCGAGGACCAGAATTGCGAGACCCAGAAATAGCCCAGGTAGAGCAGCACGAGCCCGCAGAGGCGCGACCGACCGAGGCGCTGCCAGATCTCGCGGCGCGCGAGCCAGGCGATGAAGACCGGCAGAAACAGGTAGAACAAATTGCGATGCAGGCGGGTCTCCAGGAGGAAAAAGGACGCGATCAAGACGTAGAACATGATCTCGGCGACCCGGTTCCGAACAACCAGGCCGCGGAACCGCTCGCCCAACCTCCGCAGACCGTTGAAAGCCGTCATCACACGGTCACGCGGTGCACTTCGGTGGGCCAGCGGTAGGCATGGGAGAGCGGCAGCTCGAAGATCGTCTCGAGCATGTATCGGGCGACCAGCTTGCAGTCGAAGACGGCATGGGCCTTGCGCCAGCCGCGCTCGGCCACGTGGCGCCACGCCGCGTCCTCCGACTGGAAATGCCGCAGTTTGCGCAGCAGTTCATCGTCATCCCGGTAATAGGCGATATCGTCTTCCTCGAAGAGCTCTTCGAAGCCGGCGCCGCGTTGCAGGAAGGTCAGGAGGCCATTGCCCAGGTACTGCGCCATGCGGTCGGAGGCATAGAAATAATCGTCGTTCGACTTGCTCAAGCTGAGGCCCATCTTGGTTTGCGCCAAGCGGTCGAGATAGTGCTGTCCGAAAACGTAATCCTGGTTGAAGCCGGCGCCGTGGAGGGCGAACCGGAGCTCGGGCAGTTCGTGCACGATGCGCCGGATGCGGGCGCCGCGCACATCGGCCCGGCCCACCCGGCCGCCGGCGAAGAACAAATCGAAACGGTGATCGGCGGCGGCGAAACTGCGGCCGGTCTCGATGCTGGGGTCGATCGGATTCGGCATGAAGGCCACGAAGGTCTCCGGCCTGGCGAAGCGCTTCAGGCGCGCGCCCGCCGTGGTCAGGAAAATACCGTCGACGACCCCGGCGCGGCGCTCGATATCCTCGACGTTGCCGGCGTCGTTCAGGGGGTCCACGTTCCGGTAGACGATCTTGACCCCGGGGCAGAGCCGCCGCATCTGCTCGAGGCTCCGGTTCCAGATCATTTCGCAGTGGCCCAGGAGCACCAAGTCGGGCCGAAAATCGGCGCTGACCTCGAGGACCTTCCGGTTCAACGGGACGATGCCGAACTTGCGGGAGCCGAAGAGCGTGCTGCTGCGCGCGTAGTCCCGGTCGTTGAAGGGATAGACGTTGTGATCGTTGCGCGTGAAGCCGTTCACCAGCTTCTGCGGGATCAGATAGAACCGCTCCGCATTGCCGAACCCCTGGACGTTGCCGATGTAGAGGATCTTCATGACGGGCTTCGACGGCCGGGGGGGGCGACGGCGGCCACGGGCCGGTGCCCGGCGATGGGCTCGCCCCGCTTGCGCGAGGTTCGGTCTGTCATTCCCGGCGCGCCAGGTCGTCGAGCCATCGTATTCGATTGGGATCGGGGCTCGGTATGTCCGGCTCTTCCGTCCAGAAACCCCCGGTTCCGGCCGCCACCATCGGCACCGTATGGTGTGGCTTCAAGCTGGGCTCCCGTCTCCAGGAAGCCAGGAAACGCGACCAGGTGCCGGATATTCTTGCCGCGTGGCGCCTCGCTCAGGATCGATCCGGCCATGCCGGTCGGCCCAAGCGCGTGATCCCGTTCGCGATAGGCTGGAAAGCCGGCATCCGAAGTGATCTTGCTGCCGTGGAATTCCGGCTTCGGGCGGCGGTCGAAATCCACCCGAAGAGGCTCCGATTTTGCCTCACCCATCCGGTACGCCATAGCCGAGCCCCCCAACATCGCCGCAAGATATTGATTCTTATATGCGAATTGGCATAAAAAGTCAGCGAAATTGCGATCTGTCGGGAGAATTCGGGTCGGTGCCGTGGGTCTGGTCGACACCTGTATCCGCTTGTTCCATTGTGGGCCGCTACGCCCGAGCCTGACCGGGCGCGCCGCGCCCGCTACAGCACCTTGGCCGCCTCGAGCACCGCTTCGACGTGGCCGGGCACCTTGACCTTGCGCCATTCCGCGCGCAGCACGCCGGTCTCGTCGATCAGGAAGGTGGCGCGGTCGATGCCCATGTATTTCCTGCCGTACATCGACTTCTCGATCCACGTCCCGTAGGCCTCGCAGACCTTGCCGTCGGTGTCCGAGGCGAGGGCGAAGGGCAGGCCGTACTTGGCCTTGAACTTGTCGTGCTTGGCCACGCTGTCCTTGGAAACGCCGATCACCGCCGCCTCGGCCGCCGAGAAGTCCGGCAGCGCGTCGCGGAAGCCGCAGGCCTCCTTGGTGCAGCCCGGCGTGTCGTCCTTGGGATAGAAGTAGAGCACGACCTTGCGGCCCTTCAGCCTCGACAGCGAGATGCTGCCGCCGCCGTCGGTCGGCATCGTGAAATCGGGGGCGGGCGCGCCGATGGCTGCGGTCATGGGTCCGGTGTCCTTCTGTTTCTTGCTTGCTTTGCCTTGCGCGGCAAGCAAGAAACTGGGGACGCCGGTCCGGAAATCAAGCCGCTTCAGGGCGCGCGGCCGCGGGTCGTCACGCGGCACTGGCCGCGGCGAACTCGGCGGCGGCCTCGGCGCGGTCGGGCAGGGTGAAGGTCACCGTGGTGCCGATGCCCAGCTCGGACTCGAGTTCTAGTTTGCCGCCCAGCAGCTCGACCACCTTGCGCGACAGGGGCAGGCCGAGCCCGCTGCCCGGCCGCTTGTTCGTGATCGACACGTCGATCTGGCTGAAGGGCGACAGGGCGAAAGGTATCTCGTCGTGCTTCATGCCGATGCCGGTGTCCGAGACGCAGAATCGTACCGCCCCCGCGGGCGCGGCCCGCTCCATGGCGAGCGTCACGCTGCCGCCGGGCGGCGTGAACTTCAGGCCGTTTGACAGGAGATTGACCAGCACTTGGCGGATCCGTTCTCTGTCGCTGACGATCCGGCCGATGTCCGCCGGCGCCTCGAGGCGGACCTCGACCCTCGCGGCCTCCGCCTGGTCGCCGAGCGACCCGATCGCGGCGCGCGCCGTCTCCAGGAGGTCGACGGGACCGTTGTCGGCCTTCAGCCGGCCGGACTCGAGATCGGCAATGTCGAGCGCATCGTTGACGATCTTCAGCAGGTGCTGGCCGGAATCATAGATGTCGTTGGAATATTCGACATAGCGGGCGTTGCCGAGCGGTCCGAAGAGGCCGTCCTTGATTGTCTCGGCGAAGCCCAGGATGGTATTCAGCGGGGTGCGGATCTCGTGGCTCAGATGGCCCATCAGTTCCAGCTTCGGCTGGTCGGCGGAGGGGGTACCGGCCGGTTCGGCCGCGCGGCCGAGACCCGCCTCCTGCCGGCGATGGAGCCGCCGCTCGGCTAGAGCGTTATCCGCTCAGGATTGAGCATATCCTGCATTGATGAAGTAGTTTTGGCATTCTTGCTGTGAGAATTCGTCGAGCAGGGCTCCGATGCGTTTCCAGAGCGCGTCGCGGGTTCGTGCTTGGGCTTTTCGCAGGAGCGTCTTGAGCTTAGCGAAGGCCTGCTCGATGGGGTTCAGGTCGGGGCTGTAGGGCGGCAGGAAGCGGAGTTCGGCGCCGCGGGCTTCGATGGCGGTTCGCACGGCTTGGCGTTTGTGGCTGGACAGGTTGTCCATGATCACGATGTCACCGGGCTTCAAGGCCGGGGCGAGGATCTGCTCGACATAGGCTTGGAAGATGAGGCCGTTGACCGGGCCGTCGATCACCGCCGGGGCCTCGATGCCGTTGACGCGCAAGGCGGCGATGAAGGTCGATGTGTGCCAATGGCCGAAGGGGGCCTTGCCGGCCAGACGCTTGCCCCGCGCGCAGCGCCCGTGGCTGCGGGTCATGTTGGTCTTGGTCCAGGTCTCATCGATGAAGACCAGGCGCTCGGGCGCCAGACCGGCTTGCCCATGGCGCCAACGGGCGCGGGCTTCGACGACGTCAGGGCGATCCTGTTCGCTGGCGTGCACGGTTTTTTTTAAGGCTGATGCCTTCCTTGTCGAAGAAACGCCAGACCGTGCCATAGCCGACATCAACGCCCTGTTCGGCCAATACCGAGCGTACCTCCTCAAGCGTCAGGTCAGGCTGCTCCTCGATCAACTCGAGCACCACGGCGCGCTGCCCGGTCAGCTTCGAGCGAGTATCTCCGCCCATCGCCCGCGCTTTCGTGCGCCCCTCGGCCCGCCAGTCCCGAACCCAGTTGATCGCCGTGCTCACGCCCACCCCAAAGCGTGCCGCCGCTCCCCGACGGCTCATCTGCTCATCTTCAACCGCGCCGATCACACGAAGGCGAAGATCCCGATCACACGAAGGCGAAGATCTTCCGAATAGGGCTTGCCCATCGATCCCTCCTGAAAAGGTTTCGACAGCCCTTGAATCACACGTCCCCGAGCCGCGTAAAGCCCCTCTTCAAGAAATCCGATTCAAGCTCAACGGATTACGCTCTAGCCAGACCATGGCGAGCAGCAGGACGAACACGATTGCAGAGGCGCCGACGATGAGGCCGGTCCCGCCGGTCCCCGCCTGCGCCAGGTAGGGCTCCAAGTCCGAGACGTCGCTGTGGACCTCGACGACCCCTGCCACACCATCGGTGTCCGGAGACCGCAGCGGCACGTAGCTGGACAGCACCCAGCCCTCGGCTAAGGCCAGCCGGCTCGCGTTATCGCCGGCGAGGGCGGCCCGGAGCCCGGGGTCGGCGCTCCGGTTACCGCCGATCTCGGCCTCGTCGGTCGAGAAGACCGTGCGCCCCCTCGCATCGTGGAGCCTGACATTCAGAACCTTGGTCCCGGCAAGAAGATCGCCGATGTCCCGTCGCAGGTCCTCGGTCTGCCAGTACGAGCGGATCTCGGCCGCCTCGAGGCGCTCTGCCGAGTGGATGAAATACGCGAACCTCGGCCAGGGGCTGTCGGCGATCGTCCGGGCCTGCACGGCGGCAGACCGCTCGATCGTCTCGAGGAGCTGGCTGGTCAGCAGGTGGCGATGGGCTTGAACCGACACGACGGCGGCGAGCACGGTCACGACGAGCGCGCCGATCGCAAAATTCCGGGTCAGGCGGTAGCCGCTCAGCAACGATGAATCGATCATGTCGATCGCCCCCAATCACGTCTTATACCGAAACACACTTCTTTTGAGTGTGGTTATTATTCTCGACGTGTTGTTTAATAATCGTGAAAGAATATATCGTGCTTTAAGCTCAATTTTATATAAAATATCTTGTATAATTATTTTCCGGTGACGTCAGATAGTCCGGTCGGCGGATCCGTGTCTGCCGGAGGCCGCCCCGGCGGCGCGGGTTTCGGTTGTGTTGCGCCGGTCGGACGTGGCCTCGTCCTCGCCCTTGGTGTCCGCGTTCTCGTTTGCCGCCTCGCGGGGCGGCGCGCGATCCGGAAGCGTGAAGGTAACCCTGGTGCCGACGCCGGGCGCGGATTCGAGCTCCAGATCGCCGCCGAGCAACCGGGCGAGCTTCATCGACAACGGCAGGCCGAGACCTGTACCTTCGTATTCGCGGGACAAAGAGCCGTCGATCTGGCTGAAGGGCGCCAGGGCGAGGGGGATGTCCTCGCGACGCATTCCGATGCCGGTGTCGGACACGCTCAGCTGGACCATCCCGGCACGCGGATCGCGCGCGACCGTCAGGTCGACCGAACCGCCGGCCGGGGTGAACTTGAGGCTGTTGGCGAGCAGGTTGAGAAGGATCTGGCGAACCTTGCTGCCGTCCGTCTCGATCGTGCAGCTGCTCTCAAACGCGTCTAAGCTCAACTCGATCTGGGCCGATTCTGCCTCCCGACGGAGCAAACTGACCGCGCCGCGGGCCGTTTCGACGATGTCCACCGGGTCGTGTGCAGCTGGCATCTTGCCCGATTCCGCCCAGGCCAGATCGAGCACGTCGTTGATGATGTTCAGCAGGTGCTGGCCCGAGTTGTGGATGTCGTGGGCGTATTCGACATAGCGCGGGTCGCCGGCCGGCCCGTAGACGCCGGTCCGGATCGCCTCGGAGAAACCGATGATCGCATTGAGCGGCGTCCGCAGCTCGTGGCTCATGTTGCTCAGGAACTCGGATTTGGCCCGGTGGGCCGATTCCGCACGCGCCTTACTCGCGGCGAGCTCCAGGTTTTCGGTGTGCTGCCAACGGATCTTCAGGTCGGCCCGCCAGACCACCCAGAGCAGGAGCAGGAACACGACGAAAAACGCGCCGCCGACCAGCAGCGTTTCGACCAGCTCGACATACCGGATATAGCCGTGGACATCGGTCACATCGCTGTAGATCTCGGCGACGCCCACGACCTCGCCGGCGCCGCCGGACAGCCGGACCGGGACGTAGCTCGACAGCACCCAACGGTTCGTCCTTGCGCCGTCCGCCGCGTCGAACCGCTCGCGAAAGGACAGGTTGCTGAAGATTTCGCCGCCGCGCGCCGAGAGGAAGCGCGGGTTGGCGCTGTAGTCGCCGCCGATCTGGGCCGTGTCGGTCGAGAACACCGTGAATCCCCGGGCGTCATAGAGTTTGACCTTCAGGACCACGGTGCCCCGCAGAAGCGTCGTCACCTCGCGCTTCAGCGCCGCCGTTCGCGGATCGCGGCGCAGCGCCTCGGCCCCGAGCTGCCGGGCCGACGCGATGAACGACGCGTATTCAGGCCACAGGCCGTTGGCGACCGCCTGGGTCAGGGTGGCGTTGTTCTGCTCGGCCATCGTTCGGATTTGGTCGATGGCATGGCTTCGGTGCACCTGTACGAGGCCCGCCGCGGCAACGAACATCACAAGCATGGCGCCGATCGCGAAATTTCGCGTCAGACGGTAGGGACGAGGGGAGACCGCCTCTCGTCGAGTGGAGTTGTCGTGCGAAATCACCTGACCCGACCCAATCAAGGTAGCTTATGATAGTGGACGTTCGGCATTTAGAAAAAGTAAATATAACAATAAATACTTGATATATTTATCATGCAATATCGAAGTATTGACGGACAAGGCTATATCTTTCCAGCATATGTGGAGGGCCATATTTATTTTCTACTCTTGATTTTTGTTCCGGGCATCTGGAAGACGGGCGGCGGCCTCTCGGGCCGGCGCCTCGACGATCTCGACGAAGGCCTCGTGCACGGCCTGGGCGGTCCCGATCAGGTCGGCCTTGAGCGTGGCGAAGTCGGCCGCCCCGGCGGCCCGCGCCAGCGCGCTCTTGAGACCCTCGGGCGCGGCCTCTTCGTCGAACCCGCCGCTCACGGTCAGGCGCAGGAACCCCTGGACCTGGCGCATCCGCCGCGTGGCCTCGATCAGGCGGCCAGCCAGCGAGGCGCCGATCGCCCCGGCCTCGGCCAGCTTGGCGAAAGCGCCCTGGGTCGAGCGGTCGAGCACCTCGGGATGCGCTTCGGCGTGGCGCAGCTGCAGATACTGGGCGAGGAACTCCAGGTCGACCAGGCCGCCGCGCAGGTGCTTGACCTCCCAGAGCGAGGCGGCCTGGTGCTCGCGCGCGATGCGCGCGCGCATCTCGGCGACGTCGACCAGGAGCCGCTCCGCGTCGCGCGGCGCGGTCAGCACCTGGGAGACGGCGGCCTCGATGCGCTCGGCCAGGCCGGGGTCGCCGGCGACCACGCGGGCGCGCGTGAGCGCCATGTGCTCCCAGGTCCAGGCCTCGGATTCCTGATACCGGCGGAAGGCGTTCAGGGACACGCCGATCGGCCCGGCCTTGCCGGAGGGGCGCAGGCGCATGTCGATCTCGTAGAGCCGGCCCTCGGCGGTGAGCGCGGAGAGCGCATTGATGAAGCGTTGCGCCAAGCGGCCGTAGTACTGGCTGACCGGCAGCGCCTTGGGGCCGTCCGAGGTCTCGGCCGAGGTTTCGGCCTCGTAGATGAAGATCAAGTCGAGGTCCGAGGAGACGGTCATCTCCCGGCCCCCCAGCTTGCCGAGCGCCAGGACCGCCAAGCCGGCCCCGGGAACGCGCCCATGGGCCCTGGCGACCTCCTCCAGAACCGGCCCGGCGAGCGTCACAATCACGCTGTCGGCGATGTCGCTGAGCGCCCGCCCGGATTCCTCGATCGAGGCGGTGTGGTGCAGGATATGGGTGCCGGCCTGAAACTTGCGGTCGTTGGCCCAGCGGCGCGACAGGTCGAGCACGTCCTGGAAGTCCCGCGCCTGGACGAGGACCTTGCCGAGCTCCTCCGCAAGCCGGACCCGAGGCGGGACCGGGTCGAAGAAATCCGGCGCGAGCACGGCGTCGAGCAGTCCCGGACGGCGGCTCAGGTGCTCGGCCAGGGCCGGGGCTCCGCCCATGATCCGGGCCAGCAGGTCGAGCAGCTCCGGGTTGGCGTGCAGCAGCGAGAAGAGCTGCACGCCGGCCGGCAGCCCGGCCAGGAACTCGTCGAACTTGACGAGCGCCGCGTTCGGCGCGGGCGTCTTGCCGAGCGCCTCGAGCAGGGTCGGCATCAGTTCGGTCAGGATCTGGCGCGCGCGGGTCGAGCGAGTGGCGCGGTAGCGGCCGTGGTGCCAGGCGCGCACGACCTGGAAGACCGCGGCGCCGTCCTCGAACCCGAGGGCCTGCAGCGTGGCGATCGTGCCGGGCTCGGGCTCGCCCCCGGTGAAGATCAGGTTGCCTGGTCCCGACAGCGTGGGCGCCTGCTCGAACAGCTCGGCATAGGCGCTCTCGACCCGGCGCAGATGGCCGAGCAGCGTCTCCTGGAACGGCCCGGGGCCGTCATAGCCCATGAAGGATGCGACCTGCGCCAGACCGGCCGGGTCCTTGGGCAAATCGTGGGTCTGCTGGTCGTCGATCATCTGCAGGCGATGCTCGAGCGTGCGCAGGAAGCGGTAGGACGCGGCGAGGTCCTGGGCCGCCGCCCGGTCGATGCGGCCAGCCCGGGCCAGGGCGTCCAGCGCCTCGACCGTCGCGGACGAGCGCAATTGCGGGTCGCGCCCGCCGTAGATCAGCTGCTGGGTCTGGGCGAAGAACTCGATTTCGCGAATGCCGCCCCGGCCGAGCTTGATGTTGTGTCCGGCCAGCGCGATCTTGCCGCCGCCCTTGTGGCTGTGGATCTGGCGTTTGATGGAATGCACGTCCTCGATGGCCCAGAAGTCCAGGTGCTTGCGCCAGACGAAGGGCTTCAACTCGGCGAGCAGCGCCGCCCCCAGCGCGAGGTCGCCCGCCGCCGGACGCGCCTTGATCATCGCGGCGCGCTCCCAGTTCTGGCCCATGCTCTCGTAATAGGTCATGGCGGCGGTGTAAGAGATCGCGAGCGGCATGGCGCCGGGGTCGGGCCTGAGCCTCAGGTCGACCCGGTGGACGTAGCCGTCGCCGGTCCGCTCCTCCAGGATCGCCACCAGGTCCCGGGTCATGCGGACGAAGGCCTCCTGCGGGCTCAGCCGGCCGCGGTAATCGGCCGTCTCCGGGTCGAAGATCACGATGAGGTCGATGTCCGATGAATAGTTCAGCTCGCGCGCGCCGTACTTGCCCATGCCGAGCACGGCATAGCCGCAGGCGCATTCCGGGTCCGTGCCGTCGGCGAGCGCGATGTCGCCGCGCTTTGCGGCGCCCAAGAGGAGGTGGGAGACGGTCGCCGAGACGGCGGCATCGGCGAAGGCGGTGAGCGCTTCGGTGATCCGCTCGAGCGGCCAGCTTGCCGTGATGTCGGCCAGGGCGACGGTCAGCGCGACCCGCCGCCGCGCGACGCGCAGCGCGGCCATCAGCCGCGCCTTGTCGGGTTCGCGGCCAGCTTCGCCCTTCAGTCCCGCCAGGACCTCGTTCAAGGCGGCCCCGGGTCCCTGCTTCAACAAACGGGCCAGGAACCCTATATCCGTAAGCACGCAGTGAGTGAGAAACGGGCTGTTGGCGAACAGCGCCTCGAGCAGGCGCCGGCCGGCGGGATCCTCGGCCAGTTCGCGCGCGAAGGCCGCCAGCGCGGAGTCGTCCAGGAGAGCGGTCCGCTCCTCCCAGTGTTGCAGGCCAAGCGCGGCGCGTGCCGGATCGTTTACCTTCGGCAAGGGGTCGGTTACAGAAAGGAAGAAGAGGTCCTGTGTCATACCGAAGGTCCTTGGTATTGAACGTATTGAACCGCGCCGTCCCCGGCTCCCGCAAAGTGCGAGAGGCGCTCGTCCCGGTCAAGAGCGCCGGCCCCGGGCCGGGCGCACGAAGCCCGTTGCGATCGGCGGGATAGCGCGATGTTGCGACGCTCCTCGCGAATCCTGATCGAGGTCGTCCTGGGCGTCCTGGCCGCCGCGGCCTTGCTGGTCGGCGTCACCGTCTGGCGCCTGTCCGAGGGGCCGCTCCGCGTCGATTTCCTGACGCCCTACCTGGAGACGGCCCTGGGCGGCGGCGACAAGGCGCCGAGGGTCGAGATCGGCGCGACCGTTCTGACCTGGACCGATTGGGCGCGCACCGTGGACCTCAGGGCCCGCGCGGTGCGGCTGAGCGACGCCAGCGGCTTCACCATCGCGAACCTGCCCGACGTTTCCGTCAACCTGAGCCTGCGCGCCTTGGTGCAGGGCGTCATCGCGCCCACCGAGATCGAGGTCGCCGGCGCGCGCGTCACCCTGGTGCGGTGGTCGGACGGCAGCTTCGATTTCGGCCTGGACCCGGCCGAGACGGAGTCCGAGACAGAGTCCGCGGAACCACCGGCCCAGGCCGATCTCTCGGCCCTGGTGCCGGAGATCCTGAGAGAGCTCCAGTCCGACCCGAGCCCGGAGCGGCCCATGTCGTTCCTCAAGACAGCGCGCATCGTGGATGGCTCGCTCACCGTGATCGACCGAAAACTGGGTGCGGTCTGGCGCGCGCCCTTGGCCGGGATCGAGATCCGGCGTGACGGCGACGGCCTGGCCGGAGAGATGGACTTGACCCTGGCCCTGGGCGAGCAGACCGCCGATGTCGAGGCAGCTTTTCGCCAGGACAAGGCCGCCGGCACAAGCGTTTTCCTGACGCGTTTTTCCGGGCTGCGTTTCGAGGCCCTGGCCTCGCTCGTGCCGGGCCTTGCACCGGTGTCGGGTCTCCAGGTCGCGCTCGACGGCTCGCTCACGGCCGTGCTTGGCGCCGCCGGACGGGTCCGGTCCCTGGCGTTCGGCCTGAACGGTGGTCCAGGCTCGCTTTCTTTGCCCCAGTGGCTCCCCGAACCGCTGCCGGTGCAAGGCTTCGAACTGCACGGCCGGATGGACGGGGTCGCCCAGCGGCTTGAGATAGAAAACGCCTCGCTGCAACTGGGCCCGGATGCGAGTTCCACGGCGGGGCCAGGGCCGGCATTCATGCTGAACGGCGTTGCGACGGTCCTGGACGGCGATCTACGGATCGACGCCGAGTCCCGGACAACGGGCGCGCCGGCCGGGGACCTGACGCGGTACTGGCCGCCCGGGCTCGCTACCGACGCCCGGGAATGGGTCATCGAGAACATACCGAAGGGCACGATGGAGAAGAGCTGGCTCAAGACAGCGCTCAGGATCCCGGGCGGCGACTTCGCGGCCGCCGAGATCGAGACTCTTTCGGGCGGCTACCGGTACCGCGATCTGGAAGTCCACTACAATCGTCCCATGCCGCCGGTCGTGGGGATCTCGGGCTCGGCCGTCTTCGACCAGACGCGCATGACCTTCGAACTCGAGGGCGGTGTCCTCGGTGACCTGAAGGTCGCGGAGGCCGATATCGAGATTTTCGATTTCGACAAATACGACCAGCTGATCGATATCGACATCCTGGTGGACGGCCCGCTCAGAAACATGCTCGAGCTGCTCGACCACGAGAGCCTGCGCCTGGTTTCCCCGCTCGGCATCGACCCGGCCCATACCGCGGGGCAAGCCTCCGTGCGCGCGGACTTTCGCATGCCTTTGGTGCACGATCTCACTTATGACCGGATGGAGATCACCGCCGAGGCCGATCTGGAACAGGTGAGCGTGCGCGACGCCGTGCTGCAGCGTTCGGTGACCGACGGCGAATTGACGCTCAGTCTCGACAACAAAGGCATGACCGTGGCGGGACCGGTCGAGCTGGCCGGCGTGCCGATCGACCTCGATTGGCATGAGCGGTTCACGGAGGGCGATGGCCCACGGAGCGTCTTTGTCTTGAAGGTCCCGGCCCTGGAGCAACCCGACCGGGAGGCGCTCGGCTTGGACATGGCGCCCTATCTGAACGGGCCGGTTTCGGCTTCGCTGCTGGTCGCCCTCTTCCCCGACCAAAGCGGCACTCTCGAGGCGGTCATGAGCCTGGACCAGGCCAGCCTGTCGATTCCCTTCCTCAACTGGGAGAAGCCGCCGGCGGTGCCCGGGGAGCTTCGGGTCGTCCTGAAGCTCACGGACGACAAGGTCTCCGATCTGGAGGAGATCGAGGTCAAGGGGGGAAGCCTGTCGGCCCGGGGCAAGGGCCGCTTCCAGGACAACGGCGTCACCCGGCTCGAGCTGGAGACCTTCGCCTGGGGCAAGTCGCGCCTGACGGACGTCACTCTGGTCCTGGGCAGGCCACAGGTCGACGTCAGCGTGGGCGGCGGCGTGTTCGACGCCGCGCCGTTCATGGGCAAGGACGGCAAGCCGGAAGAGGACGGCGGAGACGGGGGATCCTTACCGGTGTTCACGTTCTCCGCGCCTCGCTTGGAGGCCATCACCTTCGGCGAGGGGCGCCAGCTCGAGGAGGTGGCCGTCGCGCTCGACCGGGGCGCGGAGGGATGGCGGCTCATGTCCGTCGACGCCAAGCTCCCGCGTGCGCTGTGGACCGAAACCATCGAGGCGGCGGAAGCGGTCGACAGAGCCAAGCAGGCGCGCCTGCCCAGCAACGGGATCGATGTCAAAGACACCGACCCGCCACCAGGCCCTGCGACGGCGCCGGCGGCGGAAGGAGTGCCGGAGCGTGAGCGGTCGTTCCATATGAACTACCGGCCCGCGGCGCAGGGCGGCTATACGCTGGAGGTCGCCACCGGGGACATAGGTGCGTTCCTGCGCGCGCTCGACCTGCGCGACACGATCAGGGGCGGGCGCCTGCGGATCAGCGGACAGAGCGGCGGACCGATTCCCGCCCACCCCTTGACGGCGCGGATCGAGGCCGACGACTACGTCATGGTGGGCGCGCCGATCCTGGCTCGTATGCTGAGCGTCGCCTCGCTGACCGGCTTGATGGATACCCTGGGCGGCAATGGCATCTACTTCGACCGCCTGTCGAGCGATTTCACCTTGACCGACGGCGTCGCACGCACCGAGCTGCTGCACGCCTACGGTTCCGCGCTCGGGATCACCGCCAAGGGCGACATCGATTTCGGCACGGCCGAGCTCGATCTCGAGGGGACGATAGTTCCCGCCTACACGGTCAACCGGATCCTGGGGGCGATCCCGATCCTGGGCCGGATTCTGACCGGCGGCGAGGGCGAGGGCCTCTTTGCCTTCACCTACGAGATGAAGGGCGCGCTGGACGCGCCGGAGGTCTCGGTCAACCCGCTCTCGGCGCTCGCCCCCGGCTTCCTGCGCGGCCTCTTCGGCGGGATCGACGGCGACGAGGCAACGGTCTACCCGGAAGGCCGCGAACGGTGAGGGGCGGGGGCGGCGCCCGGCGGCTAGGTCGTACACTCATGAAGGCCGTTCGCTCCGATGGGCGGATGTTCGGCGGTCATACACCACTTCCCGGGACATGACCGCAGATCGCAGCCGGATGAACAACGAATAGACGTCGAAAGCTCAGGCGCGATCCAGTCCCGACCCGCAATCATCAGGTCCGGATCTGCTTCGTTTCGGCCCTGCCACAGAACCTGTCATGCAACGACGAACGGCGGCGGACCAGGAGCGTCACTGACAGGATGACGTGACGGTCATTTGTGCCCTGGGCGTTCGCCGGCTGCGCCTAGGAGGCGGGAGCGTCCTCTCGCGTGCCCGGCGCCAGCACGTCGATCACTACTTTGGCGCCGTGCACGAAGTGGCGCAGCTTCGTCCCGGACGGGATCTCGAGATCGACTGTCAGGCCATTGCTCCCAGTGCGTGTCTTGACGCTCTTGAAGAAGGGCGGAGGACAGTGCGGAAAGCGCGACATGTCGAGCCGTGCTTGCCGTTCGAAGATCACGGTAACCTGGCCTTCCTGCGTTTCGATCCGATAGGGCACCCGCCAGGTCCAGTCGAACACCATTCGATTGAAGCCGGCGTGCTCGCCGACTCGGACCTGCACGATCGGCGCTGCGGAACTTGTTACAGTGGCTGTGACCGCGCCCGCATTGCTCGATGCGACAAGAGGCCATCCTATCGCGAAGACGAACAGATGGATTCTGGAGGGAATTCGGAAAGCTCGCTCAACCATCACACGAACTCCTCGGCGTGGTCAAGCGGCGCTTGGCCAACCCGAAGGACAAGGTGCGCTCGACCGTTGTCGTCAAGTATGGCGACAATCTTATCGATGGACCGGTTAATAAAGCACTGTAAAGGGGACTTCGTTTCCCAATGCTGGAGGTTGCCAAAACCGACGCGCCTCACCGCCTCCCTGCCTCACCTCCGCCGCTCGCGCCGCAGAAGGATCGGGAAACCTTGGTTATTGCTACACCTCCGGTCGACACACTTCATGGCCCAAAGGTCGGGTCCAGGCCACGGACCGTCATGGAAATACAGTTGTGGATAGGGCTGGAGTTCTAGGGGTAGTAGATATCCCCCTGACAACGCCGCCAATCCAGCCATGCGTAGAGGAGCTAGACCGCGCGTACCAACGCGTGGCGCTTCTTGCCGGCCGAGAGCTTGACGACGCCCTCGGCGTTCAGGTCGTCCGGGCCGACTTGGCGGGTCTCCTCGCCGATCACCGCGTCGTTGAGGCGCGCGCCGCCGCCCTTGATGAGGCGCCTTGCCGCGCCGTTGCTCTCGGCCAGGCCCGCGCGGCGCATCAGCTCGAAGAGGGCGACGCCGCCGGCCAGCTCGCTCCGGGGCACCTCGATCGAAGGCAGGTCGGCGCCCAGCTTGCCCTCCTCGAAGGTCTGGCGGGCGGTTTCGGCGGCGGCCTCGGCGGCCTCGGCGCCGCGGCAGAGCTTCGTGGCCTCGTCGGCCAGGATCTTCTTGGCCTCGTTGATCCCGGACCCTTCGAGGGCCTCGAGGCGGCCGATCTCGTCTTCCGGCAGCTCGGTGAAGAGGCGCAGGAAGCGGCCGACGTCGCCGTCCTCGGTGTTGCGCCAGAACTGCCAGTAGTCGTAGGCCGAAAGCCGCGCCTCGTTCAGCCACACGGCGCCCGCCGCGGTCTTGCCCATCTTGGCTCCCGCGGCCGTGGTGATCAGCGGCGTGGTGAGGCCGTAGAGCTCCTTGCCGGCGATGCGGCGCCCCAGCTCGACGCCGTTGACGATGTTGCCCCACTGGTCCGAGCCGCCCATCTGCAGCGCGCAGTCGCGGCGCCGGGCCAGCTCGAGGAAGTCGTAGGCCTGGAGGATCATGTAGTTGAACTCCAGGAAGGTCAGCGGCTGCTCGCGCTCCAGGCGCAGCTTGACCGAATCGAAGGCCAGCATGCGGTTGATCGTGAAGTGCCGGCCGACCTCGCGCAGAAACGGGATGTAGGCGAGCGAATCGAGCCAGTCGGCGTTGTTCACCAGGACGGCGTCGGCCGGCCCGTCGCCGAAGGCGAGGAAGCGCTCGAAGACCTGCCGGATCGAGGCGATGTTGCCGGCGATCGCCTCGTCGC
>CAMYKD010000048.1:45195-60871 GCA_947258885.1 uncultured Kiloniellales bacterium | reverse complement strand
CGCGGTGCGCAATGGGCGCCCGGGGGCGATGCGTGCATCGGGCAAGCGCCGCAACGCCACCCAAGTCCTGAATTGGGCTGCCCCGATGCGCCCCACCCGCGGGGCCGGGCGATTTTGGCCGCCAGCCGCGTTGCGCGCCGCTTGTTGTACGCGCACAACGGCGCGGCGCGCGCCTTGCTGGCGGCCAAAACCGCCTCGGTGAAATGCGTCATTATCAGTGACCTTTGGTATAGACCCGGTTGCGCCATGACCTTCACCGTGGCCATCGTCGGCCGGCCGAACGTCGGCAAGTCGACCTTGTTCAACCGGCTCGTCGGCCAGCGGCTGGCGCTGGTCGACCGCGAGCCGGGCGTGACCCGGGACCGGCGCGAGGGCGAGGCGCGGCTGTTCGATCTGTCCTTCCGGGTGATCGACACCGCCGGCCTCGAGGAGGCCTTCGACGAGAGCCTCGAGGCGCGCATGCGCGCCCAGACCGAGCAGGCGGTCGCGGCGGCCGACCTGGCGCTCTTCCTGATCGACGCGCGGGCCGGGGTCACGCCGCTGGACGAGCACTTCGCCGGCTGGTTGAGGCGGGGTGGGACCCCGGTCCTGCTGGCCGCCAACAAGTGCGAGGGGCGGACCGGCGAGGCCGGTCTGGCCGAAGCCCACGGCCTGGGCCTGGGCGAACCGCTGGCGCTCTCTGCCGAGCACGGCCTCGGGCTCGTCGACCTCTGCGATGCGCTGCGCGACCCCCTGGAAGCGCACGAGGCGGAAGTCGCGGCCCGGGAGGGCGATGAGGCCGGCGCAGAGGACGGCGGTCTTCAACTCGCCATCATCGGACGGCCCAACGTGGGCAAGTCGACCCTGGTCAACCGGCTGATCGGTGAGGAGCGCCTGCTGACCGGCGCGGAAGCCGGCATCACGCGCGACGCCATCGCGGTGGACTGGCGCTACAGGGACCGCGCCATCCGGCTGGTCGACACCGCCGGGCTGCGGCGCCGGCCCCGGGTCGTCGGCAAGATCGAGAAGCTGTCGGTCGCGGACACCCTGCGCGCGGTCCGCTTCGCCCAGGTCGTGGTGCTGCTGGTCGACGCCGAGGCACCGATGGAAAAGCAGGACCTGACGATCGCGCGCATGGTGGTGGACGAGGGCCGGGCCCCGGTGATCGCGGTCAACAAGTGGGACGCCTGCCGGGACCGCGAAGGCGCGATGAAGGTTCTGCGCGACCGCCTGGAACGCTCGCTGCCGCAGACCCGGGGGCTGCCCGTGGTCACGATCTCGGCGCTGCAGGGCCGCAACCTCGACCGGCTGCTCGATGCCGTGCTGGCCGCCTACGATGTCTGGAACCGGCGGATCCCGACGGCCGAGCTGAACCGCTGGCTGGAGGGGGTGACCGCGAGCCACCCGCCGCCGGCCCCCGGCGGACGGCGCATCAAGCTGAAATACGTCACCCAGGCCAAGGCCCGGCCGCCCACCTTCGCGATCTTCTGCTCCAAGCCGGACGACCTGCCGGGCGCCTACCTGCGCTATCTGGAGAATTCCCTGCGCGAGGACTTCGACCTGCCCGGCACGCCGATCCGCATCAACTTCCGCAAGGGCAGGAACCCCTATGCGAAGGGCTCCTGAACCGGGGTCTCCAAAGCGGAAAGATCCTTGGACACCCGCAAGAGCCCGGGCCCTTCGGGCGAGCGCGCGATCCAGTAGCCGCGCTTGCGGACAAAGGCCAGCATGGCGTGGTTGTCGGCCAGGACATCGCCCCAGACTTGGCCGATACCGCGTGCGCGGGCATAGGCGAGCAGGCGGTCGATCAGCAGCGATCCGACGCCCCGGCGCTGCACGTCGGAGCGCACGACGACCGCGAACTCGGCCCGCGCGCCCTCGGGATCGGCCACGAGGCGCGCCACGCCCCAGCCGTCGGTGCCGCCCTTCGGATCGAGCCCGATCGCGACCAGCGCCATGTGACGGTCGTAGTCGATCCGGGTGAGATAGGCGGCTTGGGACGGACTCAGTTCCGGTAGGGGCTGCAGGAAGCGCATCCGCACATCGTGTGGCGTCAGCCTCTTGAAGCCGGCTTGCAGATCGGCTGCATCTTCCGGCCGGATCGGCCGCAGGAATACCGGCTGACCCTCGGGCAGTCGAAGCATCGCTTCCAAATGCCGGGGGTAGGATGATCGGGCCTGCGCTCCGAGACCGTTTTGCGCCAAGATCTGAGGACAACAGTCTCTAGTTCGAACGTTCGTGCTATTATCGGCTGAAATGTCTAGGTGAGTTGACATGACGAAGCCTCTCGGATTAGCGGTTGTTGGCGATCAGGGTTTCGAATGCACGCAAGGCGCGGCCCTTTGCCCCCAGATCGTGCAGGAGTCGCTTGGCCTGATGATAGGCGAGATAGATGCCGTGGATCTCGTAGGCGAAGTCCTGGCTGTCCACGCCCACCCCCAGGTCGCCCTCGCGCACCGTGCGCTGGACCGCCTTGGCCAGCGTTCTCAGCCAGATTTGCTGGGTTTCGACCAGGAACTCCCGGGCCAGGCCCTCCCGGTCGTCGAGTTCCACGGCGGCGGCGAGAAAGATGCAGCCGCCGCGAATGCCGCCCTTTTCGGTCCAGTCGAGCAGGTTCTCGAAGAGCGCCCGCAGGCGGTCGATGCCCTTGGCCTGCCGCTGGGCCGGCGCGACGACGATCTTGGCGAAGCGCCGCATCGCCGTCCTCAGTATCTCGACCTGCAGAGCCTCTTTCGATCCGAAATGGGCGAACAGGCCGCTCTTGGACAAGCCGGTCTTCTTCGCCAGGTCGCCGATGCTGAGCCCCTCCAGGCCGACCAGACTGGCCTGGTCGAGCGCGGTATCGAGGATCGAGTCCCGGGTTTCTTCGCCTTTGCCCATGGAGGTATAATAAAACGAACGGTCGTGCTGTCAACTCGTTTTTCGGACGGGGTAGCGTCTTGTGAAATCCTTCCGAAACAGAACCCGGAACGTCCGCTTCTTAGCAGATCATGTCTGTTTTCTGCCTAGCGGCGGACCCCGGCGCACGGCCATCGGCACGGGTCCCGTGACTCGGAGCGGTCATATCGGCCGTCGCGCTGGTTTGTCAGGTCTGGGATGGCTCGAGGCCCCTTTGCACGCCCCGATCAAGACGCTCCTCAGACTGCCTGAAGGTCCATCGGCGCGGAATCTTCGCAGACGACCGAGGCTTTACTTTCGGCCGCGCTCGACCTTCTGCGCCAGCAGGGCCGCCTCGACGCGGTTGCGCACCTGTAGCTTCTGCAGGATGTTGGTCATGTAATGTTTGACGGTCTTCTCGCTCAGGCCGAGTTCGCGTGCAATTTCCTTGTTGCTGGACCCCTTGGCCAAGAGCTCGAGAATCTGATGCTCTCGCCCCGTCAGTTCCTCGAGGGGGCTGGGCGAGGGCCCCAGCGACTGACGATCTTCGCGCAGGTCGACCAGCAGGCTCGCGGCCAGCGCCGGCGTCACATAGGCCTCTCCGGCATGAACCGCGCGCACGATCTTCACCAGCTCCCGTGCGCTTACGCCCTTGAGGATATAGCCGCGCGCCCCGGCCTTCAGCGAGCTCAGCACGTCTTCCTCGCTCTCGGACACGGTGAGCATGATGATCTTGATCACCGGATAGGATTCCGTAATCGCGCGGACAGCGTTGATCCCACCCCCCTCCATGCTGATATCCACCAGGAGAACGTCAGGCAGAAGATCGCGGGCGAGGCGAATCGCATCTTCGGCGGTGCTGCCCTGGCCCACGACATCGATATCCCGACTGCCCGACAGGGTGTTCGCCACGCCCTCCCGAAACAACGGATGGTCGTCGACAACCGCCACCTGAATGCTGCTAGCCATGGTCTTCATCCACCTGATGGAGAGATAGTTCTGCGTGCACACGGGTGCCAGTATCGGGCCCGCTTTCGATCCGAAAGGTCCCGCCCAAGCTCTCCACTCTTTCGCGCATCCCTTGCAATCCGAGGTGCCCGTTCCAGGCTCCCCGGGGGCTCCACTCGAAGCCTGGCCCGCGGTCCGATATTTCAGCACTCAGTCGGTCTGAGGCGCTCGTCAAGCGAACTCGCTGTCCGACGCCACCAGCATGCCGATAGGCGTTGTTGAGTGCTTCCTGAATTACCCGGAACAAGGTGATCTTGATCGGCAGACTGGTATCGTCGGGAACGCTGTCGATGTCCAGATCGACCGTCGTACCAGTGCGTTTCTCGTGGAGACGTGCCACGCGCGTCAGCGTTTCGCGCAGCGTCAGATCGTCCAGCTCCGGGAGGGTCAAGCCGCTCGACAGCGCCCGTATCTCGTCGAGCGCCTCGCGCAGAGAGCCTTGAATGGTCTCGAGGTCGGCGCTGGCCTTGGGGAGCGTCAGCTTGTCGCACGCACAGGTCTCGGTATGGGCCATCACCGAATCGAGACGAAGCAGCCCGAAGCCGAGCGCCTGGGCGGGTCCGTCGTGCAGCTCGGCGCTGATCCGCCGAAGAAAGCGCTCGTTGCGCGCCGTGCTGCCGCTCGCGGCGCGGCGCACGCGCTCGCCCAGCCGCCGGTTCTCCCCCAGCAGATCGGTCAGCTGGCGCACCTTGTCCCGCAGGTCGCGCTGCTGGCGCTCGATCGTGTCGCTGCCGCGCCTGACGACCCCGGCCAGCATCAGATACATTGCCAGGGTGGCCAAACCCACCACGAGCCAGCTGGACCTTTGCACCGTCGACAGCTGGGCTTCCAGATGGTCCACCGCCTGGTAAAACTCGGCCACGGCGATGATTTCCTCGCTGTCTATTCGCCGTATCGGGCTATAGGTCTCCAGCAGGCGGGCGCTGAACTGTCGCTCGTTGGCGTGCTCCTCGTCTTCGAGTTCGGATATGTGGGACGAGACGCTACCCTGCCATGCCCGGCCCGCACCGCGGGACATGGTGAAGACCTGACCTATGAGGGCGGGGTTGGTGCTGTAGACGATCTGGCCTTCGCGGTTCCAAACCTTGAACGAGACGACCTCCTGGCCGAGGGGGGTCTTCCGCACCAGGGCGTCCAGGCTCGCGATATGTTCCGGCTGCAGGTGGTCTTGCTCGGTGAGCTCCTGGATCAGAGGCGCCACGAAACTGTTCATATAGAGCGCGGTCGTCGCGGCCGTTTCCTGGATCACGCCGGACTGAATTTCCCGGCTGACCCACCATCCGACGCCGGCCATGCAGCACACCAGGACCACAAAGCTGGCCAGCATGTATTGCCGCGCCAGACTGATACGCTTCCACAGGATTTCCAATCGCTCAATCATGATCTCTAGAAATCTCCAGAAATTTTCTTAAGAAATGTACTGAGATTCTACGTCCGACAGCAAGTCAGGCCTAATATCAAAGGTCATCATCAATGACCTTTGATACAAGCTTGCGAGCGGCTCCAACTGTAGGGATGGGTCATCGAAGAGTTCAATGTGGCCGCGCGGTCGCTTCAAAGATCGAAGACATAGGACAGGAAGTCGAACAGCCGCACCAGAGACCGGTCGCGGGCCTTGGCGTGGCTGGCCAGGTGCGCGCCCCGGCCGGCGCACGCGGTCCGGTAGTCCCGGTACTGCGACCAGTCCATGAAGGCGCCGCCGGCGCGCGTGACGAATCCCTCGTCGCGAAACAGATAAGCGCAGCGGGACCAGTTTTCCGCCTGGTCCAGATAGGTGCGGAATGAGCCGGCGTAGTCGAAGCCATGCTGCGCGCCCTCGTAGACGACGATGTCCGCTTCGTAGCCCGCACGATTCACCCGCCTCGCATAGTCGAAACAGGTCCCGCTGCCGGTCCAGTCGTCGAGTTCCCCCACGAGATAGAGCAGCGGCGCGCCGGTCAGCTCGATCCGCGCGGGCTGCTCGCCGCACCAGGGATAGAAGGCGACGTGCGCGGCAAACCTCAGATCGCCCTGCGAAAGCCTCGCCCGGTACCATTCCCGGGAGGCCCAATCGGCTGCGGTCCCGCCTTTGGACCAGCCGACGACGGCGATCCGCTCGGGGTCGATCCTGGGGTGCCGTGCGAGCAGCTTGAGCGCCTCGTAGGCGTCCACGAGCATGGAATAGGCCGGGACCCGGTCCTGCTCGCCGATCGTATTGTTCACGCCGCGCGGCCCAAAACTATCGATGACGAATGTGCCGATGCCCCGGTCGCGCAACGCCTTCGCGTAGCGGTACTGGTGCTCCGAAAGGCCGTCGCTGCCGTGCATCAGGATGGCAAGCGGCAACCGGCCGCCGGCTTCCGGCAGGATCAGGTCGCCCGGGATCTCGACCGGTGCAGTGCGATAGGCGTCCCGGGCGATGGCCCTCCGATCGGTATCGAAGCTCTGAAATTGGATCTTCTCCGAGACGGCGATGTCCAGGCTCTTGCCCCGGTCCGCGAAGGTCGCCGTGGACAGCATCTCGTCGCCCAGCACGAGAACGCCGGCGAGCAGCGCGGCACCCAGGGTCCAGGCAAGCGGACGCACCATGGCCACCGGTCTTGGCGCCCCGGGTCGCTCGCGGTGGTGCCGTCCTTGCGGCAGCGACAGCCCGCTCAATGCGGCGAGACATCCAGCAAGGGTCGGCAGGATCGCCGCGGGAGACGCGTTGAGAGCGACCTCGTCCGGGCGAAGCGGGAAGGGCACCGGATTTCCACCGATCACAACCACACGCCGTCCTCCGCGCCTGGCGGCGTCCAACAGGCGGTCGATCTCCGGCCCTGTGTTTCGCAGCCCGATGAAGACGACCGCAGCGGCTGACTCGACACCTTCCATAATCTCGCGCCAGGCGTCCGGCTTGGGCGCCGCGCCCGACAACCGGCCCGCTGGCCGCAGAAGACCTTTGCAGGACGGACAGCCAAGGTCGAAGCGACGCCACACGGGGCGTTCCGGCCAGGCGGCCGGCGATCCGCAGTCCGTGCAGCCGATGGCGTCCACCGATCCGTAGAGATGCACGACGCCCTTGCTGCCCGCGGACCGCTGCAGCGGATCGATGTTCTGCGTAACGAGGACGCTCAGCACGCCGAGACGTTCCATTCTGGCGAGCGCCCTGTGCGCCGGATTGATGGCGGTATGGGCCAGCTGCTCGCGGAGGCGGGCGCAGGCGTCCCAGTACCGGCGCCGGAAGGCGGCCGACGACGCGAAGGTTTCGCCGCCCAGGAGCAAGGCGCCCAACTCCGGGTCGGCCTCGGATCCGGCGGCGAAGTCGGGCAGGCCGGAAATCGCGCTCAGCTCGCCGCCGGTCACCGCGACCAGGCGCCGGCCGCGCAGGCGCGCCGCCGCGAGCACCACGAGGATCCTCCAGAACGCCGGATCGAGGAACCCCCGCCGCTGAAAGCCGCGTTGCAGCAGAAGCACGATCCAGACGCCGAGGACGAAGGGCGCCACGAGCGGATGGACGACGCCGGCCAGCGGGCTCGACATCCACGCCAGCCAGATCGCGGCGGCCGCAACCGCGGCCAGCATGCCGGCGGCCGCCGCGCCCGCGCCGCCGCGCAGGAACACGCCGTGGAGCGCGAAACTCGCCAAGGGAACCGTGAGCGCCCAAAGGCCGACGGCACTCGAGGGATCGCGATCCGCAACCCAGGCGTGGAGCAGCATCGTCACGACGGCGAGCGCGGCCGCCTGAAGACCGGCGGCCACGGATTTCGTCATGGCCGCCGCCAGGACGCAAAGCAGCGCCGCCACGAAGCCCCAGATGCCGAAGGGCGCCTGTCCCGGCTGGATCCACAGCCAGGTTCCTTGCGGTGCCAGGAGCAGCGAGGCCCCGATGGCGGCGAGAACCGCCGGCAGGGAGAGGATCGGCAGCCCGAAGCGCTGGAAGACCCGTCGCAAGCCGGTCTCGAGGGCCAGGCACAAGGCCACGGCGAAGAACAGCAGACCAAGCCGGAACTCGCCGGCCGCGGGGAAGCCGCCCCACAGGATACCGATGATCGCGCCGTTGTAGCCGGTCACCCCGGACACCCATTCCTGGCGGGGGCAGGCCCGCGGCAGACGGCCGGCGGCGGTCCCGAGCGCGGCGGCGACAAGGGCGCCCAGCGCGCCCCAGGGCGACAGCAGGACGATCGCCGCCAGGATCAGCAGGCCGGCGCGGGCCTGGTCGGCAAATGCGATCTGCGCCAGGCCGCGCAGGACGACCCGTGCGAAGAGGTCACAGGCTGCAATCATCTGGTCGCAGGCGGGACGGCAGCCGGTCGAGCGCGAAGATGTCCCGCCAGTCCTCCCGCCGCCGGATCAGCTCCGGGCCGTCGGGCCCGAGGAGCACCGTCGCCGGGCGCGGCTGAATGAACTGCGTGGACATGGTGTGGCAGTAGGCCCCGACGTTGGATACCACCAACGGATCGCCGACCTCGAGCGCCGGCAGGCTTGCCCCGTCGCGCAGCTTGTCGGCCTGCATGCAGAGCGGGCCGTAAACGTCGACCTGCTTGAAGCCGTTGTGTCCCGGCGTCTCCGTTCGCGGCGGCGTATCGATGCCATGGTCGTAGTAGCAAACCGTGGGCAGCAGATTGACGCCGGCATCGACGATGATGGCGTCGTCGTCCGACATGGTCTTTTTGGCGACCACGGTGCAGGCCAGTTGGGCCGAGGAATCGACCACGGCGCGGCCCGGTTCCAGGACCAACGCCGGCCTTCCGCCGAACAGGTGGGCGGCCTTTTCCAGTCGTGTGCAGACCGCTTCGGCAAAGGGTGCGAGGAAGTCGCCGCTACGATTGCTGCCGCCCGCGAAGTCGAAGGCCGGCTTGAGCACGTTCTCGGAGGGGAAACCGCCGCCCACGTCGATCATCGTCGGAGACAGGTCGAGCGCGCGCGCTCGCTCGGCGCAATCGATCAAGCGGTCGACGGCCTCGCCGTAGAGCGAGGGGGTCAGAACAAAGGTGCCGCAGTGATTGTGCAGCAACACCAGGTCCAGGCATTCCAGCTCGGCCACCCGCTCCAGGGCCCTCTGGCTGTCCCCGTTGTCGTCGTTGAAGCCGAACTTGGTCCAGGCCGAGAGCGCGGAGCGAAAGCTGATGCGCAGCCCGACCTGCGCGACCCGGCCCAGGTTTCCGGCGATCCGCTGGACGGCCTCGAGTTCGTCGAAGTTGTCGATATTGACGATGGCGCCCTCGGCGATCGCCCGTTCCAGCTCCTCGCGGGTCTTGTGCGGCCCGTTGAAGATGATCTCGCCCGGCGGCACGGCGAGCGCTCGGGCAAGGCTGTACTCCATGCCCGAAACCACCTCGGCCCAGGCCCCTTCCTCGCGAAGCACGGCGCAGATGGCCGGCAGGTAGTTGGTCTTGACGGAATAGGCGACCCGCGTGTCCAGCCGGGGCGTGGCGAAAGCCTCGCGAAATCTCTGCAGGTTGCCGCGCAGGCGGCGCTCGGAAACGATGTAGAGCGGCGAGCCGTACTCGGCTAGGAGGCCCGCCACATCGTAGTCCTCCTCGAAGCTGGGCGCGGACAGGATGCTGCGGGTCTGATGCTTGTCGAAAGCCAGGAACGGCAGCGGTTCAAGGCGTGGCGGCTCGTAGATCCTAAGGTCGCTCATGGCGCACAATTCCCCCATTCGAGAGCGCCGCCAAGGCGACCGGACGGACCCGGATCTCCTCGCAGCTCCTCATGAAAACCAAGCTGTCCGCGTTGCCCCGAAGGGCCTCCTCGGGCGGCGCCTGCTCGCCGATTGCGAGGCGGGCGGCCAGCTCGGGATGGTTGCGTCCAAGCGCCGCGGTGAAGGAGATCCAGCCGGTGAAGCGCGGATTGACCTCGAACAGATAGAACCGTTCGCTCAAGGCGTCGCGGATGAACTCGCCCTCGACCGGGCCGGTCCATTCGATTTCGCGCAGGAAAGCCGCGAAGCTCTCGGCCAGCTCCGGCTCGTGGACCTGGAGGGCCGACCAGGTGCTGCCCCGCGCGCAAAGCGCCAGCTTCTTCACCGTGACGGCCGATCGCAGTTCGTGCCTGCGGTCGCACAGCGCGGCGAGCGCGAAGGAGTCCCCGTGGATCATCGCCTGGACGATGACCTTGCTGTCTTCCTGGTCCTTGAAGCGCTGCCAGGCGGCGCGGGCGTCGGACTCGCCGTTGACCACCATGCAGCCGAAGATCGGCCCCTTGACGACGACCGGATAGCCGAACTCGCGCAAGCTCTTCAGCAGATCGCGCTCGGACTCCACGATTCGGCTGTCCGGGATCTCGAAGCCGAGCGGCCGGTTCCGGCGCCGGCCGTCGAACAGGCCCAGTTTGCTCCGGCGCTCAAGGGCTTGACGCGAGGGGAGCAAGGTAGCCACCCCCAGATCGTCGGCCAAACGGTCCTCGATCTCGATGAAACGGGGCAGCTCACCGTCGAGGCAGGGCAGGATCACATCGAAGGGCCGGGTCCGGTGGGCCTCGGCAAGGCAGCGGAAAAGCACCTCCGGGTCCTCGGAGACCGGCAGCCGATGCGCGGTGTCCAGCAACCCGGGCTGATAGGCGCCGGAATCGAGCGTGCCGTAGCCTAATCCGTGGACCTCGGAGACGCGGGCGCTTTGTCGCAGGCAGCGGGCCACGCCGATGCCCGGATTGATGGCCTCGAAACTGCCGATTCCCGTCACCGCCACCTTGAGTCCGCCGGCTGGAAGCTCGCTAACCGGCGAGGTGCCCGCCGACACTCTGCCACGGCTGCCGGCGCCGCCGTTGACGCTGCCATGCCGCTGCAGCGTCATGACCTCGTCGAGGGGTGCCGCGGATTCGGCGATTCCCTGCAGAAAAATGGTGCCGGGCGCCGCCTTGCCCTCGCCGCCCGACTCGCGCTGAAGCATTTCCTGCAGGCAGACGACCGGCAGGTTGCAGCCGGCCCAGTGGGTCATCATACTCCAAGACGGCAGACAGCAGCGCAAGCCGCTGCACAGGGCGGATTTCCGCCCGGCGGAGCGAACGAACTCCAGCTCGAGCGGGCCGCGCCACGCCAGCGCTTCGACAATCTCCAGGGCCAGCTTGGCGATGCCGGGATCGTCGATCGCCGAACCGCAGACCAGCCTGTCATCCGCGTTCACGGCGAGCTTGCGCAGGGTCACCATGCCGCGGCAGGCGCTCTCATGGTCGGCGACCAGGCTCACCGCGAAACCTTCGCCGGCGACGCTGCGCTGCAGCAGCACGGCGCCGCCACGGACCGACATGGCGCCCGCCACGGTCCTGGCCTCGTCCGCATTGTGGACGACCCTGGTTGCCAAGTCTTCGTGCCTGATCAGCAAGGGATAGCCGAGCAGGTCGCACTGAACCGAGAGCTCCCGGAGGTCCGTGACGCGGAGGGTCGGTGGGGTGTCGAAGCCTGCGGCGCGCAACGCGCTTGGCCACTTCGTTCCCAGCACATCGGCCAGGCGCTCCGGTTTGGGCAGCAGCGTGCGAATGCCGCGGCGGGCCAACTCGTCGGCATGGCGGGCCAGCACCGGCAGATCCGGTTCGTGGCAGGCAAACAGGGCATCGAGCCGGCGCGACTCGTGGATTTGGAGTACCCGGTCGAGGAATGCCTCGCCACCTTGCGCGCTTGGGGGCAGGGTATGAATGTGGTCCGCGGCGTCCGGCATCCATGCCCCGGTCATGACCGCGTCATGGCCCAGCGCATGGATCTCCAGGGCTCCCGCCCAACCGGCCCGCAGTGCGCGCGTCACCGATGCTCCGGACTGCGGATCGTCGAGCCCGGCAAATCCCGTGATCGCGACGCGCAGCTCACGACTACTCATCGATAAGCCCCATGGCGCCGAGGCGGTCCAAGAAACGCACGATGTCGCGCTCGGCCGCGGCTTCGGTTACGTCATAGGTCGAAACCAGGAAGCGTACCAACTCGCCGGCCGCCACGCCCTCCTGCAGCTTCGCACAGAGCTGGGCCGCCGAGTCGTTGCACGAGACCATCGTTCCGCTGTGGCCGTCGATCACGATGATCCCGTCGGACTCGTTGCCGTCGAGGATGATCTGGGATTTGAGCTGTAAGGTCTTGCCGTTGATCATGGGTCCCTCCGAATGGGGCGGCATTCACGAAGATCGTAAGTAGGGCGGGGGTTTTCGCGCTCTCTTCGACGAGCAGCATGAAACAACCGCGACAGCGCGGCGGCGCTACGAGTTGGGCAGCAGCAGCCTACTCAGGACGCAGTGTTCCCGGCCTTTGTTGTCGCGGTACCGCCATTCGACCGTGATGCCGAGATTGGGCTCGACCAAAGAGGTCATCTCCGACCGGTAGTCGCCGTGGTAGACGTGACGTGATTCCACGATCGGGACCAAAGCCACGTTGCCTAGGATCTGATTCCGAACGGTGCGCGTCGGGCCGATCGCGATTTTGTATCCCCAGACCCATTTGGCGTCACCGTCGCTGGCGGCAACCGCGCCCTTATAGCGCGACCCGGGCCTGAGCATTGCGATATCCGCGAAGTCTTCCATATCGACGTCTTGGACCTGGCCTCTATTCTTGCGAAGCCAGAGTGTGGTTCCGGTCAAGCCGGCCGGCTTCTCCGCCCAGTACTTGGCGCCGTCCACCTTGCTTTGATAGCGAACAACACCGTCCGTAATGCTCGAGACCTTGACGACGTATTCCTTGGCGTGGTCACCGGTGCAAGCCCAGGTCACGACCATGCCCACGGACGGAGCATTGAGTGCGGCGTTTGCCGTCCCCGAAACAAGTATACCGAAGGCCGCGAGAGAGACCGCAACTTTCACCAGTCGAGCTTTCATCACCAATCCTCCGAATCAAGTCCCATGGATTCAACCTTGCAGCCACCCGGTCTTCGCGATCCGGTCCGATCCGGGATCGGTGGCGAAAACCGATCGCCGGATCCGGCCGCTGCTCGGCAGCAAATTCAGATCTGTTTTGGAGAACACACGAAGCCCCCCGTTTCTTCCCCAGGATTATCCGGTTTCTACTAATAAATCACTTATTTGGACTTTAGATATGCTGTTCTCAGACTTAAGTATTACTTTAGCATTGGACTAAAGTCTGATGCCGATACGAATTTGGTCCGGCTGTTGCACTTTCATATGACTGACATGGCCATAATTTGACGCTGCTCAACGATTTGTCGTGAAGGAAGTCAGCCCCCAACCTCTTGTGCTCGTTGGTGCACATCAACGATTGTTATGTCGTATTCGTCGGTAGGTCCGGTCCTGTGAAGGGTTGTCGGACGCCTGCCGGAGACAGGCGGGTGCGGCGCTTTGCCTCGGCCGGCAGGCGTCGGACAAGCCTCAGGGTGGGCTGTTTAACCCATTCTTAGAACAATTCATCTAGAGCCTAGAACCTAGCGCTGAGCTGGCTGATGGCCGGTCGATCCATCGCCGGTTCCAACGGAGAGTAGACGATGACGTCTCTGCGTGTTTATGCCGGCTGCGCGGCAGTGTTCGCCGGACTTGCCATTGCAGCCGCGGCCTGGGCCGCCGGCCCTCATGAAGTGCCGATACGGGATTTCGCCAAGACCACCGTCGAGGCGTGGATCAGCAGTCCAATCGTCGTCAAGGCGATCAAGAAACAGAACGCACGGCACGCTGGCCTGAGCCAAGGCGACATCAACGCACTGGACAAGAAGTGGCGTGCCGAGACCTCCGCGGTCAATCGGCCGCTGATCGACCGGGCGCTGGCAAACGAGCTTTCGCGCTTTCTGGCGCAGGCCAAGAAGGACCAGCACGGCATCGTCACCGAGGTCTTCGTCATGGACAATCGCGGCCTGAACGTCGGCCAAAGCGACGTCACATCCGACTATTGGCAGGGTGACGAGACCAAGTGGAAGAAGACCTATCTGGTCGGTCCGGATGCCATGATCATCGACGAAGTCGAGCTGGACGAGTCGACGCAGACGTTTCAGTCGCAGCTGAGCATGTCGATTACCGATCGGGCGACCGGCAAGGTGATCGGCGCCATAACGGTGGGAATCGACGTCGAGGCGATCGTATGGGCGAATCTCGAGTCCATGTCTCGATAGCGTGTCCGGATCGATAGGGCTTTGCACGGCGACCACCATCGACGCTCGCCTTACCAATCGCATGGACCAAAAAGGGACCACGACAATGTGCGCAAATGCAGGCCGAGGTGATTTGAGAATTGCCGGCATAGTCTCCGTCATCATCTTGATCCTGGCGGCGTCGCCGGCGGAGGCGGAATCGAACAACACCCGGCCCTTCACTCTGGCCGAGCGTCAATTGCTGCTGATCGAGAGGATGACCAACAGCGCCCTGCTCGCGGCGCTTGGAATCGACGCGTCGCCCGGCTTGAGCTCCATCCATTGGTCGCGGGGCCGCTTCGACCGAATGCAAACGGACCTTCGCGAAGGAAACCCGTATATCGGCCTGAGCCCCACGACAGAGCCGAAAATACTCGAAACGCTGGACCAGGCCGACTCGCGATGGCGGCGATACGACTCGATCTTCGGAGAGATCGTCGCGTCCGGGAAGGTCTCGGAGGCGCAGGTGGACGCGCTTGCGGTAAGCCATGCGAATACGATCGAAGCCTTGAGACAAATGGTCGATTCCTATGGGTATTTTGTCTATGGCGGCCGCTACCATTCGATTCTGTCGTCCACGATCAACGGGACCGGGCGGCTGCGCGCCAGCACACAGCTTGTGCTTCGAAGCCTCATGATGGCCGCCTATCACGACTACGCAACGGAGCGGAGACAACAGCTGGCCCAATCGACGAAGGAGTTCGACGAGACGATCAATGGCCTGATCGAAGGCAATCCCGAGCGCCGTCTGCTGCCGGCCGCCACGCGGGAAATCAGAGGCGAACTGATGAAGGTCGAACAGATGTGGACGGAGGTCCGGCCGATCCTGAAGCAGGCGGCCGCCGGCGAGGCCGTCACAAAGGACCAGATCGCCACCGTCGCGAAGTACGCGAACGATATGGCCGTGCCCTTGACGATGGCGCTGATCATGTATCTGAGCGTTTGACGGCCGAGATGGCGGGTGGAGGTGCCGTTCGTAATAGGCGGCCTTCGAGGCGAAGGCTTGCGAAGCAAGCGAGTGCAACTCCTTGAAGCCGTTAAAGCCAGATCGACCGTGAGCGCTACAAAACACTTGTTCTCTTTACAAGTTCTCACAATTGAGAAATATTCTCTTTTGTGGGCGCACTTTCCATCATCGAGCGGTCGCTGGACGACCGCATCGCACTCCGCTTGAAGACGCTCCGTCTCGATCGCGGATGGTCGCTCGACGAGCTTTCGAAGCACTGCGGCGTCAGCCGGGCGACCTTGTCGCGATTGGAAAAGGGCGAGGTGAGCCCGACGGCAAGCGTACTTGGCAAGCTCTGTTCGGCTTACGCGCTTACGATGTCCCGACTGATGGCGATGGTCGAGACGGATTTCGCGCCGCTCGTGCCGCGCAGGGAACAGAGAGTCTGGGAGGATCCGGAAACCGGGTTCGGCAGGCGGTCGGTATCCCCGCCGGCGGAGACCCTCGCTGCCGAGCTCCTGGAGTGCGAGCTGCCCGCCGGGACGCGTATCGAATACGACAGCCCGCCCCGGCCGGGATTGGAACACCATCTGATCGTGCTCGACGGGCATCTGGAAATGACGGTCGAAGGCCGGTCGTACCGGCTGCGCAAGGGCGATTGCCTGCGCTACCAGCTGTTCGGGCCAAGCGCGTTCGAGACGAAGCAAGGCCGGTCTGCAAGATACATGCTCGCTATCGTGTGAGGTATCGTGAGCAACGAAATTCGCATCGAGTCGCTGACGGCCGACGGCATCGAGGGGAACCTGGAAGAGCTGGCGACTCTGCTGAATGCCTGCGTCCATGACGGCGCCAGCGT
>CAMYKD010000048.1:0-45161 GCA_947258885.1 uncultured Kiloniellales bacterium | reverse complement strand
AGGTTGCTGCTGGCCGCGAGACTCGGTGGCCGCATCGCGGGTTCGGTCCAATTGGACCACGATACCCCGCCCAACCAGGCGCACAGGGCGGAAGTCTCGAAACTGCTCGTTCATCCGGAATTCCGCGGACGGGGTGTCGCCAAGGCCCTCATGACCGAGCTCGAGAAGCGGGCCGGCCAACTGGGCCGCAGCCTGATAACCTTGGACACGAGAACAGGCGACAGAGCGGAGTCGCTCTACCTCTCGCTGGGCTACGAGACAGCGGGCGTAATTCCCGCTTATGCCAGGGACCCTTTCGAAAACCGGTTCGATCCCACCACGTTCATGTACAAGATGCTTTGAAAGACCTTCCAAGACGGTAATCGCCCGGCTGCCACAAGGGCAGGGGCCGGGCCTCTTGCCGTCAGCGTCCCCCGACCGCGCCGTCGCGGCGCTGGTCGGCGCCGCCGACGAAGTCCTCCGTCACCTGGATGATCGACAAGCCGCTGGTCAGGCTGCGCACCACGCCGGACGTATCCACCCGCGAAGGATCCCGCTGTACCTCACCGGCCGCGCGGCCGCTTGCCTCGCGACGCGCCGTCCGGTCAGGCGCTCTATGCCGTCATCTGCTCCCCGAAAAGGTTTTCGGTCCCCGCTCCCGCATCGGCACGGCGCCCGAGGGATTCGCCTCCGTCGGCTCCACCGCGCTTCCAAGGCTGCCATTCATGCGGGCGCGATTCAACCGACAAAATTCATCGGGCAGGTGATTCTAACGCGACGGTGCGTGGCGCAGGGGGCGTCGCGGCCGCCCCCGCAGGCGCTCAGCCGGCCCGCACGAGCTCGCCGTTCCTGGTGCAGTCGGCCGCGGCCAGCTCGACGAAGGCCTCGGTCACGGTCTCGGGGGCGGGCAGGGACGCGGGATCCTCGCCGGGAAAGGCCTGGGCGCGCAGGGCGCTGCGCAGCACGCCCGGGTCCAGCAGGTTGACCCGTAGGGCTGTCTTCGCGGCCTCGGCGGCGTAGGTCCGCACCATCGCCTCCAGCGCCGCCTTGGAGGCCGCGTAGGGCCCCCAATAGGGGTGCGCGCGCGCGGTGACGCCCGAGGTGACGAAGACCGCGCGCCCCGCCTCGGAGAGGCGCAGAAGCGGGTCGAGGCTGCGGATCAGGCGCCAGTTGGCGGTCAGGTTGACTTCGAGGACCTCGGTCCAGGTCTTGGGCGCGACGTGGCCGAGCGGCGAGAGCGTGCCCAGCACCGCCGCGTTGCCGACCAGCACGTCGAGCCGGCCGAAGCGCTCGTAGAGCTGGGCGCCCAGCTGGTCGATCCGGTCGAAGTCGCGCAGGTCGAGCGGCACCAGGGTGGCCGGCTCGCCGCCGGCCCGGCGGACCGCGTCGTCGACCTCTTCGAGGCCGCCCACGGTCCGGGCGACGAGGACGAGCCGGGCGCCCTCGGCCGCGAAACGCCGGGCGACGGCCGCGCCGAGGCCGCGCGAGGCCCCGGTGACCAGGGCGATCCGCCCGGCGAGACGGCCGGGGGCGCCGCCGCCAGCAGCGCTCATTCTCGCTAGTACCCCTTGATCTTCTTCACCGCCCCGCGACAGCCGGTTTCGCCGCCGGCCAGGAGAAGCAGGGCGACGAGCATGCCGACCGCCGCATAGACGAGGGCCTCGCTCGTCGCCGGGACGGCGGGCTCGAAGGCCTTCATGGTCTCCTCGGCGATGCTGGCGTCGAAGTGCGCCATGAAGGCGGTCGGGCGCTCCAGCGGGTTGGCCAGGGTGAGCGTGTTGTAGGCGGCCTCCAGGTCGCCGACGGCGTCGACCCGCGCCAGCTCGCGCTCGGCCGTCCCGGTGGCCGCGTTGCTGCCGCTCGCCCGCAGCTCCGCGAGATAGCTCTCCAGGGTCTGGCCCTGGCTCTGGGCGTCCTTGAGCAGCCGGGCGACGTCGAGGCGCGCCTGGTCGAGCATGCCGCCGAGACGCTGCAGGTACTGCTGAAAGAACGCCGGGAACTGGGCGAAGCCGGCGGCGCCGAGGATCGCGGCCAAGCCATTGAGAATTCGTCCGATCATGATGTCCTGGACTATGCAAGCCGGTGGTTAAGGGGAGGTTAGGACTAGGCCAACTCCGCCAGGAGCGTGAGCTGGGCCGGCTGCTCGTTCTCCTCCCGGTCGCTCAGCCGGATCGGATAGTCGCCGGTAAAGCAGGCATCGCAGTATTGCGGGGCCGGATCGTTACGGCCCGCTTCGCCCATGGCCCGGTACAAACCGTCGAGCGAGACGAACGCCAGGCTGTCCACGCCGATGTGCCGGGCCATGCCGTCTAGATCCATCTGCGCGGCCAGCAACTCCTCGCGCGCGGGCGTGTCGATGCCGTAGAAGCAGGAGTGAGCGGTCGGTGGCGCGGCGATGCGCATGTGCACCTCCGTGGCGCCGACCGCGCGGACCATTTCGACGATCTTGATCGAGGTCGTGCCGCGCACGATCGAATCGTCCACCAGCACGACCCGCTTGCCCTCCAGCATGGACCGGTTCGTGTTGTGCTTCAGCTTGACGCCCAGGTGGCGGATCTGCTGGGCCGGCTCGATGAAGGTCCGGCCCACGTAGTGGTTGCGGATGATACCCAGCTCGAAGGGCAGACCGGCGCACTCGGCATAGCCGATGGCCGCGGGCACGCCGGAATCGGGGACCGGGACGACCACGTCGGCCGGCACTTGGCTTTCGCGCGACAGCTCGGCGCCGATGCGCTTGCGGGCCTCATAGACGCTCGTCCCTTCGACCACGGAGTCGGGGCGCGAGAAGTAGATGTACTCGAAAACGCAAAACCGGCGCGGGGCAGGCGGGAAAGGACGCAGGGAGTGGACTCCCGATTTGTCGAGCACCACCATCTCGCCCGGCTCGACGTCGCGCACGAACTCGGCCCCGATGATATCGAGCGCGCAGGTCTCCGAGGCCACGATATGGCTGCCGTCGATCCGGCCGAGGACCAGCGGGCGCACGCCGCGCGGATCGCGCACGCCGACGACGCAGGTGTCGGTCAGTCCGACCAGGGAATAGGCGCCCTCGATCTGGCGCAGGGCGCCGATCATGCGGTCGACGACGCTGCTCGCCCGGGAGGTCGCGACCAGGTGGACGATGACCTCGGTGTCCATGGTCGACTGAAACAGCGAACCGCGCTCGACCAGCTCCCGGCGCCGGGCCAGGGCGTTTGTCAGGTTGCCGTTGTGGGCCAGCGCGAAGCCGCCGAACTGCAGCTCGGCGAAGAGCGGCTGAACGTTGCGCAGCGCCGTTTCGCCGGTCGTCGAATAGCGCACGTGTCCGATCGCCGAATGCCCGGCGAGCCG
Organism: uncultured Kiloniellales bacterium; assembly: GCA_947258885.1. Taxonomy (GTDB): domain Bacteria; phylum Pseudomonadota; class Alphaproteobacteria; order Kiloniellales; family JAKSDN01; genus CAMYKD01. The sequence continues at coordinate 41,852 of CAMYKD010000048.1, read as the reverse complement.
GCCGATCACCTGTTGGCTCGAGAAGATGTCGCCGACCTGGCCCAGATCGCGGTGGGCATGGAACTGCTGGCCATTGCTGGTGACGATTCCGGCCGCTTCCTGGCCGCGGTGCTGAAGGGCGTGCAGGCCGAGCGCCGTATGGGGCGCCGCATCGGGATGCCCGTAGATGCCGAACACGCCGCACTCTTCGCGCAGCTTGTCGTCGTCGAACGGATCGGTGATTTTCATGTCGACGGCGTCCGCACCCCTCACTGCGAGGTTTCGATGAGTCGCTGAAGGTCCTTCCGTTCCCGGTCCTTATACCCGGAAGTCACGGCGGGTCCAGCGGCTTTTGGTTTCGGGCTCACCAGCTCCTCGAAGGTGAAGCCGAGCTCCAGCGCGTCCTCGTCGATATCGGGCGGTTCCTCGGGCTGCAGGTGCTCGGGCACCAGGGCGTAGAGCAGGCCCGCGCCGGTTTCGATGAGCGGCAGCGTCCGCGCTTCCGAGATCCACTCGGGGAAGTCGTCCCGCGGCACCGCCCAGGCAACGAGGACCCAGATGAAACTGAGCAGCAGTGCACCGCGCAGGACCCCGAACACCAGGCCGAGCGAGCGGTCGAGCGTGGACAGCGAGCTGTCCTGTACGCGTCGCGCGAGCAGTCGCGTCAGAACCGTGAGCACCACCAGGACCGCCACGAAGATGGCCAGGCCGGTCCCGATATCGGCGACCGCCCGAATCGCGATGATGTCGCGGACGTAGGGAACGACGTATTCGAAGCCGTACAGCGTGGTCAGGGCGGCTCCCGCCCAGGCGGCCAGGGTCAGGAGCTCGTGGACGAAGCCGCGGATATAGGCGAAAACGCCGGATATCACCAAAATCGCGAATACCAGAGCATCGAGTCCGGTCAATAGAAAGCCCTCCTTGGCGAGTCTCTGCCGTTGTCTCTCAACGCCCGTGCCTCACCCCGGCCCTTTCTTCGGCCGGATAATATACCAAGGGTCATAGATAATGACTCATTTCATGGGAGCGGATCGGGTCGCCCGGGTAGGCGCGGCGTGCAGCGCGATGCGTGCATCGCATCGGGCAAGCGCCGCAACGCCCCCGGCGCCCCGATACGCCCCACCCGCAAGGGCCGGGCGCTTTTGGCCGCCAGCCGCGTTGCGCGCCGCTTGTTGTACGCGCACAACGGCGCAACGCGCGCCTTGCTGGCGGCCAAAATCGCCTCGGTGAAATGCGTCATTATCTATGACCCTTGGTATCATTGCGTTTGCCTGGCGGTGAACAGCGCCACCAGGTCCTGCAGATGTGCGATCTCGACCAGCGCCGGTCCGGCGGCTGCCCCATACTCGGCCTTGCGGTCGGCCTGGCCGCGGCACTTAGGTACGAGCGCCCGCTCGAAGCCGAGCTTCGCCGCCTCCTTCAGCCTGGCGGCGCTCTGGCTGACGGCGCGCACCTCGCCCGACAAGCCGATCTCACCGAATATCACGGTGTCCTCCTCTACGGGGTCGTCGGTCGCGGCCGACACCAGGGCGGCCGCCACGGCCAGGTCCGCCGCCGGCTCGGTGATGCGCAGGCCGCCGGCGACATTCAGATAGACATCGCGGCCCGCCAATACCAGCCCGCAGCGCGCTTCGAGCACGGCGAGCACCATGGCCAGCCGCGCGCCGTCCCAGCCGACCACCGCGCGCCGCGGCGTCGCGAGCGGCGAGGGCGAGACCAGGGCCTGGATCTCGACCAGCAGCGGGCGCGTGCCCTCGAGCCCGGCGAAGACCGCCGACCCCGAGACGTGGCCCCGTCGTTCGGCGAGGAATAGGGCGGAGGGGTTGGCCACTTCGATCAGGCCGCCGTCGGTCATCTCGAACACGCCGATCTCGTCAGTCGGGCCGAATCGGTTCTTTACCGCGCGCAGAATCCGGAACTGATGGCCCCTCTCGCCCTCGAAGTAAAGCACCGTGTCGACCATGTGCTCCAGCACCTTCGGGCCGGCTATGGCACCGTCCTTGGTGACGTGACCGACCAGCACCACGGTGAATCCGCGACGCTTGGCAAGGCGAATCAGTTCCTGCGCGCTGGCCCGCACTTGCGCCACGGTGCCCGGCGCCGAATCCAGGCTGTCGACAAAGAGGGTCTGGATCGAGTCGATCACCACGATCCGCGGCGCCTCGGGGCCGTCCAGGCTGGCCACGATGTCGCGGACCGAGGTGGCGGCGGCGACCTGCACGCCTGCGCCGCCGAGACCCAGGCGGCGCGCCCTGAGGGCGATTTGGTCCACCGATTCCTCGCCGGAAATGTAGGCCGAGCCCACCGGCGCCCCGCCCTTGCCGGCGTCCAGCGCCGCCACGGCCTGCAGCAGCAGAGTCGACTTGCCGATTCCCGGATCGCCGCCGATCAGGATCGCCGAGCCGCCGACCAGGCCGCCGCCGCAGACCCGGTCGAGCTCGCCGATGCCGGTCGCCTGCCTGGGGGCCGGTTCTCCCTGGCCGTCCAGGCCGACGAACGCGAGCCGCTGGCCGCCGCCCCGGCCGCCGCGTCCGAGGCCGCCGGGCGCCAGCTCGCGCGGCGCCTCCTCGACGATGCTGTTCCACGCGTCGCAGGCCTCGCAGCGGCCGCTCCATTTCGCAGAGGCGGCCCCACAGGACTGACAGACGTAACGCGACGGGCGTTTAGCCAAATTGAAACAGACGTCCCTCTTGCCGGTGCCGGGCCGTCAAAGCGCACGCACCTCCATTTCGATCGGCCCCTCCGCATTGCCGTGGATGAACTGTTCCACGTAGGGGTTGCCGGAGCGGTCGACCTCCGCCGTCGGGCCGGCCCAGATGATCTTGCCCTCGTAAAGCATGGCGATGCGGTCGGCGATCTTCCGGGCGCTGGCCATGTCGTGGGTGATGGACAGCGCCGTGGCGCCCAACTCGCGGACGCATTTGACGATCAGGTCGTTGATGACGTCGCCCATGATCGGGTCCAAGCCGGTCGTCGGCTCGTCGAAGAAGATGATCTCGGGCGTGGTGGCGATCGCCCGGGCCAGGCCGACGCGCTTGCGCATGCCGCCCGACAGCTCGGCCGGCCAGAGCTCGCCGACATTCATGCCCAGCCCCACGGCGGCCAGCTTCGCCAGGGCGATCTCCTTGGCCTCGTTGCGCGGCACGGCCTGGCCCTGGACCAGGCCGAAGGCGACGTTCTCCCAGACCGGCATGGAATCGAACAGGGCCGCGTTCTGGAACAGCATGCCGAACTTGCGCCGCACCCGCTCGAGGTCCTGGCCGTGCAGGCCGACGACCTCCTCGCCGTCGACCTGGATGCTGCCGGCCTCGGGGTGCAGCAGGCCCAGGATGCATTTCAACATCACCGACTTGCCGGTCCCCGAGCCGCCGATCACCACCACGGACTCGGACTGGCCGACGTCCAGATCCAGTCCGTCGAGCACGACCTTGTCGCCGAAGGCCTTGCACAGGCCGCGCATGCGGATTTTCGGAACGGTCTCGGTCATCGCGCGAAAAATATCTCGGTGATGAAGTAGTTGAAGCAGAAGATCAGCATCGACGCGGAGACCACCGCGTTGGTCGTGGCCGTGCCGACGCCCTGGGCGCCGCCCTTGGAATTGTAACCGTGGTAGCAGCCCATCAGGGTGATCAGGAAGCCGAACACGCCGGCCTTCACCAGGCCCGAGACCACGTCCATCGTTTCCACGAAATCCATCGTGTTCTTGATGTAGTTGCCGGGATTGAAGCCCAGCTTGAAGATCGACACCACGTAGCCGCCGAAGACGCCGATGGCATCGGCCACGAGCACGAGGATCGGCAGCATCGTGACGCCGGCGATCAGGCGCGGGGCCACCAGGTACTTGAACGGGTTGGTCGCCAGGGTGTCGAGCGCGTCGATCTGCTCGGTGACGCGCATGGTGCCGATCTCGGCGGCCATGGCCGCGGCGATGCGGCCGGTCACCATCAGTCCGGCCAGGACCGGCCCGAGCTCGCGCGTGATCGAGACCACGACGACGTTGGGGATCGCGCTCTCCGCCGAGAAACGGGCGAACCCCGTGTAGCTTTGCAGGGCCAGCACCATGCCCGTGAAGATCGCCGTCAGGCCGACCACCGGCAGCGAGTAGTAGCCGATCTCGACCATCTGGCGCAGGATCAGCCGAGGGTAGATCGGCGGGCGCACGCAGTGCGATACCCCGGTCCCGGCGAACACCGTGAGACGGCCCGCGACTTCCAGGAAGCCCAAAAAGGCCCGTCCAATGGGCTGCAGAATCGGCATGCCGGCTCAGCCGCCCAGGTAGGCCCTGTGATACCTGTGGCCCAGCGCGGTCAGGATCTCGTAGCCGATCGTGCCGCCCCGCCGGCCGAGCTCGTCGACGTCCAGGTCCGGGCCCAGCAGGTCGATCGTCGCGCCTGGACGGGCCGACTCGGCCGGCGCCGCGGAGATATCAAAAGTGACGAGATCCATGGAAACGCGTCCTACCACAGATACCTGCACGCCGCCGATACGACCGATGCCCTGATTCGAAAACGAGCGCAGATAACCATCCGCGTAGCCGACCGCCACCGTGGCTAGGCGCGTGGGTCGGGACACGCGATGGGTCGCACCATAGCCAACGGCCTGGGGAGCGTCAATCTCGCGAACTTGCAGGATTTTCCCTTGCAGGCGAACCACTTGGCGCATCGGATTCGCTTGGCCGGGAGTCGGGTTGACGCCGTAGAGGGCGGCCCCCGGCCGACCCAGATCGAAGTGATAGTCGGCGCCCAGAAATATGCCCGAGGAGTTGGCCAAGCTCGCAGGCGCAGGCGGCAGGCGCGCAAGCGCGGTCCGGAAGTCCTCGAGCTGACGGGCATTCATCGGATTCGCCGCGTCGTCCGCGCAGGCCAGATGGCTCAACACATAGCGAAGCTCGAGCCCCTCGAGCCGGCCGTGGTCGGCGGCCACGACGTCGAGCTCGTTCCGGGGCAGGCCCAGGCGGCTCATGCCGGTGTCGAGATGCAGGACGGCGGCCAGTGGGCGGCTCTCCCGCGCCGCGACGGCGTGCCAGTGGTCCAGATCCCCCAGGCTGTTCAGCACCGGGATCAGGTCGTGCGCCAGGTAGTCCGCCTCGGCGCCGCGCATCGGGCCGTTGAGCACGAAGATCTCGGCATCGGGCACGCTCTCGGCGAGAATTTGCCGCAGGGCCATTCCTTCGTCGGGCAGCGCGACGAAGAAGCAGCGCGCGCCCGCCGCGGCGAGGACCGGCGCAACCCGCCCCATGCCCAGCCCATATGCGTCCGCCTTGACCGCGCCGGCGCAGGCGACGCCGCCCAGCTCCTGCTCGAGGCGCCGGTAGTTGGCCTGGACCGCGCCCAGGTCGATGGTGAGAAAGGCCCCGGCCCGGGCCGCCGCCGAGTCGCCGGGGGCCACCGCGTCAGCCATGTTGTTCGGGCATGCGGTCGTGGTCCGCCAGATCGCTGAACTGGGTGAACTCGCCGGTGAAATGCAGTTGCACCGTGCCGATCGGCCCGTGGCGCTGCTTGGCGACGATCGCCTCGGCGATGTTCCGTGCCTCGTCCTTGCGCTTGTCGTAGGCCGCCACTCTCCTGGCGAAGGCGTCGTCCGATTCGTTGGCGCGCTGGCTCGGCTTTTCGCGCCCCAGGTAGTATTCCTCGCGATACAGGAACACGACCACGTCGGCGTCCTGCTCGATCGAGCCGGACTCCCTGAGGTCGGCCAGCTGCGGGCGCTTGTCGTCGCGCTGTTCGGTTTGGCGCGACAGCTGCGACAGGGCGAGCATCGGGACGTCCAGCTCCTTGGCGATCGCCTTCAGACCCCGGGTGATCTCCGAGACCTCCTGCACCCGGTTGTCGTTGCGGCTGCCGGGCGCGGCCTGCATGAGCTGCAGGTAGTCGACGACGATCAGGCCGAGGCCGTGCTGGCGCTTCAGGCGCCGGGCCCGCATGCGCAGCGCGGGCACGGTGAGCGCCGGCGTGTCGTCGATGAAGAGCTTGAGGTCGTAAAGGGCGCGGCTGACCTCGAACAGGCGGTCGAATTCCTCCTGGCGGATCTCGCCCCGGCGCATGGAGTCCGAGCGCACGTGGGCCTGTTCGGAGAGGACCCGCGTGGCGAGCTGTTCGGCCGACATCTCCAGCGTGAAGAACGCCACCACCTGAGGCAGCTCGACCAGATTGCCCTCGGCGTCGCGCTCGGCGCGCCTGGAGGTCGCGGCGTTGTAGGCGATATTGGTTGCCAGCGACGTTTTTCCCATGGACGGACGCCCGGCCAGGATCACCAGGTCCGACTTGTGCAGGCCGCCCAGCAGCTTGTCGATGTCGGTCAGGCCGGTCGCCACGCCGGCCACGTGGCTGTCGCGCTTGACCGCCGCTTCGGTCATCTGGATCGATTCGACGACCGCGGCCTTGAAGTCCTTCAACCCGCCTTCGGTCTGGCCGCTCTCGGCGAGCGTGTAGAGGTGCTGCTCGGCGGCCTCGATCTGCTCCGTGGCCGTGGTCTCGAGGTCGTGGTCGAAGGCGTCGTTGACCACGTCCTCGCCGATCGCGATCAGCTGCCGGCGCAGGAACAGGTCGTGGACCGTCCGGCCGTAGTCGCGGGCGTTGATGATCGAGACGAAGTTGCCCTGCAGTTCGCTGAGGTACTTCGCGCCGCCGACCTCGGCCAGCTCCTCGGCGCGCTCGAAAACGTTCTTCAGGGTCACCGCGTTGGCGATCTGGCCGCGCTCGATCAGCGTGCCGCAGGCCTCGAAGATGCGGCCGTGCACCGGCTCGGCGAAATGCTCGGGCCGCAGGAAGTCGGCGACCTTCTCGAAGGCGGCGTTGTTGGCCAGGACGGCGCCCAGAAGCGCCTGCTCGGCCTCGTAGTTGACGGGTGGCTCGCGATAGGGGTCGGCGGCGCCCTCCGCACCGGGAAGGTGGGCCAAGTTGTTCGTGCCGTGGGGGTCCATGGCCGGCACCTTATGCAAACCGGCGGGCCAATGCTACGAAAGGATTGCGGGATTCCTGTGTAAGCCGGGGATAAGGTTCACCTGTCCCACCCGTTTGCACGGCGAGGTCGACCGGTCCTTGCACCTGTCCTACTCTGCGGCGTGGGCCCGCTGCTCGCGGTCGGCCCGCTCCCACTCGGTGATGTAATCCCGGGTCAGCGGCACGGTCTGCAGCTTCTTCGCCAACTGGATCTGGACCACCATCAGTTTGTGATGGCGAAAGCTCATTTCGCAGCCCTTGAGGTAGAACTCCCACATGCGGCAGAACCGCTCGTCGTAGAGCCCGGCGATCTGGTCGCGGTTCGCCTGGAAGCGGTCGTGCCAGATCCTGAGCGTCTCCGCGTAGTGCAGGCGGAGTATCTCCACGTCGGTGATCAGGAGGCCCGATCGCTCGACCGCGGGAATCACCTCGGAGAGCGAGGGTATGTGGCCGCCGGGAAAGATGTACTTCGTGATGAAGGGGTTGTCCTGGGCCGGCACGCCGGAGCAGCAGATCGAATGCAACAGGCCTATACCGTCGTCGGCCAGGAGGTCGCGGACTTGACCGAAAAACTCGTCGTAGCTTTTCGAGCCGACGTGTTCGAACATCCCGACCGAAACGATCCTGTCGTAGACGCCTCGGCTCCGGCGGTAGTCTTCCAGCCGGAACCGCACCCGCTGATCCAGGCCCGCTCGCCGCGCTCTGTCCTGGCTGACCGTGAGCTGCTCCGAACTCAAAGTTATCCCCGTCACGTCGCAACTGCTGGACTCGCAGAGATAGAGCCCGAGCCCGCCCCAGCCCGAGCCGATGTCGAGCACCTTGAGGCCCGGACGGTCGAGCAGCAGCTTTGCGGCGATATGCCGCTTCTTGTCCTCCTGGGCCTGGGACAGGTCGCCGTGCGGCGAGGTGAAATAGGCACAGGAGTACTGACGGTCGGGATCCAGGAACAGTTCGTAGAGCCGGTCCGAGAGGTCGTAATGATGGGCCACGTTGCGCCGGGCCTTGCCGATCGGGTTGTACTGCTTGGCACGCGAGGTCTGACGCTTGACCGCCCGACCGAGCCGCACGAGCCAATGCGTGTTCAGGCGGCCGGTGTTTTGCATGACGATCCGAAGAAAGTCCTCGAGGCTGCCCTCCTCGAAGGTCATCAGCCCGTCCATGTAGGCTTCGCCGAAGTACAACGAGGGAACGAGCGGTATCTTGAAATCCAGCAACCTGCTGTGCAGCCGCAAGGTACAGCGCGGCTGGCGACCGTCGCCGAAGCTGAAGCTCCGGCCCTTGGCGTCGATCAAATGGACTGTCCCCTCATGGACGACGTGCCTAAGAAGATTGCGAAACAACATCGCATTGCTCCTATCGCCGTTGTCTCCCTGGTCGCTGCTCGGCTCCTTTTCGGGCCGGGTCGGCTAGGCTGCCGTCCGGCCAAGTGTTAATGAACGAATAACTATAGTCGATCGATGTGACGATGTGGAGTCCGGGGCCGGGCCCAGGGCCGGGCCGGAGCCGGGCCGCCGGCGCCTGCAAAGGAAACGGCGCGGCCCCGTTGCCGGGACCGCGCCGCGGATTTGGTTCGGGCCGCGCCGGGGCCGCGTCAGGCGCGGGTTTCGGCCTCGCTCTCCTCGGAGGCGGGAGCGTCGGCGTCTTCGGCTATAGCGGCCTCGGCCTGCTCGGTCTCTTCGACCTCGGCGACGATGGCCTCGACGGCCGCCTCCTCGGTTTCCCGCTGCTCCTCGGCGCTGATCAAGTGTCCGGTCTTGGCTTGGCTCTCGGCTTCGGCGTCGGACCGGGCCACATTGGCCGTCACCTCGACCACGACCTCCGGATGCAGGCGGATCTTGACCGGGTGCAGGCCCAGGACCTTGATCGCCTTGTCGAGCACGATTTGCTTGCGGTCGACGGTGAAACCCGCCTCGGTGATGGCCTGGGCCAAGTCGCGGGCGGTGGCCGAGCCGTAGAGCTGTCCGTTGTCGCCCGCCTGCCGGATCAGCACGACGGCGAGGCCCTCGAGCTTGGCGGCGATCGCGCCGGCCTCTTCGCGCAGCTTCAGGTTATCGGCCTCGAGCTGTGTGCGCTGGGTCTCGAACAAGGCCAGGTTGTCCTTGTTGGCGCGCAGCGCCTTCTTCTGCGGCAACAGGTAGTTTCGGGCGTAGCCGGGCTTGACCTTGACGACATCGCCCATCAGCCCGAGCTTCTCGACCCGTTCCATCAGTATGACTTTCATCACCCGTCCTCCTGGGCGTTTCCGGGCGGTTCTCCGCTTGGCCGGAAACGGCTCCTCGACACTCTATACCATGCGCCCGTTGGCGGCCCGGCCTGCCCGCTACCCGATGAGGTAGGGCAGCAGGGCCAGGTAGCGCGCGCGCTTGATCGCCTGGGACAGCTCGCGCTGTTTCTTGGCCGAGACCGCGGTGATTCGGCTCGGCACGATCTTGCCGCGCTCCGAGACGAAACGCTGCAGCAGCTTGACGTCCTTGTAGTCGATCTTCGGCGCGTTCGGCCCCGAAAACGGGCAGCTCTTGCGCCTGCGGAAGAACGACCGGCGAATGGCCGCGCCCTTGCTGACGATACGGACGGTCATTCCTTGTCTCCTTCCGTGCTCTCGGCGGCCGTGTCGCCCGCCGTTTTCTCCGATTTCTCCGCGTCCGCCGATTCACGGCGCGGACGGTGCTCGTCGCGTCCGCCGCGCGGCCCGCCTCGATCGGGCCCGCCAAAGCGGCGGCCGCCCCGGCCGCGGTCGTCGCGCATGCCGCGGCTGCGCAGCACGATGGACTGGTCCGCCTCGAGCTCGTCCACGCGCACGGTCAGATAGCGGATGACGTCCTCGTTGAGGCGCATGTTGCGCTCCATCTCGAGGACCGCTTCGGACGGCGCATCGATGTTGAAAAGGACGTAGTGACCCTTGCGGTTCTTCTTGATCCGGAAGCTCAGGTTCCTGAGGCCCCAGTGTTCCTTCTTGGTGACCTCGCCGCCGTGTTCCTGGATCAGGGCGGAGAACTGGTCCGCCAGGGTATCGACCTGAGAGGCCGAGACGTCCTGGCGCGCAATGAATACGTTCTCGTAAAGTGGCATCTGCCGAGCACTCCCTACGGCTGTTCACGGTCCGGCGCCGAACGGGATCGTGTTCCCTACGGCCGCCCGGCCCTAGCCGGCGCACGTTCCCGAACTCGGGAATTCACGGCAACCGGCAAGGAGCTATGTTTCCCGCGGCAGGGCCGCGAGCCGCGCGACTATACACAAACGACCCGGCCATGCAAGGACCGCAGGCGCGCCCGTCCGGCCGGCGGTGCCCGCCGGTCCGGGTGGGCTTGACAGGGCGTCGTTACGGGCTATCTCTGTGCCCCTTTGGTCGCGCCGGTCAGGGGAGGGCCGCTTCGGATGGGCCGGGCTTTCGTTTTTCCGGGACAGGGGTCCCAGGCGGTCGGCATGGGCGCGGCGCTGGCCGGGGCCTTCCCGGCCGCGCGCCAGGTTTTCGAGGAAGTCGACGACGCGCTCTCTCAGCGCCTCTCCCGCCTCATGTTCGAGGGGCCGGAGGACGAGCTGATCCTGACCGAGAACGCCCAGCCGGCGCTGATGGCGGTCAGCCTTGCCGTGGTCCGGGTCCTGCGCGACGAGGGCGGGGTCGCGCTGGCCGAAAAGGCCCAGTTCGTGGCCGGCCACTCGCTGGGCGAATATTCCGCGCTGGCGGCCGTCGGGACCCTCGATCTGGCCGACGCCGCACGGCTCCTGAAGCGGCGCGGCCAGGCCATGCAGGCGGCGGTGCCTGTCGGCGAGGGCGCCATGGCCGCCCTGCTCGGCCTCGACCTCGAGGCGGCGGCCGAGGTCGCCGCGGAGGCCGCGGCGGCGGCGGAGGGTAGTCCGGAGGTCTGCGCCCCGGCCAACGACAACGCGCCCGGCCAGGTCGTGGTCAGCGGCCACAAAACGGCGGTCGAACGGGCCGTCGAGTTGGCCTCCGAACGGGGCGCCAGGCGCTGCGTCCTGCTGCCGGTCTCGGCCCCGTTCCACTGCGCGCTGATGGCGCCGGCCGCGGAGGTCATGGCCGAGGCGCTGGCCGCCACGACCTTGCGGCCGCCCGAGCTACCGCTGATCGCCAACGTGACCGCCCAGCCGGTCACCAGCCCGGAGACGATCCGGCGTCTCCTCGTCGACCAGGTGACGAGCATGGTGCGCTGGCGCGACTCCGTCCTCGCCATGAAGGACGCCGGGGTCGAGACCCTGGTGGAGCTGGGCGCCGGCAAGGTGCTGAGCGGATTGGCGCGGCGCATCGATCGCGCGCTGACCGGCACGGCGGCCGGCACTCCGGAGGATATCGAGGCGCTGATCCGGACGCTTTGACCCCGCCACCCGTCGACCCAGAAACCAGGGAGACTTCGATCATGTTCGATCTTACCGGTAAGACCGCGCTGGTCACCGGCGCCTCGGGCGGTATCGGCGGGGCGATCGCCCGCGCGCTGCACGGCCGTGGCGCGGCGCTCGCGCTGTCGGGAACCCGCCAGGACGCCCTCGAAGAGCTGGCCGGCCAGCTCGGCGGGCGGGCCACGGTCCTGGCCTGCGACCTCGCCGATCCCCAGGCCGCCGGCGAGCTGCCCGGCCGGGTCGAGGCCGAACTCGGCCAGCTCGATATCCTGGTGAACAACGCGGGGCTAACTCGCGACAACCTCGCCATGCGCATGAAGGACGAGGAGTGGGACCAGGTCCTGCAGGTCAACCTGAGCGCCGGATTCCGCCTGGCGCGGGCCAGTCTGCGCGGCATGATGAAGCGGCGCTGGGGGCGCATCATCGCGATCACCTCGGTGGTCGGGCAGACCGGCAACCCGGGCCAGGCGAACTACGCCGCCTCCAAGGCCGGCATGACCGGCCTGTCGAAGGCCCTCGCCCAGGAGGTCGCCTCGCGCGGGATCACGGTGAATTGCGTGGCGCCGGGGTTCATCGAGACGCCGATGACCGACGTCCTGCCGGAGGCGCAGCAGGAGAAGCTGCTGGACGCGATCCCGGTCGGCCGCTTGGGCCGGCCCGAGGACGTGGCCGCCTGCACCGTATTCCTCGCCAGCGACGAAGCCGGCTACGTCACCGGGCAGACCTTGCATGTCAACGGCGGAATGGCCATGATATAGCTTCCTTTCACGTACCCGTAGGGGGCTGGCGCGGGTGCTTTTCTCACGCGAGGAACTGTGTTAAGAGGCGGCCGATCGCCCGTCGGGAAAGGTCTTGTTAACCGCCCCGGTTTAAGAGACGGATTCGCGCAGTACCTGGCCAACAAATCTGAGGTTAAAGGCATGAGCAACGACATTGGAGAGCGTGTCAAAAAGATCGTCGTCGAGCATCTGGGGGTCGACGAGTCCAAGGTCAGCGACACCGCCAGTTTTATCGATGACCTGGGCGCCGACAGCCTCGACACTGTCGAGCTCGTGATGGCTTTCGAGGAAGAGTTCGGCTGCGAGATTCCGGATGACGCCGCGGAGAAGATCGTGACGGTCAAGGACGCGATCGACTTCATCTCGGAGCACGCTTGAACGGACAGCGGGTTCGGCGCCGGATCGCGGCGCCTAGCGCGCCCGTCCTTTCCGGCTCCGCCTGAACCGCCGATCCTCCCATGAGACGTGTGGTCGTCACCGGCCTGGGTTTGGTCACGCCGCTGGGCAGCGGAGTCAAGCCGGTGTGGGAACGGCTGCTCGACGGCCAATCGGGCATCCGCGGCATCCAGAACTTCGACGTGTCCGACCTGCCGGCGAAGATTGCCGGTCAGGTCCTCCTGGGCGAGTCGGCCGGGGGCCGGTTCAACGCCGACGACTACATGGAGCCCAAGGACCAGCGCAAGGTCGACCGTTTCATCGTCTACGGCATAGCCGCGGGCCATCAGGCGGTCGAGGACGCCGGCTGGATGCCGGACGACGAGGAGAGCCTGGAGCGCACCGGTGTTCTGATCGGCGCGGGCATCGGCGGCCTCGAGACCATCTACAACACCTCGGTCACCTTGTTGGAGCGCGGCCCCCGGCGCGTCAGCCCGTTCTTTATTCCCGCGGCGCTGATCAACCTGGTCTCGGGCCAGCTGTCGATCAGGTTCGGCTTCAAGGGTCCGAACCACGCGGTGGTCACGGCCTGCTCGTCCGGGGCCCATGCGATCGGCGACGCGGCGCGCCTGATCGCGCTGGACGACGCCGACGTGATGCTGGCCGGCGGCGCCGAGGCGGCGGTCTGCCGTTTGGGGGTGGCCGGGTTCGCGGCGGCGCGGGCGCTCTCCACCGGCTTCAACGACACGCCCGAGCGCGCGTCGCGTCCCTGGGACCAGGACCGCGACGGCTTCGTCATGGGCGAAGGCTCGGGCGCCGTCGTGCTCGAGGAGCTGGAGCACGCCAAGAAGCGCGGCGCGAAGATCTATGCCGAGGTGATCGGCTACGGGCTGTCCGGCGATGCCCACCACGTCACGGCGCCGGCCGAGGACGGCGACGGCGGCTTCCGGTCCATGCGCGCGGCGCTGAAACGGGCGCGCTTGAATCCCGAGGACATCGACTACATCAACGCCCACGGCACCTCGACGCCGCTGGGCGACGAGATCGAGCTGGGCGCGGTCAAGCGCCTGTTCGGCGCCCATTCGGGCAAGCTGTCCATCTCCTCGACCAAGTCGGCGATCGGGCACCTGCTGGGGGCGGCCGGGTCGGTCGAAGCGATCTTCTCGATCCTCGCGATCAATGAAGGCGTCGTGCCGCCGACCCTGAACCTGGACAACCCCTCGCCGGGCTGCGTGGGCGTCGATCTGGTGCCGCACCAGGCCAAGGAGCGCAAGGTCGCGGCGGCCCTCTCCAACTCCTTCGGTTTCGGCGGCACGAACGCCTGTCTGGTGCTCGCCGGCTATAGCTGACCGGTGATGGGCCCATGAAGCCGCGTCTCGTCGGCGGCGTCCTGGTCGTTTCGGTCGTCCTGGCGCTGATCGCGGGCGGCGCCGCGCTCGTCGCTCTGGACCGGTTCGAGCGCGAGGGCCCCCTGGCCGAGGACGTCACCGTGGTGGTGCCGCGCGGCGCCAACCTTTCCGCCATCTCCCGCCTTTTGTATCAGTCCGGCGTGGTCGAGGACGCGCGCGTCTTCAAATGGGGCGTGCGGCTGCTCGGGTTGGCGCACGACCTGAAGGCCGGCGAATACGCCTTTCCGGCCGGCGTCTCCATGCGCGGCGCGCTCGAGATCCTGGATCGCGGCGAGACCGTGGCGCGCTGGCTCACCGTGGCCGAGGGCCTGACCAGCACCGAGATCGTCGCCCTGGTCGCCGCCGCCGAGGGCCTGAGCGGCGAGCCGGGCCCGGTTCCGCCCGAGGGCTCGCTGCTGCCCGAGACCTATCACTATTCGCGGGACGACGACCGCGCCGCACTGATCGACCGCATGCAGAGCGGCATGGAGGTGGTGCTCGCCGAGCTGTGGCCCGAGCGGGCCGAGGGCCTGCCGATCAAGACGCCGGAAGAAGCGGTGATCCTCGCCTCGATCGTCGAAAAGGAGACGGGCGTGGCCGAGGAGCGGCCACTGGTCGCCTCGGTGTTTATCAACCGGCTGAAGCGGCGCATGCGCCTGCAGTCCGACCCGACGGTGGTCTACGGCCTGACCCTGGGCAAGGGGCCGCTGGGCCGCGCCCTGATCTTCCGCGACCTGGACAAGCCGACTCCTTACAACACCTACACCAACGGCGGCCTGCCGCCGGGCCCGATCGCCAATCCCGGGCGGGCCGCGATCGCGGCGGTGCTAAACCCGGCCCAGACCCGCTACCTCTACTTCGTCGCCGACGGCAGCGGCGGCCACGCCTTCGCCAAGTCCCTCGTCGAGCACAACAAGAACGTCGCCAAATGGCGCATGATCCAGCGCGAAGAGCGCAGGAAGCAGAAGAGACAAAACGCGCAGTAGCGAACCCGGCCGGGGCGGTCCCGCCGAAAGAGAGTCCTAGTCCGGCGTCGGCTTGGCTATATACTTCCCCGAAAGCGACGCCCGGGATCCGGCCGTTCACGTGCAAGTAGTCCGGCGTGCCTCATGAGCGAAGAAACCACAGCATTGCGCGACCTGCCTGAAAGGCGGCCCGAACCGGTGCCGGGGAGGTCGCTGTTCAAGACCATCAACGACTTCGCGCTGAGACTGCTGGCCATACCCACGGAAGGCGAACTGGTCTGGTATGTGGCCCGCGAAGTGGTCGGCCGGCTGGGGTTCGACGACTGCGTCGTCTACCTCATCGACCGGCGCCGCGGCCTGCTGTGTCAGGTCGCCGCCATCGGGGGCAAGAATCCGCAGGGCGAGCAGATCGTCAACGCCCTGGAGATACCGGTCGGCAAGGGCATCACCGGCCACGTGGCGAAGACGGGGCGGCCCTTGATCGTCGACGACCTGCGCGACGACCGCCGCTACATTCCCGACGTAGAGCCGGCTTTGTCCGAAATCTGCGTTCCGCTGATCATCGACGAGGAGGTCACCGGCGTTATCGACTGCGAGGACCCGCGGCCGGGCCACTTCGGTCGCCACCACCTCGAGATCCTCACCACGATCGCGGCCATGACCAGCGCCAAGCTGAAGATCATCGAGGAGGCGCGCCGGGTCGAGGAAGGCGCCGAGGAGCTGCGCCGCCTCAACGACCAGCTCCGCGAGGAGATCACCGAGCGCGAGCGCGCCGAGGCGGCCCTGCGGGCCAGCGAGGAGCGTTTCCGCGACATGGCCTCGAACGTCCCGGGCGTGGTCTACCAGTTCCGCCTCGATGCCGACGGCCGCCCCTCGTTCCCCTATGTCAGCCCGACCCTGCTCGAGATCACCGGCCTGCGTCCAGAAGCGGTTATGGCCGACGCGAAGCTCTGGCTCGACACGGTCCATTCCGACGACCGGGTCGGATTCGAGGCCTCGATCGAGCGTTCCGCGCGCACGCTTTCCCCCTGGCTGTGGGAGGGGCGGATGGTCCGCGCCTCAGGCGGGATTTTGTGGATTCGCGGTGCTTCGGTGCCCCGGCGCCTGCAGGACGGCAGCACCCTGTGGAACGGCCTGGTCCTGGATGTGAGCGGCCACAAGCGGGCCGAGGAGGCGGTGCGCGCCCGGGACGCCTGGCTGCGGGCGATCCTGGAGAACGCGCCGATCCAGATCGTGCTGAAGAACACGGAAGGCCGTATCATGGCGATCAGCGAGAATGTCGCCGAGTCCTTCGGCCTGACGATGGACGATTTCATCGGCTGCACCACTGCGGACTTTCTGCCGGATGACGTTGCCGAGCGCTACATGGCGGCGGACCGGGAGGTGGTGGTGACCGGGCGGACGATCCAGCAGGAGATCGTGGAGGACTGGAAGGGGGTGACCCGGCACTACCTGAGCGCCAAGTTTCCGCTCCGCGACGACAGCGGCCGGATCGTCGGCGTCTGCAGCCTGACCAGCGACATCACGGGGGTGAAGCAGGCCGAGGAGCGGCTGCACCAGGCGCAGAAGATGGAGGCGGTGGGCCAGCTGACCGGCGGGGTCGCGCACGACTTCAACAACCTGTTGGCGGTGATCGTCGGCAACGCGGAATTGCTCGGCCAGCGGCTGGGCCCGGAAGACCGGCAGGTCGGGGCCGTCCTGCGCGCGGCCGATGGCGGGGCCGAGCTGACCCAGCGCCTGCTTGCCTTTTCGCGGCGCCAGCCGCTGCACCCCAGGGAGTTGGATCTGGCCGACCTCGTGAGCGGACTGCAGGATTTGCTGCATCGCGCGCTTGGCGAGACGATCGATATCAAGGTCGTCACCGGCCCCGGCATCTGGAACGCCGTGGCCGATCCCGGGCAGGTCGAGAATGCCATCTTGAACCTGGCCATCAACGCCCGCGACGGCATGCCGGACGGCGGCAGGCTGGTCATCGAGACGGCGAATATGACCCTGCACGAAAGCGACCTGGCCGGCCACATGGAAGTGACGCCGGGGGACTACGTCTCGCTGACGGTGCACGATACCGGAACCGGCATGCCGCCGGAGATCCTGGAGCGTGCCTTCGAACCCTTCTTCACGACCAAGGACGTGGGCGAGGGGAGCGGCCTGGGCCTTTCGATGGTCTACGGTTTTGCCAAGCAGTCGGGCGGCGACGTCGTGATCAGCAGCGAGCCGGGCAAGGGAACCAGGGTCGAGCTCCTCCTGCCGCGCGCCGGCGAGAGCGCCCAGCCGCCCGTCCCGGAAGACAGGCCGAGTGCGCCACGCGGACAGGGCGAGACAGTACTCGTGATCGAGGACGACCCGGACGTGCGCACGCTGGCCAAGGCGATTCTGGAGGGCCTCGGCTACCGGGTGCTGACGGCGGCGGACGCCCGTGCCGGCCTGACGCAGCTCGAAGACCGGACGGAGGTCGACCTGCTGCTCTGCGATGTCGTGCTCCCCGGGGCCATGAGCGGTCCCGACCTGGCGCAACGGGCCAGGGCCATGAAGCCCGGGCTGCCGGTCCTGTTCATGTCGGGCTACGCCCAGACGTCGCTGCGCCAGACAACACCGCTGCCCGAGGGCTGCGACCTGCTCGACAAGCCGTTTCGAAGGCACGACCTGGCGCAGCGGGTGCGCGCCGCCCTCGACCCGTGACGGCGGGGCTGGCCGCGGCTTTCGCGCTGCGAGCGAAAACGGGGACTGGCTCGACTCGTGCCTGTCCCCATTTTCGCGGACCGGCCGGCCGCGGTCTTCGCGGCGGCCCGGGAAAGCGGGACAGGCACCTTTTCGCTTGCGCGAAAGCGAGCCAGTCCCGGTTTCCCTCCTTCCCTCACCCCTTCTCCGGCAGGCGGCGCAGCAGGGGGTCGGTGAGCGCCGGCGGCAGGGCGGCGAGCAGCCAGACCGCGGCGGCCAGGCGCCGGGGGAAGGCGATGCGAGCCTTGTTGCGGGCGAGACCCCGTTGGATGATCGCCGCGGCCCGCTCGACCTCCATCAGCAGCGGCATGGGGAAGCGGTTGACCGCGGTCATGCGGCTCTTGACGAAGCCGGGGCAGACCACGGTGACGCCGATGCCCTCGGGCGCCAGGTGGCCGCGCAGGGCCTCGCCCCAGACCTTCACCGCGGCCTTCGAGGCGCAGTAGGCGGGGGCGCCCGGAATGCCGCGGAACCCGGCCAGCGAGGAGAGGATCGCGACCTGGCCCCGGCGCCGCGCCCGGAAACCGTCCAGCGCCGGCAGCACCGTGTTCAACACGCCGTCGAAGTTGACCGCGAAGATCTGCCGCGCCTGCTCGTCGGTCTCGCCCAGGCGCCCGGTGCCGGCGGAGATCCCGGCGTTGGCGATCACCAGCTCGAGCGGCGCCGCGGCGTCGCGCTCGGCGATCCAGCGGGCCATGGCGTCGCGCTCGGTCACGTCGATGAGCGCCGCCGCCGTGGCCGCGCCCTTTTCGCGGCAGGCCCCGGCCACGGCTTCCAGGCGCGCCGCGGCGCGGCCGGTCAGCGCCAGATGGGCGCCGGGCCGCGCATAGGCGAGCGCCAGCGCCTCGCCGATACCGCTGGACGCGCCGGTGATCAGGATCGATTTGGGGTCGCGCACCTGCCGGCCTCCCTTGCTTGTTGCGGCTCGGCCACGAGTATATAACGGCCCCGGCCCCCATCACCTTGCGAAAGTCCCACCCCGTGGCCAAGACCAGACCCGTTGCCAGCATGACCGGTTTCGCGCGCCAGGACGGCGGCGACGAAACGATCTCCTGGACCTGGGAGATCAAGAGCGTGAACGGCAAGTCGCTCGACCTGCGCAGCCGCCTGCCGTCCGGCTACGAGGCGCTGGAGCCGGTGGTCCGCGCCGCGGCGCCCGAGCGCTGCGCGCGCGGCAACCTGCAGATCGGCCTCAGCGTGGATACCTCGGACCGGCCGCTCCGCATGCGGGTCAACCGCGAGCTGCTCGACCAGCTACTCGAGCTCGCCAAGACCCTGAAGGACGCGCCCGGCGCCGAAGCGCCGCGCCTCGACGGTCTGCTCGCCCTGCGCGGCGTGGTCGAGGCGGTCGAGGAGGAGGAGGACGCCGAGGCCCGGGCCGCGCGCGAGGCCGCCATGGCGGCCGATCTGGCGCAGGCCCTGGACGCCCTGGTCGAGGTGCGCCGCGCCGAGGGCGCCCGGCTGCAGGGGCTGGTCGAGGGGCATCTGGCGAGCATGGCCGGGCTGGTCGGCCAGGCGGCCGCCAGCGCGGCGGCCCAGCCCGAGGCCCTGCGCCAGCGCCTGAAGGAGCGGGTCGAGGAGCTCCTGGCGGCCTCGCCGGCCCTGCCCGAGGAGCGCCTGGCCCAGGAATCCGCGGTGCTCATCACCAAGGCCGACGTGCGCGAGGAGCTGGACCGCCTGGACGCCCATCTCGCCGCCGCCCGCGAGCTGCTGGCCGAGGGCGGACCGGTCGGCCGGCGCCTGGACTTCCTCTGCCAGGAGTTCAACCGCGAGGCCAACACGCTCTGCTCCAAGGCGCCCGACGTGGAGCTGACTCGGATCGGCCTGGAGCTCAAGGGCGTCATCGACCAGCTCCGCGAGCAGGTCCAGAACATCGAATGACGGAAGCGGGGGAGGGCGGGACCATGTCCGGCGACATCAAGCGGCGCGGCCTGATGCTGGTCGTCTCCTCGCCCTCGGGGGCCGGCAAGACGACGATCGCGCGCGCGCTCCTGGACCGCGACCCGGGCGTGATCCTGTCGGTCTCGGCCACCACCCGGCCCAAGCGCCCGGGCGAGATCGACGGCAAGGATTACGTCTTCGTCACCCCTGCGATATTCGAGGAACTGGCCGCGGCCGGGCAATTCCTCGAGCACGCCAGGGTCTTCGGCCACCGCTACGGCACGCCGGCCGCGCCGGTCGACGCGGCGCTCGAGGCCGGCCGCGACGTGCTCTTCGACATCGACTGGCAGGGCACCCAGCAGATCGCGGAAAAGGCCCGCGACGACCTGGTCCGGGTGTTCATCCTGCCGCCCTCGACCGCGGAGCTGGAGCGCCGGCTGCGCAGCCGCGCGCGTGACCCGGAACAGGTGGTCCGGGACCGCATGGCCAAGGCCGCCGACGAGATGAGCCACTGGGCCGAGTACGACTACGTCATCGTCAACCGCGACCTCGAGGCGAGCCTCTCGCAGGTCGCGGCGGTCCTCGCCGCCGAACGCCTCAAGCGCGAACGCCAGATCGGCCTCAGCGTCTTCGTCGAGGGGCTGCGCGGCGGCGGGTAGGCGGCGGAGCGGAGCAGGACCCCTGGCAAGGCGTTCCGAAAGGCGCGCCGGAATCCGGCGACGGTGGGCCTGTATCTGATTCCAAAAGTCGTTATCACTGACTTCTGGTATAAGGCCTCCAGCAACGGGGAGGCACTCATGGCGGAAAAGTTCGACGCGATCGTCATCGGCACGGGTCAGTCCGGACCGTCGCTTGCCGCGCGGATGACCCGAGAGGGCATGAAGACGGCCATCATCGAACGGAAGCTCTTCGGCGGCACCTGCGTGAACGTCGGCTGCATCCCGACCAAGACCCTGGTGGCCAGCGCACGGGCCGCCCACATGGCGCGGCGCGGCGCGGATTTCGGCGTCGCCATCGAGGGGTCCATCGCCGTCGACATGAAGCAGGTCAAGGCGCGCAAGGACGCGGTGGTGCGGCAGTCGAACGAAGGCGTGACGAACTGGCTCAAGACCATGGAAAACCTGACCGTCTACGAAGGCCATGGCCGTTTGGAGAGCGCGTCTTCGGTTCGGGTGAACGGCGAGTCGATCGAGGCCGACAGGATCATCCTCAACGTGGGCGCCCGCGCGAACGTCCCGGACCTGCCCGGCCTCGACGATGTCGACTACCTCACGAACTCCAGCATCATGGATGTGGACTTCCTGCCGGAACATCTGGTCGTCATCGGCGGAAGCTATATCGGGCTCGAGTTCGCCCAGATGTACCGCCGCTTCGGCAGCCGCGTCACCGTCGTGGAAATGGGTGGCCGATTGATCGCGCGCGACGACGAGGATGTCTCGGCCGAGGTGAAAGGGATACTGGAGGCCGAAGGCGTCGAGGTGCGCCTCGACGCGGCCTGCATTGCTTTCGCAAAACGCGGCGACCAAGTCGCGGTCACCGCCGACTGCGAGCCGGGTCCCGAGGAAATTGTCGGAAGCCATGTGCTCTTGGCCGTCGGCCGCCGTCCCAACACGGACGACTTGGGGCTCGACACGGCCGGCGTCGAGACGGACCCGCGCGGGTTCATCACGGTCGACGACCAGCTTCGAACCAACGTGCCGGGAATCTGGGCGATCGGCGACGCCAACGGCCGGGGCGCATTCACCCATACGTCATACAACGATTTCGAGATCGTCGCCGCCAACATGTTCGACGACGATGCCCGCCGCGTGACCGACCGCATAACGACCTACGGGCTCTTTATCGACCCGCCCCTGGGCCGGGTCGGCATGACCGAGCGGGAGGTCCGGGAGTCGGGCCGCAAGGCGTTGATCGGCAAGATGATGATGGCGCGCGTCGGGCGCGCCCGCGAGCGCGGCGAGACCCAGGGATTCATGAAGGTCCTGGTCGATGCGGAGACCAAGAGGATCCTCGGGGCGGCGATTCTGGGAATCGGCGGCGACGAGGTCGTCCACTCCCTGCTCGACGTGATGTACGCCGACGTGCCCTACACCGTGATCCAGCGGGCCATGCACATTCACCCGACCGTCACGGAGTTGATTCCGACCCTGCTGGGCGACCTGAAGCCGTTGGTATAGGTCCAACGCTGAGCCGATAACGCAGTTGCAACGCTGAGATATGGACTCCCGTCACAGTTCGATGACGAGGCTGGTCTTGGGCCGCGAGCAGCAGATCAGCACGCAGCCCGGGTCCGGCTGGTCCAGGGGCTCCTCGAGGTATTCGACCTCGCCCTCGGCCAACGGGCAGAGACAGGTGTGGCAGATGCCCGACCGGCAACTGTAGTCGGGGTTCAGGCCATGCTGCTCGGCGAGGTCCAGGATGCTCTCGCAGGCCGGGTCCCAGCCGGCGGTCACGCCCGAGCGCGCGAACATCACCTGGATCCCGCCGGCAAGCTCCGCCTCGGCGCTCGGCACCTTCGCCGGGCCGGCGGGCCTGGCGTCGTCCTTCAGGGCCGAGGCCGGGCCGAAGAACTCGTAGTGGATGCGTTTCTCCGAGACATCGAGGGACAGTAGCCCGCGGTAGAGCGACCGCATGAAGGGCGTCGGTCCGCAGAGGTAGAACTCGTAATCGTCGAAGGGAAGCACCTGCTTCAACAAGGCGATGTCGACACGACCCCGGCTGTCGTAGCCGTGGCCCTCGATATCCCCCGCACCCGGCTGGCTGTAGCGGATATGGGCATGAACGTTTCCGTTGGCGGCGGCCATCCGCCGGACATGCGCGCCCATGGCGTGCTCGCGGCCGTCGCGGGCTCCGTGAATGAACCAGACGGGCCGCCGGCCGCCGCTCTGGACGATCGCGTTCATCATGCTGATCATCGGGGTGAGGCCCACGCCGGCGCTCAGCAGGACGACCGGCCTGTCGCCCTCCGGATCGAGATGGAACTTGCCGCGCGGCGCCCCGACGCGGAGCTTGGCGCCGACCTCCACCTCGTCGTGCAAATAGTTCGACGACAATCCGGGCGCCAAGTCCGGTCGGTCAGCGGGCGCGGGCTCGCGTTTTACGCTTACGCGATAGTGGCCGGCATTGGGGCCGTCGGAGAGCGAATAGGTCCGGAGCACCGGTTTCGGCTGGCCCGGGATGCTCAGCTCGAAGGTGAGGAACTGGCCGGGCAGGAACGGGGGCAACGCGGCGCCGTCCTCGGGCAGCAGATAGAAGGAGGTGATGGTCTCGCTCTCGCGCTTTTTCCGGTCCACGACGAAACTGCGATACCGCTCGCGGGTCCCGGCGGTCGCCGCCTTGGCCAGCCGCTCTTCGAACGAGCCTTTCCAGCCGTGCGAAAGCGCCGGAATGTCCAAGGCCTTGCTGGCGGCTTCCAGGTTCTGCTTGTCGAAATACAGAAGGTCGTTGACCGCGCGCACGGTCATGGCCCCGGGGTCTCGCGTGACGAGCTCGATCGTGTCGCCGGCGCCGACCTCGCCCTCTTCGAGGACGCGGAGATAGAACCCCATTCGGCCGCTTGCCAGGAATTGGTTCTGGAACCCCTCGATCCCCATCTTCATCGCCAGCTTGTAGCAGGGCACGCGCGGCTGGCTGACCTCGACCAAGGCGCTGCCCACGCGGAACACGTCGCCGACGTGGATATCGTCCTCCAGCATGCCCTCGACCGTGAAGTTCTCGCCGAACTGGCCGATGGCGAAATCGTCGCGCCCCAGCTTGCGCGCCCAGTAGGCGTAGTTCTCGAAGGCGTACACGTAGACCGCCCTGAAGGCCCCGCCGTGGCCCCAGAGGTCCGCCTGTCCGTCGCCCTCCAGGTTCAGCCTGCCCAGCATCACCCGCCCCTCGACCGGCTCCTTGAAGATGCCGGTCGTGACGACCTTGCCGTCGTGCACGATGTCCTTGGGCATCGACACGTTGACGGACTTGAGCGTCATGGGGGGCAGTTGCGCGGCGGCCCCGCCCCCGGTGCTGGCAGGTTCGAATTCGTCGAAGACGGGGGAGTAGCCCTGGAAGTCCCAGGTGAAGGGCAGGGCCCGTTCTATGTGCAGCGACTCCTCGACGGCGAAGGCCAGCACCCTCTTGGCGCCGGGAAAGCGTCGCGTATGGGCCGGCTCCCAGAGGATCTCGGCCGCGCCTGTCAGCTGAAGCGTATCGCCGCTGTCGAAATCGATGAACAGGAGCCCGCATTTCGGATTGATCGCGATGTTGCCCAGCGTGTTGAACATGCAGTTACCGGAGTAGTCCGGGAGCAATACCAAGGTCTCGTGCGCGACCAGGACGAAGCCCGGCCTGCCGCCGCGGTGCGACACGTCGACCCCGTGGCTCCAATCGGCGGCGTCTTCCGAGAACTGGCTGGCGATGAACAGGGTGTCGGCGCGCGCGACGATGGCCGCCTGGTCCTTGGTCAGGGCCTCGGCACGGTGGACCGGCCTTTTCTCGCCGATGCTCTCGATCCCGCCGCCCGGGGTGGGCTGGCGGGCCTGGATGTATTTGGGACAGTTTCCGAAGCTTTGGGCGACCTGGATCTGAAATCCGTCCTGGCTTCTGCCGCTCACCTTGCCGTTCACGCGATTGCGCCGGCGGCTTTGGAACTCGAGCCCCAAGGCGCCTATGTCCGCGCCGTCGACGAGGCACTCGCTCAAGGGATCTCCGTAGATCGGCCGCGCCGTCACGTCGAGCGTGCGCGCGCCGGCCGCCCGGACGAACCCGGGCTCGCCGGCCAGGACCGATGCCCAGGGCCGGCCGACGGGGTCGATCGTGCCGACGATCACCAGGGGCAGGCGCGAGAAAAACGCCTGGTGCGCCTCCGGCAGGTCATCGCGGATCATCCGGCGGCCCAGGTCCTCTATCTTCTCCTCCCTCTACGCCGAGCCGCGACTGGATCTCCTTCTCGCCCCGATGAAAGGGTGACTTGGCTTCCGACATCTCCCGGTTCCCCTATGAAGTCCCCAAACGGCCTGGGCGACGTGGAATTGGCGTGGCACGCCCGGATCCCTCGGCCCGGGGGAGTGGATGGCCGACGGACTCGGCAGCAACGGCGGCAGCGACGCGGTGGTCCATTGTTGGCTTCCCTACGGCGAAGACTAGCGAAGAGTGGTGGGAGAATCCATGTGCCGAGGAAAACGCTCGAGTACCGGGAGCTGTAAAGGGTTGTCGGACGCCTGCTGGCCGACGCCAAGCCCGGTCATGTCCCCTGACGTGGTGTCGGAGCTGTGGGGGAGCCGGCTCGGCGGTGCGACCGTCGAAGGTCCGGCCGAGCCAAGCCGGTTGTCCACGACGTTTCGCGGGGCAACGAAATCGGCTATCCTGCTTCTGTCGCCCGGCTCGTCCTGCCTGCACAGGCGCCCGTGTTTCGTTTGGATCGACCCGCACGAAAAAGGGGAAGCCATGGTCAAGGTATACTTCGCGACCAATCGAAAACCCAATCGCCAGCAAAAGCCGGACGATTTCGGCGCGGACTTTAGCGCGGCCGGCCTCGCCAGCCTGCGTTTCGGGCAAGCGGAGGTTAGCGGCGACAAGCTCGAGACGTACGCCGTGCAGGTGGCGCGGGAGAGACTGGTCAAGGACGCCGGGCGCAAGCAGAAGGACGGCAAGGGCTCCATGCTGGGCAGTCAAAGCGTGTTCGAACACGCACGGCGCAAGATGGCGTCGGCCAAACGCGACACGGTGATCTTCATTCACGGCTACAATGTCAGCTTCAAGGAAGCCTTGACCGCCGCGGCCCGGCTCAAGCTCAACCTCGGGCGTGACGCGGGCGGGCCCGGCGTCAATATCGTTCTGTTCTCGTGGCCCTCCGACGGCTCGATGATGCCCTATCTCGCCTATGCCAACGACCGCCAGGACGCTGCCGCCTCGGGCCCGGCCTTCGCCAGAGGCTTCCTTAAGCTGGCCAATTTCCTGCGTGGTTCCACGCCGCAGGAGGCCTGCGATCAGCGCATTCATCTCGTCGCTCACAGCATGGGCAACTACGTCCTTCGCCACGCGGTGCAGGAGATCGAAAGGCAGTCTTCCGGCCGGATGCCGCGAATCTTCGACCAAGTCTACCTGATGGCGGCCGACGAGGACGACGACGCCTTCGAGCACGACCACAAGCTGAAGCGGCTGCCACGCTTGGCCAAGCGCGTGAACGTCTACTTCAACAACGAGGACCGGGCGATGGCCGTGTCGGACAAGACCAAGGGAAATCCGGACCGGCTGGGAGACGACGGTCCGCGCGTGCCGCGCGGAGTTCCGGGCAAGGTAACGCTGATCGACTGCACGCCGGTCGTCAGCGGCGTGGTCGAGCACTCCTACTATCTCGACAGCCCCAGGGTCGTCGACGACATGCAAAAGGTCCTCGTCGGCACGCGGTCGGACCTGGTCCCCGGCCGCGTCTACATCCAGGAAACGAACAGATTTCGCCTCACGTAGTACCAAAGGTCACTATCTGTGAACCGTTATAAGGCGCAATCGGCGCCTTTCGTGCTTCGAAGCCGCCATTGGGTGCCTACCGGTAGCCCTCGTTTTTAACGTGCGCAAATCTCCGCGGTTCGGCGCATACGGATCAGCAAGTTACCTCGCACGGCCGCCGATCTCTCATTCTTGCCAATGGACGAGGGCGCGCGTCCGGAAGGGCTGGCTGGCGGGAGCCGCCTGTGGCTCCAGCTCTGCTCGACGAGCGAACAGGGCCGCCGACATTCCTTGGCGCCGGTGTGCAATCGCTCGGAAAAGCGTTCGAACGTTTTGCAGAGTGCTTTCTCAGCAGGCGGGCGAGCAATTGTCGAAACACGACCGATAGCCTGGCCAATTCGGCGAAGGGATACTTCGGATAGGTCTCTTCCAAGGTCGCGTCTTCGTCGTAGGACTCTTTTCTTCTGAGGCTGGAATCCGCCTTGGGCAGCATATAGATGCCGCCGCATCTGCCGAAAAGATAGTCGTCCCAGGACCAGATGCCGCTTCGCAAATGCGGCTCTCGAGCCACCCTGTAGCGGTCCTTCTCGCTACCCATGATCTCACGCCTCTCGATAGTTGAAGCCTCTGAGCATCCAGGCGGCGACAAGAGCAAGTGGCGGCAAGAAGATCTGTGCGGATTCGCACATGAAACGCGAAAAAATCTCGCAATGAGTTTTGTCATGGCCAGCCAAGTGGAGCTCGCAACGCGTAGAGTCCGACTCGAAATAACGTGATGTCTTTCGGGCTCTTACCAATCGGCGCATGAAGAGCTGGACGCTGGCGAGGCAGATCCAGGCCTCGGCGCTGGCGACGGTGCCCTCGACAGCCAGTCGTGATATCGTTCCCGACACGAAGGTGGGCGGCATCTGGGAAATTCCAGCTAATACCAAAAGTCGTTGACAAGTACCTTTGGAATTAGATCGCATGGTATAAGATCGCGCACCCGCAACCGGCCGACGGTCCCTCCGGCCGCCAACTGCGAACGGAAGAGACCTTGCTCCGCCATTCAGCCGACCTCAGGACGCTTGCCTATCTGGGCCTCATGGTGGCGGTCTTCGCCGTTCTGTGGGTCTTCGGGTTCGATTCGGACGGGACGCTCGATGCCGGCCTCTGCGCGCCGCTGCTGACGCTGCTCTGCCTCCTCGCCGTCGCGGACGCGGTCATCTCCCACAATCACAATCATGTTCCGATCTTCCGGAGCCGCTGGGCGAACCTGCTGGTCGGCTGCGTGATCTCCTTCTTCTACGGTTTTCCGTCGTTCTGCTGGATTCCGACCCACAACCAGAACCACCACGCCCTCAACAACCGGCCCGGCGACTACTCCATCACCACCCGGCCGCGGCGGCGTGTCGGTCTCGTGGGCGCCCTGCTCTATCCCACGGTGACCTCCTTGACCCAGGCGCGGCTGATCGGGCCGTTCCTCGGCCGCTGCCGGCGCCGCAACCGCGCTCTGTTCCGGCGCGCGCTAGTCGAATACGCGGTCTTCTACGGCGTCATGATCGCGCTCTTCGTCGTCGATTGGCGCAAAGCCTTGCTGTTCGCCGTGCTGCCGCAACAGGTCTCGATGTTCTTCATCCAGCATTTCAACTACCTGCAACACATCGAGACGGACTCCTACTCCGAGTTCGCGCATTCGCGCAACTTCACCGGCTGGTTCCTCAATCTCTGCCTCTTCAACAACGGCTATCACACGGTCCACCATCGGAAGCCGGGGCTGCATTGGTCGCTGACCCCTCGGGCCCACGCCGAGGTGGCGGACAAGATCCCCCGGCGTCTCCTGGTCGGGAATTTGGCCACCTTCTGGCTTCGGCGGTTCGTGACCGATCCCCTCTTGGGACGGGCACCGCGTCACATGACGTTGCCGGCCGCGCTGTCGCCCGATACCCTGCGGGTCACGGGGCACGGAACGGCGAAGCTCGAGCGCGCCTATCGCCTGCGCGGCCTCGCGCCCGCGTCTCGTCCTGCGAAGGTGGACTTGGCGAAGTCCCCGACCTAGAGAAGGGCTCGCGGCCGGGCCGGCCCCCGCACCACAGAACCGATTCAACGGCATCTCATAGGGAGCCGAGCCCGGTTTTCAGCATCTTAAGCGGGTCGATCCAATCATGGCTCGATCCGGAAAGACACGCGAGGAACATCATGGATATTCGGACACTAACGGCGTTTTTCATGTGGTGTACGATCATGAACGGGGCCCTGCTGGTCCTCTGGACCACGATGTGCATGTCGGCCCCGGACTTGGTGTACCGCATGCAAAGCAAATGGTTTCCAATCCCTCGAGAGACCTTCGACGTGGTCATTTACTCCTTCCTCGGGGTGTTCAAGGTCGTCTGGCTGGTCTTCAATGCCGTCCCCTACGTGGTTCTGCTGATCATCGGATGAACGGGAGCATCCGACAGCCAAGCGCTTGACGGCTGTTCCGCCGCGCTCCATTGCCGCCAGCGAGCCTTGGCGTTCATCCTGCGGCCCTTCGCAGGCCGAGACCCGAAGGTTTTCCGGTCGGCGCTCGGGGATCCCGCGCGCAGGCGCCGCCGCCTCCCGACCGGCAATCCGCAGGCCCTGTTCGACGGGCGGCTTGCCCTCGACAGGCCGCGCGGCGTAAACCGGGACATGGTCGAACGCAGGGTTCCGTTCTTGATCGAGGGACCATCCTTTGCCGCGAGCCTCCCGGAGGCCGCGGCGATCGAAGCGTTCCGGTCCGAGATCTTCGACGCGGACGCGGTTTTCCTGTTCGACTACTGGCTGTCGAAATGCGCCGGGGGCGGCATCCCGCGGAAAGTCCTGATCGATCCCGCCGAGCTGTCGAACCTGCTGCCAGTCCTCTACATCGAGGAATGGGACGACGAGCGGCGGCAGAGCCGCATCAGGCTGGCCGGCGAATTCCACCGCGAGCAGGCGGGCTTCAACGTGCAGGGCCTGGCCGTCGACGACCACGCCACGGGCGTGGCGAATGCGCTGTGGAAGCAGTGCGACCGCTGCAACTTCTTCGAGCTGCGTCCGACGCTCTGCGGCTACTCCCTGAAGCACGTGGACAAGGCCCACAAACGCTTGGCGGATCTGACCTTGCCGATGCGGGACGAATCGGGCAGCGTGCTGACCATTGGTATGACGTGGTGTTTTTGACGAGCCTCCGGGTCGTTCGATTGCGTCGTGACGTCTTCGAGGGGGGGCACTGGGGGGAAAGATGCAGTTTGTGAAGAACCCACTGCTACTCGTCGCGCTCGGCATCACCGGATTGATCGCGGCCTGGGGCATCCTCGACACCGCCGGCCTGGCCGCCTTCTCGTCGTCCCTGACCAAGACGCTGTTCACCAGCCGCGGCTGGTTCATCATGCTCACCGTCAGCGTTCTGCTGATCGTCTGCATATGGTTGGCGTTCTCGCGCTACGGCCGGATCAAGCTCGGCCACGACGACGACGAGCCCGAGTTCTCCACCGTCAGCTGGCTGACCATGCTGTTCGCCGCCGGCATGGGCGTCGGCCTGCTCTACTTCGGCGCGGCCGAGCCGATCACCCACTTCCTTCTGGTGCGCGATTACGAGAACGAGCAGAGGGCGGCGTCGCTCGCGCTTTTCGTGACGAATTTCCACTGGGGCCTGCATGCCTGGGCGATCTATGCGGTGACCGCCCTGGTGTTCGCCTATTTCGGCTTCCGCAAGGACTGCCCGACCCTGATGAGCGCGCCGCTCCAGCACACCTTCGGGAGGAACCTCTTGACCCGGGCCGTGGGCGCGCTGTCCGACCTTCTGGCCATCGTGGCGATCGCCATCGGCCTGGGCGGCTCGGTCGCCATGGGGGTGTTCCAGGTCCAGGCGGGGCTCGAGTCGCTGTTCTCCTATCAAGCCGAGGGACTGTGGCTCGCCATGGTCATTTTCGCCGCGCTGTGCGTCGCCTACCTGCTCCCGCTCATGGTCGACCTGGGCAAGGGCATGGCCCTGCTCTCCAATGCCGCCATGGCGATCGCCGGACTGCTTATGATCTTCGTCCTCCTGGCCGGGCCAACGCACTTCCTGATGAGCGGCATCGTGGAGGCGATCGGGACCTATGTTACCGGCGTGCTGCCGCAGGGCTTCCGGACCTTCACCTTCTTCGACGAGCGGGTGAGCGACTGGTTCGGCTCCTGGACTCTCACCTACATGGTCTGGTGGCTCGCCTGGGCGCCCTTCGTCGGCGTCTTCATCGCGCGCATCTCCCGGGGGCGGACGATCCGGGAGTTCATCCTGGGCGTCGTGCTCGTCCCCACGGCCTTCTCGATTTGCTGGTTCGGCATCTTCGGCGGCATGGGGTTCTTCCAGGCCTTGCGCACGGACGGGCCGATCCTCGAGGTGGTCCAGGCGAACGCCAACGAGACGACCTTCTTCCTGCTCGGCACCCTGCCGCTCTCCTGGCTGACGACGGTCGCCACGGTGATCGCGGCCTTCCTGTTCATCGTCACCAGCGTGGTCAGCGCCGCCTTCGTCCTCGCGATGTTCTCCAGCGGCGGGAATCTCGACCCCTCGGTCCGGGTGAAGCTGGTCTGGGGCGTCATCCTGGGCGCGCTCGGCCTGGTCATGATCCTTTCCGGCAGCATCGACGCGGTGAAGTCGATCATCGCGCTGGGCGCCATGCCCTTCGTCTACATCGTGCTGCTGCTGATGGTCTGTCTGCTCAAGGCCCTGAAGAAGGAGGCCCAGTGATGTCGTGGGAGAACCTGGTCGACACCTGGCTCAACATCGGCGTTTTCGTCTTCATCGGTGTGCTGCTGTGGCTCTACCTGAAGAAGGACCCGACGGACGAGGCCTCGGACGGCGATTGAACCCGCGCCGTGGCGGCGGCCGTCCGGGACTCCTCTGTTCCGGGCTTCCGAAACGGGCGGGACCGCCGCCGGGTTTCCATGACAGGAATCGGTTCACGACAAGGCGTAAGTTGGTCTACTGTAGATATCAATGGATTGGGGGCACATGGGCGGGACCGCACAGCTGACGATTGGCGGCATGACCGTGGCGCGGGAGTCGTTGCCGGCGGCCTGCCGAAGGCTGCCGGGATGGCGGCCATGAGCGCCGAGGCCGCCACCTTGCCGGCCGAGCGGCTCGAGCTCGAGCGGGTTCGCGACGGGCTGGTCCTGAAGCTGAAGGGCGCCTGGCGGTTGACCGAAGGGGTCGCCTCGCCGCAAGGCCTGTTCGAGAGGGACGAGCTGGCCGCAAAGCCGGACCGCCTTAAGGTCGATGCCTCGGCGCTCGCCGCCTGGGACAGCGCGCTGATCGTCTTCCTGCTCGATCTGAAGAAGGGCTGCGACGGCGCGGGGATCCCGCTCGATCTCTCCGGCCTGCCGGACGGCGCAAGGCGCCTCGTCGATCTGGCGCTTGCCGTTCCCGAGCGCGAGGGGGCCCGGCGGTCGGACCGGATCGCCGGCTTCGTCGAGACGCTGGGGCGGGAGGTCCAAGGCGCGCTCAAGAGCGCCGGCGAGATGCTGGAGTTCCTGGGCGAGAGCCTCATCGCTTTGGCCCGGGCCGCGACGGGCCGGGCGCGCTTCCGCATGTCGGATATGTATCTCGTGCTGCAGGAGTGCGGACCCGGGGCGCTGCCGATCGCCACCTTGATCTCGTTCCTGGTCGGGGTGATCCTGGGCTTCGTCGGCCTGGTTCAATTGGCGCAGTTCGGCGCCGACATCTTCGTGGCTAACCTGGTCGCCGTCGCCATGGTGCGCGAGATGGGCGGCATGATGGTCGGCATCATCATGGCCGGGCGCACCGGCGCGGCCTTCGCCGCGCAGCTCGGCACCATGAACGTGAACGACGAGATCGCCGCGTTCCGCACCGTCGGCATTCCCCCGGTCGAGTTCCTCGTCCTGCCGCGCATGTTGGCTCTGATTTTCGCGATTCCCCTGCTGACGATCTACGCCAACGTCGTCGGCATGCTGGGCGGCTCTGCCGTAACCATCGCGCTCTCCGACGTATCGCTGCTTCAGTACTACACGCAGACGGTCGGTTCGGTCGATCTGGTGGACTGGGCCAGCGGGTTGTTCAAGGCCACGATTTACGGCGTGATCATAGCGATCTCCGGCTGTCTGCGCGGCATGCAGTGCAAGAAGAGCGCCGCGGCCGTCGGCGATGCGGCCACCTCCGCGGTGGTCACGGCCATCGTCCTCATAATCGTGGCCGAGGCCGTCCTGACCGTCATATACCAAGTGCTGGGAATCTGAGGGATGACCGAGCAGCAGGCAACGGTCTCGGCCGACCTCGAACCACCCGGCACGACCTCGGCGCCAAGCGCGGAAGCGCCCATCGTCGTGGAAGACGTGAC
Source organism: uncultured Kiloniellales bacterium (assembly GCA_947258885.1). Taxonomy (GTDB): domain Bacteria; phylum Pseudomonadota; class Alphaproteobacteria; order Kiloniellales; family JAKSDN01; genus CAMYKD01. The sequence continues at coordinate 9,727 of CAMYKD010000048.1, read as the reverse complement.
CATGGCCTTCGGCGACTTCGTCGTCCAGCGCGGCCTCAACTTCACGGTCAAGCGCGGCGACGTGTTCATCATCATGGGCGGCAGCGGCTGCGGCAAGAGCACGGTCATGCGGGCCCTGATCGGCATGCAGGCGCCGGCCGAGGGGCGCGTTTGGTTCGAGGGCCAAAACCTCTGGGAGATCGACGAGACCGCCCGGCAGCTGCTGCTGCAGCGATGCGGCGTCGTCTTCCAGAGCGGCGGCATATGGAGCTCGATGACCCTGGCCGAGAACATCGGCCTGACGCTGGGGGAGTACACGGACCTCAAGCCCAAGGAGATCCTGGAGGTCGCCCGGCTCAAGCTCGCCCTGGTCGGCCTGGCGGGCTTCGAGGACTACTACCCCTCGGAGATCTCGGGCGGCATGCAGCGGCGCGCGGGCGTCGCCCGCGCCCTGGCGCTCGATCCCGAGATCCTGTTCTTCGACGAGCCCTCGGCCGGGCTCGATCCGATCAGCTCGCGGCGCCTGGACGAGCTCATCCTGGAGCTGCGCGACAGCCTGGGAGCGACGATCATCGTCGTGACCCACGAGCTTGCGAGCATCTTCACCATTGCCAGCAACTCGGTGGTCCTCGATCCGGACACCAAGACCCAGATCGCGACCGGCGATCCGAAGTGGCTGCGCGAGCACAGCGACAATCGCGCCGTCCGCGAGTTCCTGAACCGTGGAGAAGAGACCTGACCATGCGCGTCGGGTCGAAAGCGAGGGGGCGAGAGGCCTATGAAGAAAGCTAACCCCAAGACGGTCGGCGGCTTTGTCCTCGGCGCCGCGATCCTCGCGGTGATCGCGGTCGGCGTTTTCGGCGGCGGCCGCTTCTTTGAGGAGCGTAAGACGTATGTCGCCTTCTTTCCCGGCTCGCTCATGGGCTTGCGGATCGGCGCGCCGGTCGATATGCGCGGCATTCAGATCGGCACGGTCACCGATGTCTGGGTCGAGGTCGACCCGGAAAGCCTCGAGTTCATGATCCCCGTGCTCATGGAGATCGAGCTGTCCCGGATCCGCGGCGCCTCCACGTCCGAGGAAGCGGGAGACCGAGCGCGCGAGCTGATCGAAAAGGGCCTGCGTGTCCAGCTTGCCGCGCAGAGTCTGGTGACGGGCCAGCAGAGCATCCAGATGGACTTCCATCCCAACACCCCCGCCACGCTGGTGGAGACGAACCTCCCTTATCCACAGTTCCCGACGATCCCCTCCAAGTTCGCCGAGATCGAAAGCGGACTCGGCGACGTTATGGATCGGGCGGGCGTCGTCCTGGCCCAGGTGAGCGACCTGCTGTCGGACAAGAACCGGGCGAATGTGGGAGAGTCTCTCGACAACGTCGCCGATGCTACCGGCAAGGTCGAGGAAGCCGTGGACGAACTAAGGACGGTTATCGCCGATGTCGGCGCTATCGTCCAAACGGTCAAGACGGACGTCCCGGAGTTCCAGCAGCTGCGCGAGACCGCCGAGCAGACCTTGGTGTCCTACAAGGCCCTGGCGGAGCGGGCCGACGGTATGCTGGCCGCCAACGAGGACGGCGTGAAGAAAGCGATTTCGGGCTTGCGCGAAACCGAGAACAAGATCTCGACCCTGGCCGAGCAAGCTGCGAAGCTGATCGAAGCCAACCAGAAGGGCATCGGGGATTTCACGAACACGGGGCTTTACGAGTTCACCAACCTCGCTGTGGACGCGCAGGCGACCGTGGAGCAATTACGGCGGGTCCTGGAAGAGATGGAGCGCGACCCGGCGCGGTACTTCCTGGGCAGGCCGGGAGAGGTGGAGGTTCAATGATGGCTATGATCGATTCCAAGCGAAAAGGGCCGACGCGGCGCTCTGTCGTCGTGTCCGGGTCCGCTTTCTGTCTTTTGTCTCTGGCCGGCTGCGAGCTGCCCGGCGGCGGCCCGGCGCCGCGGCGTATCCGGCTGAGCGCGGCCGACAGCTTCCCGCCCAAGATGCCTGCCGTCGCCTGGACGCTTCAGGTCCAGGAACCGACCACGACGCTGTCGCTGGACACGGCCAGGATCGCCATCGGCGTCGCCAATGACATCGGTTACCTGGCGACCGGCGAATGGGCGAGCCGGGCGCCGGAGATGGTCATGGAGCTCCTCGTGCAGTCGTTCAGGAACTCCAACAAGATCCTCACGGTCGGAGACCGGCGGGCGCGGATTCGCCCGGAGTTCGATCTCCAGCTGCGCCTGTCGGCGTTCCATATCGAAAAGACCACCGCGGATGCCGGGACGGTGCGCGTGGGCCTGGATACCACCCTGGTCAAGCGGCCGCAGCGCGACCCCTTGGCCACCGCCGTCTTCGAATCCTCGGCGCAAGTCTCGCCCTTGGTGCTCGACGCCGTCGTGGCCGCCTTCGACGAGAGCCTGCGGGACGTCATGGAGCAGGTCGTGGAATGGACCCTGCAGACCGGCGCCAATGCGTGACCCCGCCTGCTCGGGCAGGTCGAAAAAGATCGCCGAGTATTGCCCTTGACAATGCCTCCCGGGTGTAAGGCAATCGTCGTGCCGGTCGTCCTGTGGGGTGCAGGATCGGCCGTACGATCGAAATAGGGAAGGACGCAATGAAAAGGCTGATCGCAACCATACTTGTCACGGCACTCGTCCCGGGTCTGGCCGTGGCGCAGGACATCTTCATCTACCCGACCAAGGGCCAGAGCCAGCAGCAGCAGGAGAAGGACCGCTACGAGTGCCACAGCTGGGCCGTACAGCAGACGGGCTTCGACCCGAGCCGGGCGGCCCCGCCGCCGAGCGCGGCGGCGCCTCAGAAGGAAGCGACCCAGGGCGGGCTGTTGCGCGGCGGCGCGCGGGGCGCGGCGGTCGGCGCCGTCGGCGGCGCGATCGCGGGCGACGCCGGCAAGGGCGCCGCGATCGGCGCGGCCAGCGGCGCGCTCATCGGCGGCTTTCGCAGGAGAGACCAGCGGCGGCGCCAGGAGCAGGAGCAGCGCAACTACCAGCAGGCCCAGGCCCAGCAGCAGGCCGCTTATGGCGACCAGCGAAACGCTTACAACCGCGCCATGTCGGCCTGCCTGCAAGGCCGCGGCTATACGGTGAACTGACGCAAGGGGGACCGGCTATGAGACGCTACCAGCTTGTATTCTTTGCGGCCTGCCTGGGACTGTTGGCGGGCCCGGTATCGGCCGCCGGCTTCGATGGTTCCAAGCCGCTGATCTGCGCTTCGATCGAAGCGTTCGACTGCGCCTCGGGCGGCGACTGCCTCAAGGGCACCGCCGAGAGCATGAACGTGCCGCAGTTCATCCGCCTCGATTTCAAGGACAAGGTGGCCAAGGCCACGCGTCCCGACGGAGAGGAGCGGATCAGCAAATTCGGCAGCATGACGCAAAACGACGGTGCGCTGATCCTGCAGGGCGTGCAGGGCGGTCTGGGCTGGAGCATGACGATTGCGCAGAACGGCGGCAAGATGGCCTTGACCGCGGCCGGCGAGGAGGTGGGGTTCGTGATCTTCGGTGCGTGCACCCTGCTCTGAACGGCTGGCGGCACGTTTCCGCCGACGGCGACCAAAGCGAGGAAGAACAATGTCACAAGCGATTCCGGCCGCGGTCCGCATCGTCGCCTGCGCGATCTGTCTCGCCTTCCTGGCGAGCTGCACCTCGACCCGGTTGACCGAGGCCTGGGTCGACAGCAGCTACACGGGCGGGCCGCTGGAGAGCGTCCTGGTCATCGGCCTCAGCGACAACGTTCGCAGACGGGGCCTGTTCGAGGAGGCGCTCGCGTCGAAGTTCGACAGCCGCGGCGTTTCCGCGGTGGCCAGCCTCGGCGTTGCGCCGAACAAGGCGGACCTCGAAAAGGCCTCGATCAAGAAGAAGGTCCAAGAGCTCGGCATCAAGTCGGTCATCGTCACCAGGGTGCTCGGCGTCGACAAGGAGAAATACTACGTTCCAGGAGAGCCGTATTCGCCGCACTACGGGTACTACCGCGGATTCTCCGGCTATTACGACCGGGCCTACGGTGCCGCCTACAGCCCCGGGTACTGGGAGGAGTACGAGATCGTCAGGTTGGAAACGAACCTCTACGAAGTGGCCACGGAGAAGCTGATCTGGTCGGCTGCTTCGGAAACCATCGACCCGCAATCGATCGAGAAGGTCGTGCAAACGCTGAGCGAGCAGATCACCGACGATCTCGCCAAGCGCGGCCTGCTCAAGCCGTAGGCGCCCCGGCTCGGCGGCGCGCGAAAAGGAGCATCGGAGCACAAGACCTCGGAGCACGCGCGCGGCCCAACGAACTCTCGTCGGGCGGCGGAAGGCGACGATGACGTTGTTGCGGAGCATTTTTCGGATCCGCCGGCGGCCGACCCGGTCGCTCGGCTTCGCCTCGAATGTGCGATAGAGAGCGCTGTTGTGGCGGCCGAATTCGAGCCGGAACTCCGCCGCGGATACGCCGCCGCACGCCACCACTGCGCAAGACACTCGCCGGATTCGAACGTCGAAATCGCCGACGCGACCAAGCGGCGCCTCTCGGCCCATCGACAATGTTTTACTATCACCAAATGTAGTTTCCTTGATTTTGTCTACGTGAAACGGAATTCCTGCGCTAACATGAACCTTGGCTCATCACAGACATCAAGAAGCAGAGAGCCTGTCGCGCCTGTCGATGCCGCGACGAACCGGGAGGGAGCCTAGATAAACACAGAACCGTTCAATCATGGTCCCAGCGCCGTACCGGGCAATCCGGGTGATGCGCAGCCTGGCGCATGCGAATCGACCTAGTGACTCAACATAACCAGTGGAGGTGCAGATGAAGCAGGCAGGGAGATTTCTGACAGCGGTTTGCCTTGGCGCAGGCCTGCTGCTGACCGCCGGCGGCGATGCTCATGCGAAGAGGTTCAAGATTGCGGTGGGCGATGCCCACGGCAGCGCCCAGCACGAGCTCGGCAAGAAGTTCGTGGAGGTCTTCGAAGCGAAAACCGGTGGCAAGCATAAAGCGAAGATGTTTCTGAACGGCCAGTTGGGCAGCGAACAGGACACGGTCAACGAAGCTGCGATCGGGACGCTCGACTTCTCCATTCTCGCGATCAACAACGTCACGCCGTTCTCTCCGACGGTCGGCGTGTTCACGTTGCCCTACGTCATCCTGAGCCTCGACGACGCGGTCAAATTGACCCAGGGCGAGGTCGGCCAGGAGCTCGTCGAGAACACCATCCGCGATGCCGGTGTCCGGATCATCGGTTGGACCTACACCGGCTTCCGCGTGCTGACCAACTCCAAGAAGCCGGTCAGCACCCTGGAGGATCTCAAGGGCGTGATCGTCCGGGTGCCCAAGAACGAGATCATGATCGCATCCTACAAGGCCTGGGGCATCAACCCGACGCCGATGGCCTGGTCCGAAACCTTCACCGCCCTGCAGCAGAAGGTCGTGGACGGCCAGGACAACCCTTACCTGACCGTTCATTCGATGAAGTTCTACGAGGTGCAGAAGTACGTCACCAACCTCCGCTACATCTTCTCCATCGAGCCCTTGATCGTCAGCGAGTCCGTGTTCCAGGACCAGAAGAAGGACGTGCAGCAGGCCATCCTCGAGGCCGGCAAGGAAGCGACCCTGCACAGCGAGAACTTCCTGCGCGAAAGCGAGGCCGCGATCAAGAAGGACCTGATCGCCAAGGGCATGGAGATCATCGATCCGGCCAATGGCGAAAAGGAATGGATCGACAAGGCGACGAGTGCGGTTTGGCCGAAGTTCTACGACAGCATCGGCGGCAAGGACAAACTGAACCGCGTCATGACGGTGCTCGGCCGCGATACGGTGAAATGATCACGGCATAGGCCGGTTGGTTTCGGATGTTTGCGAGAGTGCACTCTGGGATCTGACGTTCGGGCTTCACGAACCCGATCTCGATCCGGAGTGCGCTTTTCGCCCGAGGGGGGGCCAAGATGTCCAGCGTCCTGTTCAAGATATTCGACAACATCGAAAGCTACATCTGCCGCGCGCTGCTGGCGCTCTTCGTCCTCCTGCTCTTCGCCCAGATCGTCTCTAGAGAGCTGTTCGGACACTCCTTTTCCTGGAGTGAAGAGCTGGCGACTTACATGTTCGTCTGGTTCGTGTTCTTCGGCGCCAGTTATGCGGCGCGTATGTCGGCCCACAACCGCGTGACGTTTCAATTCAGGGCCTTGCCGAAAAAATTCGTCCATGTGATCGAAGGCATAGCGGATTTATTCTGGTTGGCCTTCAACGTGTATTTCATCTATCTGAGCTTCAATTTCGTTTTCTTTAAAATGAACCTGTTCTGGAAATCCCAAACGCTCGGGGTTCCGATGAAATACATCTACGTCATTCTCCCCGTCGCCTTCACGCTGATGTCGATCCGCATCATCCAGGTCAACTACTACAAGCTCGTCAAGGGTATCGATATTCGCGATCCCGAGAAGGTCGAAGTCGAGAAGATGGTCGAGGAAGGCGAGCACCCCAACAAGAGTTGAGGGTTCGAGCCGAAGGGTCGGGCGGCGGAAACCGATATCGAGTTTCGTGCGCAACGGGGGGAAATATGGAAACCACAATCGTCCTGATCCTGTTTGGATCGTTTCTGGGCCTACTGGCCATCGGCGCGCCCATCACCGTCGCGCTCGGGGTTTCGGCGCTCATTTCCTTTCTGTATCTCGACGAGAACCCGATCAAGTTCGTTCAGATCGCCTTCACATCGGTCGGCTCCTTCCCATTGATGGCGCTACCGGCCTTCATTCTGGCGGGCGCCCTGATGGAGGCCGCGGGCATATCGCGGCGCTTGGTCAATGTGGCCGAGAGCTTCGCCGGGCCCTTCACCGGCGGGATATCCGCCGCGGCGGTCTTCGCCTGCCTGTTCTTCGGGGCGATTTCCGGCTCGGGGCCGGCAACCACCGCGGCCGTCGGCATGCTGATGATCCCCGCCATGATCAACCGTGGCTACGACAAGGGCTTCGCCTCCGCGATCACGGCGTCCTCGGGCAGCCTGGGCATCATTATTCCCCCGTCCATTCCCCTGGTCATCTTCGGCATCTCCGGCCTGGGACTGCAGCCGCCGCCCGATGCGGTCGAGAAATTCGGCGTCTTCCAGTCGGTCTCCATTCCCAAGCTGTTCATCGCCGGCTTCCTGCCGGGGCTGGTGATCTCCATCAGCCTGTTGCTCATGAACTACGCGCTGTGCCGGAAGCATGGCTACAAAGGCATTGCCGAAGGTTGGTCGATCCGGACCGTGGGCTGTGCGCTCTACGCCGGGTTCTGGTCGTTGATGGCGCCGCTCGTCATTCTCGGCGGCATATATACCGGGTTCTTCACCCCTACCGAGGCCGCGATCGTCGCCATCTTCTACACCCTCGCCGTCGGGTTCTTCATTCACAAAGAGCTGAGGTGGCACGATATCGGCCGCTGCCTGGGGACGACCACCTGGCTGACCGGCCGCGTGCTCTTGATCCTCTTTACGGCGACCGTGTTCGGGCGGCTGCTGGTCGAGAACGAAATCCCGGCGATCATCGCTGCGGCGATGTTGAGCGCGACCGAGAACATCTATCTGATCTGGGCCATGTTGATCGCATTGCTGCTGTTCGTCGGCATGTTCATGGAGACCCTGGCGACGATCCTCATTCTGACGCCGGTGCTGCTGCCGATCGCCTACAGCCTGGGAATCGATCCGATCCACTTCGGGATCGTCATGGTTTGCGCCCTGGGGATCGGCTTTCAGACGCCGCCGCTGGGCGAGAACCTGTTCATCGCCTCGGGCATCTCGAACACGTCGATCGAAGAGATATCGCTGAGAGCCTTGCCCTTCGCGGCGATCAACACCGTCGCGATCTTCATCATCGCCTACGTGCCGCAGATTTCGCTCTGGCTGCCCAAGCTGCTGGGATACTGACGGCGCCTCGGGCGTTGACGCGATCGTGCCGCGACGTCGAACAAGGAAACCAAGCCATGCTTCCTGAAATCCGCAGAATTCTCTACGCCACCAACTTGGGGCCGAACTCGATTTACGCTTTCGGCTACGCGGCGCAGCTGGCCAAATTGACCGGCGCCGAGATCCACCTGCTGCACGTCATCGAGCCATTGTCGAACGACGCCGAAGTGACGCTTCAGCTCTATATCCTGGACGCCGGCGAGCGACGAAAGATCATGGACGGGCGGGTCGAGCGCGCCAAGGCGCTGCTGCAGGAACGCCAGGACGCGTTCTGGGCCAAGATGGACAAGGACGGCCAGAAGCTTCGCAAGCAGATCAAATCCATCGACGTCTGCGAAGCCCATCCGGCGGAGAAGATTCTCAACGCGGCCAGAGACTTGGAATGCGATCTGATCGTCATGGGCGGCCACGAAAAGGGCGCGAGCCACTCGTTTCTGGGCGGCGTCGCGAAAAGCGTGCTTCGCCGGGCGCGCGTCCCGACCCTGACCGTGCCGATCTCCGAGGAAGGCTGACGCCGTCCCCATAGGGAGCAGTCCGATGAACAAGCTCGTTGCAACGATACTCGCAGCCGCGCTGGCGACGACCTCGGCGCTGGGAGACGCCCTGGCCGCCGACCTCGATGAAATCACCGTCGCCTACTTCACGGAATGGCCGACGGCCAACCAGGTGGCCCAAGCCGAGAAGTGGTACGACGAGGAGCTGGGCGTCAAGGTGAACTGGCGCATATTCGGCGCCGGCACCCAGATGGCCGAGGCCATGAAGGCGGGCGAGGTCCAGATCGCCTATTCGATGGGGATCGTTCCCTTCGTCGTGGCCGTCTCGGCGGGCTATCCGATAAAGGCCGTCGGCGTGGCGCTGACTTATGCCGAGAACGACAACTGCGTCGTCCACAACAAGGCCGCCATCGACAAGGCCAACGCAAAGGAGCTGGAGGGCAAGAAGGTCGCCGTGCCCCTGCGCACGGTCACGCACTACAAGCTCTTGCGCACGCTGGTCCACCTGGGCGTCGACACGAGCAAAGTGGAGTTCATCGACATGGTCTCCGCCGACGCCGAGAAGGCGCTCGCCGCCGGCGAGGTGACCATGGCCTGCGGCTGGGGCGGCTACCTGCTGCGCATGACGGCAAAGGGCCGGATCCTGATGAGCGCCATGGAGCAGGAAAGGCTCGGCATCCGCGTGTTCGACGTGATTTCGGTCACCAACGAGTTTGCGGCGCGGCATCCGGATCTCGTCACCAGGTTCCTCGCGGTGACGGAGAAGGCCACGATCCACTACGAGAAGAATACCGAGGAGGCCGAACGGGTGATCGCCAAGGCCGCCGGGCTGGAACTGATCGAATCGAACATCGTCCTGTCACGCTTCAAGTTCCCGAAGCGCGAGGCCCAGCTGTCCGACTTCTGGCTGGGCGGCGGCGTGCAGGCCTTCACCAAGGAGGTGGCCGACTTCCTGGTCACCCAGAACGAGATCCCCAAGGCACTCGCCGACTACGGCCCCACGATCGACCCGAGCTTCTACGAAAAGGTCCGATAGGCGAGGCGGGGCGACCTACTTCGTCTTGGCCCCGAAGCCTAGTCCGGCCATCGGTCGTTTCCTGGTCATGGTACTGCCGACCGGATTGTCGATACGGCTTCCTCACGGGTTCGTATCGATGCCGCAAGTGTCATTTGAACGGCGGGTTATACCAAAGGTAGGAAATACTGACTCATTTCATGGGAGCGGATCGGGTCGCCTGGGTAGGCGCGGTGCGCAGCGCGATGCGCGCATCGGGCAAGCGCCGCAACGCCCCCGGCGCCCCGATACGCCCCACCCGAGAGGGCCGGGCGCTTTTGA
>CAMYKD010000047.1 GCA_947258885.1 uncultured Kiloniellales bacterium | reverse complement strand
CCCACCACTTCCCGGTCGACCGCTTCGAGGAGGGCTTCCAGGTCATGCGCTCCGGCCAGAGCGGCAAGGTGGTGCTCGACTGGAACGGCTAGGCCTTGCCGCGCCTTGAACTCGGCGTCGTCTCCGGAGGTCCTGCACCTGGCCGCTGGAGCTGGCGGAAGCGAATCGGCCGGGGACCCCGGGAACAATAGGGACGCCTAGGAGCCCTTGTTCTTTTGGGCCTCGCGCACGGCCTTGCGGTAGTCCGTCCACAGGCCGGCACCGTCCGAGAGGGTCACCGTCCCTTGGTGCTCGATGACCTTCTGCCCGTCGGGTCCGGTGGCGAAGCGCATGAACTTGGCGACCTCTTCGTTCGGGCTCTTGGGCACGACGAGATACAAGGGCCGAATCAGCTTGTACTTGCCCGCAGCGACGTTCTCATAGTTGGGGGCCTGCCCGTCGACCTCGAGCATGGCGACGTCGCGCTTTCGGGCGCTGCTGATTCCGCTGAACGCCAGCGCGAATGGGCTGCGCTCGACCCGCTTCTCCACGGGATCCGAGGATGGTTCCCGGGCTGCGCCGGCGGGAAACTCGTAATCGGGGTTCCTGAGCACGAGCTCACGGACGAGAAGACCGACGCCGGAGACCTTGCCCTTTCTTACGACCAGCTCGATCGGCGCGTTCGGCCCTCCCAGGTCCCGCCAGTTCGTGATCTTGCCTTCGAAGACCGCCTTGAGGTTCGCCAAGGAGATGTTCTTGACGGGATTGGAGGGATGCGCAATCGCCACGAGGGCATCCCAGCCGACCGGGATCAATTTCGTGTTTCTTTCCTCGTCGACGAGGATCTTGTGCCGACAGCTTCCGCCCATGTCGGCGGTCCCGGCCGCGACGTCGCGGATCCCGCGGGTCGCGCCGCCGCCTTCCAGAACGATCGTGACCCCGGTCTGCCTTTCGTAAGCCTCCGCCAAGGACTCCATGAACCCGAGCTTCGAGATTCGGCATCCAACCCATTTGAGCTCTCCGGCTTCGGCGACGTGAACGCCGAGTGCGACGAGACAGGCACCGAGGGCCATGCTGAGTCCGCGTTTCATTACTGTTGCTCCCAGGGCACCGCTTGGGTGCCGGCCAGATCCAGGGTAAGTTCTTGAAATAAAAGTGCTATGTTAACCATGGCAATTTTCTTTTAACATCCGGTTAACAGGAAGAATTTTCCCTCGAAATATACCTGTGCACATTTAGTTATGTATATATTATTATAATATTCGAACAACTGTGTATTTGGGTAAGAATTTAATTATTAGTAATATCGGCCCAAATACCGTTATTGATTGCAGTTAATTAAGATTTCCTAACTTGTAACGATGGCCGGGACCACGACCGCAATGCGCCGCAGGATCCAGTGGCGCAACGGGCGGTGACCGGCTGGGTTCGTCGAACCGTCCTCGGCCGGTAAACCCGATCGAGGATCGCCCTCGATCGGGTTCACGCGACCGGCAGGTATCGAAGTCTCACTGTCGCGGAACAGAGGTGGATGTGCCCGCCATCAGTTCAGGCGGAATGTCGAGTTGGAGCCTTCGGGCCAAGCTGTTGTTGATCAGCGGCGACGACCGCTGGTTCTGAACCATTGGAATCTCGGACGGCGAAACGCCGTTCGCGATCTGCAGCGCGGTCAGGGCCGCCCATTCGCCCTGCTCGGTCGCATCCTTCGGAAAGACCATCAACACGTAGGGCGCCATCCAAGCCTGTACGGCACCGCTCGGAATTTTGGCGTTCTCGAGTGCGAAGCGAGAGGCTGCGACATCGTCCCACCCCTTGATGCCCGCGTTGTTGTAGAAATACAGGACGTCCACCTGCTCCTGCATCTCGAGGTAGGCCTGCTTCCACTCCTCGAAGGTGTTCACCAAGGTGACCTTGTCGAATTGCAGGTCCAGGACCTCTTTGGAGTTCTTCAGCTCCTTTTGCGTCGAGGCCGTATCGTCGCTGAGGAAGCCCACGGTCACCCCGCCGGAGAAGGTCTGGAGAGTCTCCAACAACTGCACCGATGCATTGACTTCGACCATGCCGGTCACGTTGCTCGCCGGGAAGCCGTAGCGCGAGGCGTCCCAGTTGATGCCGGCGAAGACGAACGGCAGACGGCCGCCGCGGTAATAGGGCACGATCAGGTATTTCGAGGCGTTGTCGTCGGTCGCGATGACCACGTCGGGCTTGAACTCTTCGATGACGGCCTTGGCCCTGAGCGCCGCCTTCTTCTTGAACTCCTCGGTCTTGTTGCGCTTGGTGTCCATGCGGTGGATCTTCAGGGTGACTTGGTTGTCGGCGAACACCTTGCCGATTCCCGCCGTGATTCCGTCGCTCCAAGCATATCCTTCGTGATAGGAGTCGATGAAGAGAACTCTCGGTTGGTCGGATTTCCCGTACCATAGATAGCCGGCGCCGGCGGCAAGGACGCCGACAACGGCAATACTTAACAGTGCTTTGGATTTCATTACTCTTCTCCTGAGAAATACAAAATGCCGCTACGCTCTGGGGCCCGCCAGGCGGTGTTTTGGCCGACGCTATCCGAGATTTCTTAAGAGTTTGTTGTGAAGAGCGACAACAGATGGTGCGGTCGACGAAGTCCTGGCCCGAATTTGCCTTGGTGTCCGCCCGCCGGACCGGCGCGCCCGGTCTCTACGGCATGCGCGACGCGCTCGGACTTGGGGGCCCGCTCACTCTCCGGCGGCTCCGCCCAGGCGCTCCAGATCCTCGATAGTTCGCGGCCAGTCTTTCTTCAGCAGGCGCGAGAGCGCGCGGTCGGCCAGCAGCTTGCCCTCGGTCTGGCAGCGCGGGCAGTAGTTGGTCTCGTTCGCGGCATAGCGGATGCGCTGCACCGCCGTGCCGCAGTCGGGGCAGGCCTTGCCGTAGCGGCCGTGCACCGCCATGCCTTCGCGGAACGCCGTGACCTTCTCCGGGAAGCCCTCGCCGGTCTCGGCGCGCAGCCGCTCGATCCACTGTGTCAACGCCTCCCTCGTGGCGCGGTACAGGCGTTCGATCTCCTCGTCCGCGAGCTTCCGTGTCATGGCGACGGGCGAGAGGCGCGCGCGGTGCAAGATCTCGTCCGAGTAGGCGTTGCCGATGCCGGCGAAGGCGCGCGGGTCGGTGAGCGCGCGCTTGAGCGTGTGATTCTCGCGCAGAAGCGCCTCACGGAAGGCTTCCGGTCCCGCCTCCGATGCCTCGAGCCCGCCGGGATCGTGGGCCGCGAGCGCGGCCTCGCCCCGGACGAGATGGAGCGACGCGCGGCGCTTCGAGCCGGCCTCGGTCAGGACCAGGCTGCCCTCGGGAAAGTCGAAGGCCGCCAGGCCGCGCCGGCCCGGCAGCTTGGCGCCCGGCTTCTGCCAGTGCAGGCGCCCGGCGATCATGAGGTGGAGCACCAGCCACAGCTCGCCCTCCAGGCCGATCGCGATACGCTTGCCCAGGCGGCGCAAGGTCTCGACACGCTTGCCCTCGGCGCTCCTGATCGGCGGGTCCACGCTGCGCAGCAGGAACGGGTTCGCGAGGCGCAGGCCCTCCAGGGGCTGGCCGAGCACACGCTTTTCCAGCGCCTCGATGTAGACCGTGATGTCCGGCAGCTCGGGCATGGCGATCTCGAGCTTGGCACGGGAAACGCGCCAGGCTCAAGGCCGGGCGGTTACGGATGGACGCCGGTGGCGCGCAGCGAGAACACGATATCGACCGGCTTGGCGCGCAGGTCGAAGCTGGTGATCACCATCATCACCCCGGTCTCGCTCTTGGCGTCGTAGGTGCACAGGCCGGGCCCCAGGCCGTTGCCGTCGGCGGTGATGACCGCGCGGGGCACGGCATGCCCCCTGTCGTCGCGCCGCACCCGCGCCCGCGCCAGGTCCTCGACGGTGTAGACGACGCAGCCCTGGTGCTTGGGGTCGCTCCCGGGGCGGATCGGCGTCACGACGAGGATCACCTCGCCGCTGCGCGAGACGGCGAGGTCCGCCTGCTCCAGGTGCGCCGCGCCCAGCCGCTCGGCGTCGGCGTAGTCGAGCAGCCGGCCGAGGTAGTGGTAGCCCTCGGCGGTCTGGCGCAGCAGCACGACGCGCTCGCGCTCGGGCCGGCGCCGGCCGCCCTCGACAACGATGCAGCCGGCGGCCAGGTAGGTCGCGCCGTCCTTGGCGAACAGGCCGGGTTCGGTCAGCGTGGCGCAGTCGCTGATCTCGGGCAGGCTGCTCAGGCGGTGGCGCACCCGGAAGCCGGCGGCGGCGGCCCGGCCGCCGAGCCAGGCCTCCGCCCCGGGGCCGAGGGTCTCCGGCGCCCCCGCCCGGGCGCGCACGAAGTGGAAATCGGACCGGTTCTCGGGGCCCTTGCCGAGGCGGTCGAAATAGGTCAGCCAGAGGATCTGCCAGCGGCCGCCGGGCTCGCGCACCAGCGTCGAGACCTCGTGCATCATCCGGCCGTCCTCGCCGCTGTCCGGATGCTTGGTCCGGGGCGTCCGGTTCACCGCGGTTACGAAGCGGAAGCTGCGGCCGCCGTCGTCGCTGCGCGCCAAGTGCGTGCTGGCGCCGAAGTCCACCTTAGGCGCCCAGGGGAAGAGCCCCTTGGAGGCCAGCGCCTCGAGCCAGGTGTAGGACAGCCAGAGCGTCCCGGTCGCCGGATCGTACTCCAGGCTGGGATCGCCGTAGCCGCGGAACGGCGAGGGCTTGCGCTCGAGGGTCGCGAAGGGATCGCCGGCGATGCGGATTTCGGGGCAACGGGCGTCCAGGGAGCAATGGAAGGCGATCGGCGACGGGCGGCTCTCGGCGCGGGCGGGGCCGGCCCCGGCCAGCGGTGCGGCCAGGGACGGCAACAGGCCCAGGAGCGGTACGAGAAAGCGCATGATCGTCGAACTCCAAGAAGCATCGGAAACAGGGCGGTCGCGCGCCGACATTTTGGCGGGTCCCGGGTTGAGAAATTCTATACGCCTCCCATGCGGGATAGCCGCCCGCGACGCCTGGGCGGCCGGCTACGACGGCGCCTTCACGGTCGGCGTCCGGGCCGGCCGGCCCGACGGCGAGGGCTTCGTGCGCATCACGGTGATCGACGCCAAGGGCGCCACCGCCACCGCCGAGGCCCGGCTGAAACAAGCCGGATCTCCCGGCGGCCAACCCCGGACACCGCCGATGGCGATCTCGGATGACGTCGGCCGCGGGGTCGTCTCTCCCCGCGGTAGTGTCCATCGCGTTCCGGTCCGGAGTCCGGGGTGAAGCCGAAGCGATCCTTACGAGGCCGACATCCGGGCGCGGGCGTCCGGTGCCAAGGGTTCTTCCGCCGTGCCCGACCCCGGCTCGGATCAGCCGGGTATAGCCATTGACGGTCATGGTCCTGTCAGCGGTCACCTCCGGCCCATCCCAACGAAACCGGCCTGGTCGGAGTCGACCGTTCCACGGTCCAATTCCGGCAAGGACCGCCACCGTCAATAGGCGTCGGCCACCGCCTCCTTTACCAGGCGACTCAACTGATCGTAGCCAAAACTGGGCATGGGCCGTCCATTGACGAAGAACTCAGGGGTGGCCCGGACATTGAGGGTCCGACCATCCTGAACATCCCTTTGAATCGTTTGGACCAACTCGGGACGATTCAAGTCGGCCGAAAACCGTTCCATGTCCAAGCCCAGGACGCGCAAGACGGTCAGAGCGCGCATTGGCTGGGACCTGTGGTTGACCACCCAGCGATCTTGGCTGCGGAACAACAGTTCCAGGGCTTGCCAAAACTTACCCTGATAGCGGGCCGCCTCCAGCATTCTGACTACTTGGTCCGAGCCGGCGTGGAGCGGGGCGTAGCGCACCATCACTCTTACCTTGCCCGGATACTGGTCGATCAACCGTTTCACAAGGGGATAGAAGTCCCGGCAGGTCCCGCAAGCGGGGTCCAAGAATTCCACGATGGTGACCTTGGCGTCGTCGGGTCCCTTGACGGGGGCCCCTTCCCGCTGCAGCACGCTTTGGTTCCGGCTCTCGGATGCACTCTGTTGATACAGCATCACGGCAGCGGCAAAGGCCAGCAGGAGCAACCCGGCGACGGAGATGAACAGGGTCTTCCGATTCATGATGGTTCCATCCTATGCGCGAAAAACAACAAGACGCCAACGAGGGTAAAGGTGAAGAGAGACATGACGGGAATGCTCAAGAACCCGAGCAGAGAGATGTGGGTTTCCGAACAGGGGATGCCCTGCACGCAGGGCTGGACCCTTTCCGGAATGATTCCGGCGACCAGGAGGACGTGGAACATGGCGGTGAGCCATCCGACGCCTGCCAGTGCGCCGGCATATCGCACGACCTTGAGGTCATAGGGGAACAGGCCGATGGCGAGAATCAGGGCCAAGGGGTACATGGCAATTCGTTGATACCAGCACAGCACGCAGACCGGAACCCTCATGACCTCGCTGAAGAAGAGGCTGCCGAGGGTGGCGCTGGCGACCACGATCCAGGCGGCGAAGAGCAGGGTCCAGCCGGGCTGACTGCCCAGGGAAGAAACGTTGCTTTTCATGCATTTCCCAATAAAGGCGGTTGGAATCCGACGCCGAAATTCCTTTGAGAGATCCGAACCGGCATTTCCCGGAGTACCTCCAGGTTCGTGGAAATCCCATGCCCCGTGCCGACATTTTGCCGCAGGTCGTCGATCGTCGCCAACTTGTCCCGAGGCGGGGTCCGCGACCGGTGCTCCGACCGCGGATACGAGGGGGCGGCCCGTCTGGATGTCCGCGACCGTGACGTTGGCGCCATGCGCCTAGGCGGCCCGCGTTCCCGGCGGCGACGGGACGAGAATACCAGCGAGACTGACCAACAGCACCCGGACAGACATGAAATCCCTCCCGCTCCTTGCGCGGCCTGCTGTTCCCGACCGCACGCGGACGGATCGCGATGTTGGCATGAAACATTTGGACGAGGGGCGCGTTTTTCAAGTTGAGCGACACGGCGGTTGAGCTCCGGTTCGGGTCAACTCCGGCCCTGCCCGCTCGCCCCGAGACGGGTCGGCTGCCAGGGGTCGAGCAGAGGGAACCCGTCGAAAGCCGTCCTTCCGGCTCCTGCTTCAGCTATCGGGGGTATTGCTGTCGCGGCCGGCGGCATCCCGGATAGGCTCTTCATCGCCAATGCACACACCGAATGGGCTTCCGAACACGGCCAAATCACCAAAATCGGGCTGTCGGATGGCTGCGGAGGGGAAAATACCAGTGGCGGCGCCATTTCGGCACGATCGCCGTGGACTTGAAGGTTATCTGGGAAATGTCGGTTTAGGTCATGGGGGGTGAGGTGCCGCGTAAAGCCGTGCGCCGCGCTCAGAGTCCGGAAATCGGCAACCGCTCCTCGGTGCGGGTCGCGTCGATGAATTGCTCGTCGAAGGTGAGCTTGCCGTAGTGCAGAAAATCGTCATCGATACGCATCGGGCCAACGAATTGAATCCGCTCACCGGTCGCGAGCACCGGCGTTTCGTTGCCGTCCATGTCCACCGAATGGATGCTGCCGCCCGGTGATACCGTGCCGAAGCCGTAGCCTTCTATGAACAGGATCCGGTCCTCGGTCGGGTGCCAGATGAAGTCCTTGACGGCCGATTGCGACCTGGGATCCCGGTTGTCGATCAGGCAGCGCCGCTCGCTGCCGTCGGCGCGCACCACCCAGAGGCTGGTCGGCGCCTCGAAATCGACGAAATCGACGAAGGCCACATAGCGGCCGGACGGCGACCAGAGCAGCCGGAGCGGCCGTTGCCCGTGGAAGTATGCGTCGAACTCTCCCTCCTCGGCCAGCATCCGTGCGGCGCCGGCATCCAGGTCCACGCCATAGAGCCGGTCGCGGTACACGAAGAGGACGCCCCGACCGTCGGGCGATGGCGCCGGCCGAACCGCGAGCAGTCCGTTTCCGTCACCTTGCCCGGCATCGGCGAGGTCCAGGATCTCGCGGTCCCGCTCCTCGTCGAGGATCCACAGGGCGCCGGGGGCGGCCAGAAGGGCGCGCGCACCGGCGGCGTGCAGCACCTTGAGCGACGCCTCGGTGACGAAGTGGTCCAGTCCCTCCTTCGCCGACAAGGTGCGGCCGAACGAGTCGGCCTCCCGGCGCGTCGCGAAGGCGCCGACCCGGACCCGCAACCATTTGGCGCCGGCGGCCTCGGCCTCGACGACATAGGCCAGGTACCCCTTGTCGCGCAACGCGCGGTAGGTCGCCAGGCCGTCGGCCTTCTCCGCCAGAGGCACCGCGCGGACCTGGACCGAATAGCGGGGCGTCCGGGACGAAGCGGCCGCGGCATCTCCGGCGGCCAAGCCGCCGACAGGCGGGGACAGAAGAAGCAGAACCGGCAGAACGATCAAGCGACGCATGGGACCCTTCGACAACAGCTTTGCCCTCCGACAGGATAACATACGACCGCCGTGGTCCGGCCGAAACGACCCGGACCCCCCGCGGCCAACTCCAAGAAGCGCCGTCAAATTTCGATGAGGATCTTGCCGCGCGCGAGGCCCGATTCCTGGCGCTCGTGGGAGGCGGCGACCTGGGCCAGTGGGAAGGCGCCGTCGACGCGGTGCCACAGCTGACCGGCCTCGAGCGCGTCCTGCACGCTGGCCGCCGCGGCCAGCTTGGCGGCTTCCGGGATGTTGAAGACGGCGATGCCGTGCAGCGACAGGTTGCGGTACATGTACTTGGCGAAGGGAAAGGCCGGGGCCGGGTCGCTCTGGGTGCCGTAGGACGCGAGCGAGCCGTTCTCGGCGATATACCGCCAAGCCTCGCCGATATGCGCGCCCAGGTCCACGTCGAGCATGTGGCGTGCGCCCCTGCCGCCAGTCGCGTCCAGGGCCACCTCGCCGAGGGACTCGCTGCGCGGGTCGACGACGTGGTCGGCGCCGGCCCGCCGGGCGTCCGCGGCCTTGGCGTCGCCGCGCGCGGTGGCGACGACCACGGCCCCCATGCGCTTGGCCAGCTGAACCGCGTAGTTGCCGACCGCCCCGGCGCCCCCCGTGACGATCACGGTCTGCCCCGACAGGTCGCCGCCCAGCAGCAGGCCGTGGCAGGCCGTCAGCGCGGGAACCCCCAAAGACGCGCCGTCGGCGAAGGAGGCGCCTTCGGGCAGGTCCAGGGCCCGGCTGTGCGGCACCACGAGGAATTCCGCCGCCGATCCGCCGGGCCGGGCGTGCGCCGCCTCCCAGACCCAGACCCTTGCGCCGACCCGGCTTTCGGCCACGCCCTCGCCCACGGCGTCGATCGTACCGGCGGCGTCGTAGCCCGGCGTCATCGCGGGAAAGGGCAGTGGCCCGCGCAGGCCGGAGCGGCGCTTGACGTCCGTCGGGTTGACGCCGGCGACGGCCACGCGGACCGAGACCTCGCCGGGCCCGGGCCGTGGCTTGGCCATCTCCCCGACTTGCAGGACCTCGCGGGCCGGGCCGGCGGTTTCGTACCAGCAGGCTCTCATGATCTTTCCCTAGCCCATGGTGCGGGGCAGCCACAGCACGATGTCGGGGACCGCCAGCAGGATCGCCACGGTGAGGACGTCGGCGGCGAAGAATGGGCCGATGCCGCGGAAGACGTCCTGAAGCGGGATGGCGAGCGACCGGCCGCGCTCGTCCCTGAGCTCGCGCGAGACCCCGGCGACGACGAAGCAGTTGAGGCCGATGGGCGGCGTGATCAGGCAGATCTCCGCCATCTTGACGACGATGATGCCGAACCAGATCGGATCGTAGCCGAGCGCGATCACGGCGGGGTAGACCACGGGCAGGGTCAAGACCAGCATGCCGATGGCGTCCATGAACATGCCGAGCACCGCATAGGCCAGCAGGATGCAGATCATGATCAAGAGCGGCGGCATGTCGAGGGTCACCACCCAGTCGGCAAAGGCGCTGGGCAGGCCGGCGAAGCCGAGGAAGCGCACGAACAGGAAGACGCCCCAGATCAGGGTGAAGATCATCACGGTGAGCTTGGCGGTCTCGGCCAGCGCCTCGTGCAGTTTGCCGCCCATCCGCCCGAGGGACTTTTCCCGGTAGGCCCGCAGCACGTAGAAACAGAAGACCACCATGGCGCCCAGCGCCCCGGCCTCGGTCGGCGTCGCCGAGCCGGTATAGAGCGCGCCGAAGATGATGCCGACGACCAGGAAGATGGGCAGGGTCCCGGGCAGGCTCTCGAAGCGTTGGCGCCAGGTGAATCCCGTGATCGGGCGCCCCAGCTCGGGCTTGATCTTGCACATGACGATGATCAGCCCGGCGTAGATGAGCGCCGAAACCAGACCCGGCAGGAACCCGGCCAGCAGCAGCTTGCCCACGGACTCCTCGACGATGATGGCGTAGATCACGAGGATCGCCGAGGGCGGAATGAGCGACGCCAGGGTGCCCCCGGCCGCGATCACGCCCGAGGTGAGCCGATTGTCGTAGTCGTTCTTCAGCATGTCGGGAATGGCGACGCGCGAGAACACCGCCGCGGTCGCCGTCGAGGCCCCGGAGACGGCGGCGAAGCCGGCGGTGGCGAAGACCGTCGACACCGCGAGGCCCCCGGGCACCCAGCCGAACCAGCGCCGCGCCGCCTCGAACAGCCGCGAGGTCAATCCGGCGTAGAAGGCGAGAAATCCGATCAGGATGAACAGCGGCAGCACCGACAGCGGATAGGTCACGGATTTCGAATGGGGAATGGTTCCGGCGATGGCCGCCGCCACGTTCCAGTTCTTCAGCGCCAGCAGGCCGAGAAAGCCGGTGAGCGCCGCCGCCACGAAAACGCGCACGCCCAGGAACACCATGACGATGAGGAGGCCGACGCCGAGCAGGCCGATGGTGAAGTTGCTCAGCTCGGGCATCACCGGTCCCCGCCTCTGTCCGCGTCGCCGCGGTGTTCGCTCGGGTGCTCGTGGACGATGTCCTCCTCGGCATGGAGAATCTCGTCCTCCGCCAGCTGCACCACGTCCTTGTACACCGGCACCGCGACGGGCGGACGGTCGGGGTGGGCGATCAGCCGCCAGTAACCCAGCATCTGAACGCAGAGGCGGAGCAGCAGGACGCTCAGCGCGAAGGGCACGACCAGCTTGGCGGGCCAGGTGGGGATCTCGATATCGATGGTACTGTCGCCGAAGTTCAGCGCCCGCTCGAAGTGCCGGTAGGAATAGGGGATGAGCACGGCGACTATGAAGATCCCCAATCCGGTCCCGACCGCCTCGGCCAGCCAGTGCAGCCGCCCGGTCAGACGCGACACCAAAAGCTCCATGCGCACGTGGCCGCCGACCCTTTGCACGAAGGAGATCGCGAGCACGGCGAAACCGACCATCGAGACCTCGACGATGTCGATATACCCGAAAATCGGTGCGCGGAACGCCGTCCGCAGGACGATCTGCGCCACCCCGAGCAACATCAGCCCGAAGATCAGCACGCCGGCGAAGAGGTTGAGGCCGTTCTCGACCGTGGCAAGCAGGCCGTCGGCGCGCGCCAGCCGCCGCCCGAAGAGGTCGTTCATGTCTATCGCCACATGCAGCTCGAGTTCCCCCGGGACCGGCGCCGGGCCGTCCCCGGAGTGTGCTCGTTCAAGAGGATGGCCTAGTAGGTCCGGCCCACGGCCTTGAAGATGGTTTCGATGACCCCTCGCGCATCGAACTTGCCCTGGTTGTCCGCGATCCAGGCATCGATCACCGGCTTGCCGGCCGCGGCGCGGAAGGCGGCGAGCGTCTCGTCCGAGTAGCGCACCTCCTTGAGTTTGCTCTTGAGCATCGGCAGGTTCTTCTTGTCGATGTCGATGTAGGCCTGGATCTGGGTCTTCACGACCTCGTCCTTCACGTCGTCCAGTAGCTTCTTGTACGGGCCGGGCAGGTCGTTATAGGCGTTGATCGAGAACACCAGCGGGCAGTCCGAGGTCCCCGGCGACAGGTTGGCCGTGAACCACTCGGTCACCTCGTGGATCTTGTAGGCCACGTGGCTGTAGGTAAAGGGGAAGGAGGCGGCATCCATGGTGCCCTGCTGCACTCCGGTGTAGACCTCGGTGGCGCTGGAGCTGGTCGGGGTCGCGCCCAGCACCTTCATGGCCTGGCCGACGCCGCCGCCGGCGCGCACGGTCATGCCCTTCCAGTCCTCCAGCTTGATCGGCGGCTTGCCCTTGCCGAGGAACTCGTACTGCGGCAGATAGGACGACGTGTAGGTCATGGCGTTCCACTGGGCCAGTTCCTTGACCACCGCCGGGTGGGCATAGACCGCGTCGCGGATCTTGCGGTTGTTGTCCCAGTCGCTCATGGGTAGGAACGGCATGGTCAGCGACATCAGCGCCGGGTTCTTCTGCGGGTGGTAGAAGTTGCAGAACATGGCGCCCTGGAAGGCGTCGACGGCGATGCCGTCGAGGTTCTCCCGGGACTTGGACAGGGCGCCGCCGTAGTGCAGCGTCATCCGCCACTTGCCGCCGGTCTTCTCCTTGACCAGGGCCGACAGCTTCTCGATCCCGGCCGTAAAGGCGCGGGGCTTGCCCCAGAGCGAGAAATCCCAGTTGAGATCGGGCCCGTCGACCTCGGCGGCCCGGGCCGCTTGGCCGGCTCCGGCGAACACGGCCGCCGCCACGCCGGCCAGCATGACCTTCCTGACTAAAGTATTCATCGTGAACCTCTCCCTGTCTGGTTTGGTTTTTTGGTATCCGGAGCGCCGTCGGAAAACGAGCCTCCTCCCCGGTAACCGCGAAAATTCGCCGGACTTTAGCGTCATTCCGACGCCAGGGGAACCGCGTTTGGACGCCGGGGAAGCCCGGTGTCCCCGGAGCCCCGATGCCCGGTTGAAAGAGGCCGGGCGGAGCGAATAGGCTCGAGTGCGCCGCAGGGCCCGCAGGCCGAGGGAGGATCGGGAGATGGAGTTCGCGCTGAGCGAAGACCAGAAGGCGATCGTCGATGCCGTGCAAGGCGTCGTCGGCGGCTTCGACGACGACTACTGGCTGAAGAAGGATCGCGACGGCGGTTTTCCCGAAGAATTCTACCAGGCCCTGGCCGAGGGGGGCTGGCTCGGCATCGCCCTGCCCGAGGCCTACGGCGGCGCCGGCCTGGGGGTGACCGAGGCCGCGCTGATGATGATGACGGTGGCCGGCTCGGGCGGCGCGATGACCGCGGCCTCCGCCATCCACATGAACGTCTTCGGGCCGAAATCCATCGCCGCCCACGGCTCCGACGAACAAAAGCGCCGCTGGCTGCCGGAGATCGTCAAGGGCGCCTATAAGATGTGCTTCGGCGTCACCGAGCCCAACGCCGGCCTGGACACCACGCGGATCACGACCAGGGCCGAGCGCGACGGCGGCCACTACGTGGTGCACGGCCAGAAGATCTGGATCTCGACCGCCCAGGTCGCCGAGAAGATCATGCTCCTGGCGCGCACGGCGCCGCGCGACGACGCCGATCCGACCGCGGGCCTCAGTCTGTTCTTCGCCGATCTCGACCGCCAGAAAGCGAGTGTCCGCGAGATCGTGAAGATGGGCCGGAAGGCCGTCGATTCGAACGAGATCTATTTCGACGGCATGCGGATTCCGGTCGAGGACCGGATCGGCGAGGAAGGCAGGGGCTTCCGCTACATCCTCGACAGCCTCAACCCGGAGCGCGTCCTGATCGCCGCGGAAGCCATCGGCATCGGCCGGGACGCGCTCGTGCGGGCCGCCCGCTACGCCCGGGACCGCGTGGTCTTCCAGCGCCCGATAGGACAGAACCAGTCCATACAGCATCCCCTGGCGGTCAACTGGGCCGAGCTGGAGGCCGCCTTCCTGATGGCCATGAAGGCGGCCTGGCTATACGACGGCGGCCACCCCTGCGGCATCGAGGCCAACGCGGCGAAGTACCTCGCGGCCGAGGCCGGCTTCAACGCCTGCAAGCAGGCGGTCATGACCCACGGCGGCATGGGCTACGCGCGCGAGTTCCACGTCGAGCGGCTGCTGCGCGAGGTCATGATCCCCTACCTGGCCCCCGTCAGCCAGCAAATGGCCCTCAACTTCCTCGCCGAACGCGCCCTCGACCTGCCGAAATCCTATTGAGCCGGGCCTGTTGGGACACGACCGGCGCGCATCGGCCGGGTGTCGCCGCGAAGGGTCTGTACACATTCCGAAATTACCAATGTTCGACGCCGCCGCTAGAGATTGGCCAGGTTGGCGGCGACGCCTTCTTCGTTCCACTCCAGGCCGAGGCCGGGCCGGTCGGGAACGTGGAGCAGGCCATTTTGGATGTCGTAGGGTTTCTGCAGGATGGGATCGGCCCAATCCTGCCATTCCAGCCAGTGCGCGGTCTCGGTGACCCGCATGACCTGGGCGGCGACCTCGGGATAGAGGTGCGTGGACATGGGGATGCCCGCCGCGCCGGCGATCGCCTCCGCCTTCAGCCAGCCCGTGACGCCGCCGATCCGCATGAAGTCCGGCATCACGAGGTCGCAGGCCTTCTTTTGGAGTGCCGTGTGGAGGTCGCGGGGGCCATAGAAGTTCTCGCCGATCTGGATCGGCGTCTTCAGGTCGGCGGCGAGCCGTGCGCAGCCGTCGAGGTTGTCGTAGACGATGGGCTCCTCGATCCAGGCAAGCCCCAGGTCGTCGATCATGTGGCAGCGCCGCAAGGCCTCGTCGAGGGTGAGGCCCTGGTTGAAGTCGACCATCAGCTCCATGTCGGCGCCGACCGCGCCGCGCACCGCCGCTATGGTCGCCAGGTCGTCTTCGGCCCGCTCCCGGCCGAGCCGCAGCTTCAGGCCGGAAAATCCGCCTTCGTCGCGCAGCTGAACCGCCTCGGCCGCGACCGCCTCCGGCTCCTTGAGCCACAGGCCGTTGCTGTTGTAGGCCTTCACGGGCGCGACGGTCCCGCCCAGCAGGACGCAGAGCGGCATGCCCGCCGCCTTGGCCAGCGCGTCCCAGGCCGCCATGTCCAGGCCGGAGACGGCGATCGTCGACAGGCCCTGGTAGCCGACGAAGTGGAGCGACTTGCGCGCGGCGTCGTAGAGCTCGACGGGCGCGAGCTTGCGGCCCTCGAGCAGCTCGGCGAGGTCGTTCAACGCGGGGACCAGATAGCGCATCGCCTTCACGACATAGGGTTCCAGGTAACTGCGCCCGACGATGCCTTCCTCGGTGTAGAGGTCGATCAGGACGAGCGGCCAGTCGGTAATCGTGGCGATGCGCGCGACGACGGGCCGTTTCAGCTCAAGGACGACTGGCCGCGCCCTGAGGCCCTTGAAGGTCAAGGATTCGAACTGCATCGGGGAACACCTCTCGAACGTTGACGGCAGCAGGACTCACGTCGCCCCGCAGCCTAACGCGAAAGACCCCCGCTGTCGCCCCGGGGGCGCCTTTGAGCTCTCGGGAAACCACGATAGTGTGTGGCGTCTCGGGTACGGGAAACCAGGCATCATGACCCAGCACATCGGCATCGTGGCCTGTTCGGCCGAGGGTGCGTCGCTTTGCTACCGCACGATCTGCGTGGAAGGCGCGGCGTTGCTCGGCCCGCACGCCCATCCTGAGGTCTCGATGCATACGCCGTCGCTCGCGGGCTACGTGGCTTGCCTCGAGCGGGGCGATTGGCAGGGCGTTGGCGCGCTGATGCTCGCGTCCGCGCAGAAGCTCGCGGATGCCGGCGCCGACTTCCTGATCTGTCCCGACAACACGATCCATCAGGCCTTCCCGCATGTCGCGTCCCGCTCGCCGTTGCCGTGGCTGCATATCGCCGAGGTGGTCGCGGCCGAGGCGGCCGGTCGCGGATTTCGACGAGTGGCCCTGACGGGAACACGGTGGCTTGTCGATAGCGAGGTCTACCCGGAGACGCTCGCGGCGCGCGGCTTGGCGTTCCTGCGTCCCGGTCCCGCCGAGCGCGACGAAATCGACCGCATCATCATGGAGGAGCTGGTCTGCGGCGTGTTCAAGCCGGAGGCGACCGCCTATTTCCGGAAGGTCGCCGACCGAATGAAGCTGGCCGGATGCGATGCGGTGATCCTCGGCTGCACGGAGTTGCCGTTGATCGTCGACGACACGAACTCGTCGCTGCCGACGCTCGATTCCACGCGCCTGCTCGCCCGCGCGGCCCTGCGTCGTGCGGTAGGGGCGGCGGATACGCCGGCGGGCGAAGGGGTCAGGTCTTGATTTAAGTGATTCTATCACGCTGCCCGACCGTCGCCTGATCGGTCTCCCCGGGCGCGCAGCGCCGCTGCCTAAGGCGGCCCGCCAAGTGGCCTATCGCCCACCCATTCTCAACGCCCGGCCATTGGCGATCGCGGACAGATAAAAAACATTAAAACAAGACCTGACCCCTTTCCCTTTCTCAAAACAGGTCGGCTTTCAGGGGCACAGCGCGCGCGGTCCGCAGGCCCTCGGAACCTTAATGCGTAGCCAGGACCCGATCTCGTCCGATCTTGACGTCGCTCGTAGGCTCACCGTCAGGCCGGCAAGAGGAAGCGGCGAACGAAGCGCACGAGCCCGGTGCCGAAGCCGTCTTGGCGGTCGACATCCATGACCAGCGCGGTCTGCACCTCGGGCTCGACGTAGGCCTCGCTGAAATAGATGTCCAGAAGTGCCAGCTCCGAGTCGATGTGGAACCGCGCCGACTGTTGCCAGGCGACGAGCCGGCTCGGCGGCATGCTGAAGACCTCTGCCTCGGTTACGCCGACATGCGGCGCGCCCTCGGTCATCAGGATCAGCCTTCCGGGGCCAGTGGCCGTGGGAAAGATGAACCGACCGAAGACCTGCGAGGTGACGCGCGCGCTGATCAGCGCCGACAGGCGTACGCCCGCCGACATTCCGACGAAATTGCGATACGAGAAGACGACCGATTCGCCTTCGGCCAGCTGCCATTCGACGAACTGGGCGCCGCGGGTCGCGGTGATCTGGATCGGCGCGCGCCCCTCGCGTCGCGTGAAGGCGTTCATCGTGTAGCACCCGTTTCGCAGCCGCGAGAGCGGCGCCGCGCTCGACTGGGGCAGCGCGTACTTTGGCGCCTTGCCATGGGGCTGAAAGCGCCTCGCGACATAGAAGGTCTCGCCCGGGTTCATCGTCAGGCTCAACTTGGCGCCCCGGCCCGCGATCTCGCCCGTCGGCATGTCGGCCTGCCCTTCGGGATCGCCCAGCGTGATGAAGGTGCCGGCGTCCCGAGCACAGGCGACGCGGGAGAAGACATAGAAGAGCGTCCGCACGCAGAGCACGCAGAGCAGGAGAAAGCTCAGCCAGTCGAATGCGCGCGAGATGAAGAATCCGCCCTGCACAGAGGCAAGGGTGGCTTTCCGCGCCTCGACCAGCGCGGCGATGCCCTGCGCCTCGAATTCGTTCAGCATCTGCTCCGCCTTCATCTTGCCCTGCTGCAAATCACGCTCGTATTTGTCGGCTTCGCGGACCAGGTTCTTGCGCGTCGCGCGGTGCTTGCGGTTGTAAGCCTGCTCGACGGCGTTCTGTGTTGCCTGGGCCGCGGGCTTGGTGATGAACGACCAGAACCCGCGATGCTTCGGCGGCTTCAGCCCCAGCCCGGGCGTGAACACCCGGTCGTAGCTCTCGCCCACGAAATGCGAGAACTTCCTTGGGTCGCGATTGCTCAACTCGGCGCGGTATTCGCCGATCAGGCCGCACCACTCCGCGATCTTCTCCTCGAAATGCGCCGTGATCGCGCGCAGCGTATCGGCCTCGAGGTCCCGGCCGGAGATGTCGCGCCACGCGAGCGTCGTGCCGTCGGACCCGTCGTCTCTCACCGGGCGAGCGGCCTGCTCTTGCGGGCAGGCCGCGTCGGCCGCCGTGACCCGGGTGAGCAAGCCGGCACTGGCCCCGAGTTGCGCGCGCATCAGCCGCTGCTCGTAGGCCGTCAGCTTCACCTCCCTCTCGATCGCGTAGCTCAATATGAAATACGGCAGCGCGAAGAGCAGGATGGGCGACCATTTCTGCAGCGTTCGCCCTGTGATGCGCCCGAATTCCTCGAGGCCCAGCTGGCGCACGACATAAAGGTTCTCGACGAAGATCAGCCAGACCGTGCGCAGCAGCAGCAGGAGCAGGACGAAAGACAGGTGCAAACTCAGGAACGGCAGCACCTGGGTCCACAGCACGCTGCCGTCGGCGGGCGAGATCGCGAGCACGAAGGGATAGGTCACGACCAGCAACCCGCCGTGGGCCCGAGACCAGACCTTGCCGCGGAGGACCAGCCAGCCGAACGAGACCGGCAGCGCCATGCCGAAGGCATAGTTTACGTACTGCTCCAGACCCAGTGCGAGATGGCCGTTCAGGATCGCCAGCCCCAGCGCGTGCAGGGCCGCCATGCCGAAACCCAAGGCGGGCCAGTCGCGCCGCCACAGGGTGAGGATCAGGGCCGGCAGGTAGAGGATGCCGAAGACGATGAACGCGACCGGGCCGGGCCGCGCTGACTGGCGCGTCTGCGTCCCGTTGCGGATTTCCGTGGTCTCATCGGTCGCGCCATCGGCTTCCGGTCTCAGCTCCTCCCGCCCGGTTATGGTCGCCGCGGCCTCGCGAAACGTGGCGCGATAGGCCAGGTACTTGCCCTCGCCGAACTTGATGGTATGGAGCGCGAAGAGATCGCCCGCGGCGAAGAACAGGAACACGATGAACAGGATCGGGAACTGCACGCCGAAGGGCGGCGCCGGTCCCGACCCGCGCGGTGCGCGGCCTCGCGCCGCCTTGGTCGTCTCGCTCGCTTCCATCACCATCACCCTGCAGCACCCGCCCTTGAAGTCGTACGTACCGGTGCGTGCCCGCCAGCGGCGAAAAGATTCTTCGACTGGTGGTCCCGATTTGGCTTCCCGGCAGCCAGCCTAACGCCGCCTGTGGAGTCGATCAAAGCAAAGCTCGGCCACGAACCGCTCAAGCGGCCGATGACGTGCGGCGGTCTCGCACACCTGCTGACCGCCCGGCGAAATTGACATGCATCAAGGTGGGGCGCGATACTCGGCCCTAGCATCCTGGTACGGGAAGCCTGCCGTATCAGGTTCTTGACGAGGTGTGCTGGGCGTTTGGCGATCGCGCCCGAGCGAGGGAAGATGCGCAACGACCCGCGGGGCGCTCGAGTTGGACGCGACGAGGGGGAGGTCCGGGCCCCGGCCCGTGGCGAGGTCTACTATTCCGAGGACCCGCGCGACGTCGGCTGGGTGCGCGAGAACATCCCCTGCCAGACCGCCTGTCCGGCCGGCACCAACATCCCGGGCTACATCCGGGCGATCATCGAGAAGCAGTACGGCGGCTCCTACGAGATCAACCGCGAGGCCAACGTGCTGCCGGGCATCCTGGGGCGGATCTGCTCGCGGCCCTGCGAGGACGTCTGCCGCCACGGCTGGCCGGGCAACGGCGAGCCGGTCAACATCTGCCACCTCAAGCGCGCGGCCAGCGACCTGAAGTCCGCCGGCCACCGCATCACCGAAAGCCTCTATACCCCCTCGGGCAAGACCGTGGCCATCGTCGGCGCCGGGCCGGCCGGCATCGCCGCGGCTCACGACCTCTCGCTGCTCGGCCACGACGTCACGATGTTCGAGCGCGAGCGCGACCCGGGCGGCATGCTGAGCTACGGCATCCCCGAGTTCCGCCTGCCGCGCGAGATCCTCAAGGTCGAACTGCACAACGCGCTGCGCCTCGGCGTCGAGCTCAAGACCGGGGTCGCGGTCGGCACGGGCGAGGGCGAGGTCGCGCTGTCCCGGCTGCTCGCGGATTTCGACGCGGTGCTGCTCAGCACCGGCTGCATGGCCGCCATCCCCCTGCCGCTGCGCGGCGAGACGGGCGGGCAGGGCGAGGACCCGGTGCGGACCACGCCGGGCGTGGAATACGGGCTCGATTTCCTGGTCGAGCACCACCGCGGCGAAAAGAAGACGGTCGGCCGACGGGTCGCCGTGGTCGGCGCCGGCTTCACGGCGCTCGACTGCGCGCGCGTAGCGCGGCGCCTGGGCGCCGAGGAGATCACGATCCACATCCGCACCACCGAGAAGTACATCCCGGTCACCAAGGACGAGATCTTCGAGGCCAAGCGCGAGGGCGCGAAGATCGTCGGGCTGCGCTCGCCGGTCGGCTTGGTGACCGACGAGAGCGGGGCCCTGACCGGCGTGCGCTTCGTGCAGAACCGGCTCGGCGGCTGGCGCGAGGGCGGCCGGCGCCAGGCCATCGCCATCGAGGGCTCGGAGTTCGTCGAGCCCTGCGACACCCTGCTGGTCGCGATCGGCCAGAAGACGGTCAACGACTACCTCGACGTCGAGCTGGAGCTCGACCGCTGGGGCAACGCGCAGGTCGGCGAGGGCGGCATGACCTCGGTCGAGGGCCTGTTCGCCGCCGGCGACTACGTCAGCGGCGCCGCGACCGTGATCGAGGCGGTCGGCCACGGCCGCCAGGTCGCGCTCGGCCTGGACACCTGGCTGATGGGCCGGGTCCGGCGCAAGGAGGTGGTGCGCATCGAGCCGGTCGAGGGCCCCCTGCGCGAGCGTGCCTTCGACTTCATCCCGCGCCAGGAGATGCCGACCGCGGCCCTGGCCGAGCGCTTCCAGGAGCCGGACCGGGAGGTCGAGACCGGGCTCGGCGAGGACCTGGCCTTCGAGGAGGCCAAGCGCTGCTACCTGTGCAATCTCAAGTACGAGATCGACGTCGACAACTGCATCTATTGCCGGGCCTGCATCGAGGTGGCGCCGAAGAACTGCATCAAGCTGGTCGAGGGCGTCGAGATCAAGGCCGACGGCACCTACGGCGAGCTGGCCGAGGCCCACGAGTGGGACCACGTCGAGGCGATCTGGATCGACAACAACGAGTGCATCCGCTGCGGCGCCTGCTTCATGGTCTGCCCGACGCGCTGCATCTCGATCAGCCGCAACGAAATCGTCGTCCGGGACGTTTGAGCCATGGCCAAGGGCACGCACCACGTGATCATCGGCATCGGCATCGCCGGCAACCGGGCGGCCGAGATCCTGCGCGAGCGCGATCCCGACTGCCGGATCACCATGATCACCATGAGCCGCCTGCCGTTCTACAACCGCTACGACCTGCCGAAGGTGTTCCGCGGCGTGCGCGACTGGCGGGAGATCCTGGTCGATCCGCCCGCCCATTACGACAAGAGCCACATCACGCTGCGCCGCGACTCCCGGGTCACGAACGTCGACGGCCAGCGCGGCACCTTGACCTTCGCGCACAACGAGGAGATCGGCTTCGACCGGGTCGTGGTCTGCACCGGCGGCAGCGGCTACCTGCCCGAGGACCTGACCGACTACCGGCACCTGATGAACGGCTTCGCCACGTTCGAATCCGCCATGACGGTCTACGAGCTGCTGCCCGAGGGCGGGCGCGTGGTCATGCTGGGCGGCGACATGATCGGCCTCGACTTGGCGCGCACGCTGCTCGAGACCGGCTACCGGGTGACCCTGGTGGTGAACGACTATACCTTCTGGCCGCACCGGGTGGCGGCGGACCAGCGCGGCAAGTACCTCGAGGCCCTCGAGCGCCTGGGCATCGAGGTCCACGCGGGCGCCAAGCTGGAAAGCGTGAAGGAGGGGCCCAAGGGCATGCCGGCGCGCTGCCTGGTCTTCGAGGACGGCAGCGAGGTCTTCGGCGACGTGGTCATGCCCTTCTGCGGCCTGGTGCCCTCGGTCGAGTTCATGCTGAGCTCGGGCGTCGACATCGAGCGCGGCCTGCTGGTCAACCCGCAGCTGCGCACCACCAACGAGCGGATCTGGGCGGCCGGCGACGTCTGCCAGATCTGGTCGGCCGAGGAGAACGCCTACCGCTTCTATTACGGCTGGAACAACGTCCGCGCCATGGGCGAGGTCGCGGCCCGCAACATGACCGGCGAGGACGAGCCCTTCGTCAGCATCGGCGACGAGGAGCTCTACCTCGACAAGGGCGGCCACATCGCTTCGCCCTTCTGGCAGCACGACTAGGACTGGGACCCTCTGCGATGGACAGCACCGACCTCCAGATCATCATCTGCGGCTCGGCCGGCGACGGCACTATCGCGGCGGGCGACATCCTCAAGCGCGCCATGGCCCGAGCCGGCTACAAGGTCATCGCCTTCGACCTCTACCCGGCCGAGATCCGCGGCTTCGGCAAGTGCGTGGCGCGGGTCCGCGTCACCACCGAACAGGTCTACTCGTTGAAGCGCCGCTCGGACGTCCTGGTCTCGCTCGACGACAGCCACGCGATAGAGCACGTCGGCGAGGTGCGCGACTTCGGCGCGGTGATCTTCGAGAACGCGCCGATCGCGCGGCTCGGCGAGGGCCGGCACATGAGCGCCCACGTCAAGCCGGGCCAGATCCCCTATGGCCTCGCCCAGCGCGAGGTCTGCGAGCGCGCGACCAGCAGCAGCCGCTCGCGCAACATCGTCGTGCTCGGATTCCTGGCCCAAATGTACGGCCTGCCGGTCGCGGCCTTCCACGAGATCATCGCGGACAAGTTCAAGACCAAGGCGGCCGTCGTGGGCGAAAGCAACATCCGCGCCTTCGACGCCGGCTTCGAGGCGGCGGGTGCGTACTTCAAGCTGGACGACGTCACGCTCGGGCCGCCCTCGCACGTCGCCGAGGGGGCCGATACCGTGATGATGACCGGCAACGGCGCCGTGGTGCAGGGCTGCCTGGACGCCGGCATCGGTACCTTCTTCGGCTATCCGATCACCCCGGCGACCACGATCATGGAGCGGCTCGCCGTGGAGATGCCCAAGGCGGGCGCCCGGCTGCTCCAGACCGAGGACGAGATCTCGGCCATCGCGGCGACCATCGGCGCCGGCTACGCGGGTTCGCGGGCGGCCACGGCGACCTCGGGCCCGGGCCTGGCGCTCATGGTCGAGATGCTGGGGCTCGGCGTGATGGCCGAGGTGCCCTGCGTGATCTTCGTCAGCCAGCGCGGCGGGCCCTCGACCGGCATGCCGACCAAGACCGAGCAGTCGGACCTCAACCTCGCGGTCTTCGGCGGCGCCGGCGACGCCCAGCGCATCGTGCTGGCGCCGACCAACGTCGAGGGCTGCTACCGCTGCGCCGGCAAGGCCTTCGAGCTGGCCGAGAAGTTCCAGACGCCGGTCGTCATCCTGCTCGACCTCTATCTCTCCAACCGCTACGAGACCGTGGTCTTCTCCAAGGACAACATCTTCGAGCCGAACTGCTCGAAGGGCGTCAAGACGCAGGACCCCGGCCAGGCCTACCAGCGCTTCCAGCTGACCGACGACTTCGTCAGCCCGCGCGCCGTGCCGGGCGAGGCCGGCGGCATGCACACGGTGACCGGCCTCGAGCACAACGAGCTGGGCCGGCCCAGCGACAGCGCCGAGATGCACACGCGGATGAGCGCCAAGCGCCACCGGAAGCTCGAGGGCGCCCTCGCGCATCCGGACCTCAACATCTGCAAGCGCTTCGGCGACGAGGGTCCGGTCGACGTCGGCATCCTGGCCTGGGGCTCGACCTTCGGCGAGAGCCTCGAGGCCATGATGGCGGCGCAAGCCGAGGGCATCCGCTGCTCGGCCATGAAGGTCGTCATGCTCTCGCCCCTGCCGGTCGATCCGATCGCCGGCTTCCTGGCCGACTGCAAGGAGGTGCTGGTGCCCGAGCTGAACTACGAGGGCCAGCTGGCCAATCTGGTGAGCGGGCAGCTCGGCCGGCCGCTCAGCCGGCTCAACCGCGTGACCGGCGCGCCGATGCAGGTCGAGGAGATCCTCGAGCAGGTGCGCGCGCTGGCCAAGGGCCGGGCCGCGGCCTGACCCGAGAAACCGAGGAGCCCAAGCCGTGAACGAACTCCTAAGGCCCGTCTATCTCGAAGAGAAGCTCGAGGAGATCCGCAGCGACGGCCACCTCGCCTACCGCTCCAAGTCGCTGCCGACCTGGTGCCCGGGC